>NZ_JADCBG010000186.1 GCF_020253645.1 Phenylobacterium sp.
CCACTGCGCCTCGTCCAGTTCATAACGCTTCACGCCCATCGCAGACCTCCGCCAAAGCGGAGACCTATGAATCACGCATCAGGCCGCGCGTGAATCCCTGAATGTCGATTGGACCTAGCCTGTTGTCGGCCCGCCTTTAAGGCCGTAGGTCTCACGAAGGGCGACCTCGGCGTCTTTGAGGTTAGCGTCCGTGAGGTTCACCTGCCGCAGATCGGTGTCGTTCAGGATCGCCCCCCGAGGTCGGCACCCGCAAGATTGGCCCGCCTCAGATCCGCCGAAGTCATGTCGGTGGGCATGATGCGGCCGCCGCTGAGCACCAGGACGTCCAGCCGTGCGGCCCGCAGATCGCCGTCGCCGGCTTCCGGCCCGAAGAGCTGAACATCGAGGTCAAGGAGAACCTGCTCACCGTCCAGGGCCGCAAGGCGGCCAATGAGGCCGACCGCCGGTTCCTCCACCGCGGCCTTGCCGAGCGCGATTTCGAGCGCCGTTTCCAGCTCGCGGACTACGTGGTCGTGACCGAAGCGCGGCTCGCCGACGGCCTTCTCTCGATCGCCCTGCGGCGCGAGCTGCCTGAGGCGCTCAAGCCCCGGCGCATCGAGATCGCCACCAGCGCCGCGCCGCTGATCGAGGGCGAGAAGGCGGCCTGATCCCCGGACGGAGCCGACACCCTGCGGCGGGCGACGTCTCAGGACGTCGCACGTTTCGCATCAGGACGGTGCAGGTCAGGCTATGCCCTTCAACCCGAAGGTTTCACCAAACGCCAGGGAAGCCCCGCCGAGTTCGGCGTCTGTAAAGTCGGCTCGCCGGACATCGGCGCCGTCGAGGATCGCCCCCTTCAGGCAGGCGCCCGCCAGGATGGCGCGACGCAGGTCGGCGGAAGTGAGGTCCGCGGGCAGGCGGTGCCCGCCGCCCAGTTGAAGGAGACCCAGGTTGGCGCCCTGCAGGTCCGCCCCGGCGAGCAGGGCCCCCGTGAGGCGGGCCCCGCGCAGGTCAGCGCCCCGAAGGTCGCAGGACCTCAGGTCGGCTCCCTCCAGCCTCGCGCCCTGAAGCTGGGCGCCCACCAGGTCGAGCCCGTGAAGGACGGCCCCGCGGGCCGAAAGGGCGGTCAGGACCTTGTTGTTCAGGTTCTTCAGGCCCCGCAGGTCCGCCGCGTCAAAGACACCGGCCTTGCCCGACCTCCCGTTTGTTTCGCTCCAGAGCACATGATCCCGGATCTGATCCGCTACGGAAGGCTCCCCGGCGTCTGGATCCGCAGGGGGCTTGACGAGGGCGCCCTCGAGATCTGCATCGACAGTATCCGCGTACTGGGTCCGGGCGTCGAGCAGGACCGCCTTCCTCAGGTCGGCGCCTCTCATCTTGGCCTGGGTGAGGTCCGCGCCGGTGAGGTCCGCGAAGGCCAGGACGCAGAGCTTCATGTTGGCCCGGGTCAGCCGGGTCTTCCTCAGGACGGCGCCTGTCAGGTCCGCCTTCACGGTCCTTTGGCCGGCCGGCGCCTCCCCGGCGCCGCCCGCCTTCCCGATCAGCCGATACCCCAGTTTCCGGTCGCCCACCGCGATGGAACCCTCGCACAGGTCCGCTTCGAACAGGTCCGCCTCGCTGAGGTCTGCGTTTCTGAGGCAGACCCCCTTCAGGTTGGCGCGACGCAGGGAAGCCTTCCGGAGATCGGCGTTCTCGAGGTCGGCGCCGAAGAGGCTTGCGTTGTCCAGCCTGGCGCCGAGGAGGGTGGCGCCCCGGAGGTTGGCGCCGGTGAGGTCCGCGCCGGAAAGGTCATGAAGAGAGAGCCTGAGCCCCGCGAGGTTCCGCCAGGAAAGGTTGGCCCTCAGGCCGCCGGTGCGGCCGGAATTGAACCGCGCATTCTTCCGGCAGATGTCATCCAGCTCGGACTGGGACATGACGGGCAGGTCAAGCAACTCGGGTGTCTTGACAGACATGAGGCCGGGAGTCCCCCTGGGTGTGCAGGGCTCTCTACTACAAGGCGATTAACTCCCGGTGAAGTTGTTCCGCGCAGGCCTGTACTCCGCGTAGAGGGAGAGGGCCTCGGCCTCCAGCAGTCCCTTCTCGACGCCGACGCCGGCCTCCCGAAGGCGCGCCTCTCCCTCGCCCGAGGCGAAGACCGAGGCGTCGTCGCAGGCGATGACAACCCGGCGTACGCCCGCCGCGATCAGTCGGTCCGTGCAGGAAACGCCGTCTCCCGAACGCCGGGCGCAGGGCTCCAGGGTCACCAGCACCGTCGCGCCGCGCGCCGCGGCGCCGGCCGCCGCAAGGGCCCGCTCCTCGGCATGGGGCCGGCCGCCCTCCGCCGTCGCGCCCTCGCCGACGATCCCGTCAGGGCCGAGGATCACGCAGCCCACGGAGGGGTTTTCCGCCGTCCGCCCGACGCCCGGACGGGCCAGTTCGATGGCCCTTCGCATGGCGGCGATCTCGGCGTCCCGGCTCAAGGCGTCTTCGGCAGGGACTGGGCCCGGTCCGCGTCGAGGTAGCGCGCGGCCACCGGCTTCAGGGCGCCATCCAGGTCGATGACCAGCGGATTCGAGGTCGGGATCTCGACCTCCATGATCCCGTCGGCGGACAGGCCGTAGATCAGCTTGACGATGGCTCGCAGCGAGTTGCCGTGGGCCGCCACCAGCACCGTCTCGCCCGCCGCCAGCCTCGGGGCGATCTCGGCGGTCCAGTAGGGCTCCACCCGCTCCAGGGTGGTCTTCAGGCTCTCGGTGTCCGGCAGGACGAGGCCGGCGTAGCGGCGGTCGCGGGATAAGTCCCACTCGCCGCCGGGCGCCAGGGGCGGGGGCGGGGTGTCATAGGACCGTCGCCAGATCCGCACCTGGTCGGCGCCGTGCTTCGCCGCGGTCTCGGTCCTGTTCAGGCCCGTCAGGCCGCCGTAGTGGCGCTCGTTCAGCCGCCAGTCCTTGGTTTCCGGCACGAAGGTCTGCCCCGCCGCTGTCAGGGCCAGCCAGAGGGTGCGGATCGCCCGGGTCAGCACGGAGGTGTAGGCCCGGTCGACCTGCAGTCCCGCCGCCTTCATCAGTTCGCCGCCCTTGCGCGCCTGGGCCTCGCCCTCGGCGGTCAGGTCCACGTCCACCCAGCCGGTGAAGCGGTCCTCCAGGTTCCACTGGCTCTGGCCGTGTCGCAGCAGGATCAGGGTGGGCATGGCGGTCTCCGTCCGGATTTCGCCTCCGGGCTAGGGCCGGCGGATGGACGCGTCAAGGCCGGCTCGCGGGCGCGTGTGGCTTCCGGGCCCGCGAGGCGTTAAGAGAAGGCCATGAGCGACCGCGTCTTCTTTGGCGGCCTGGCCCTGGCCGCCGCCGCCCTCATCGCCCTGGCCATGGTCTGGCCCCAGGGCCTGGGGTCACGCTCGCCCGGCCCCTTCGGTTCCGTCCCGGTCCAGCAGAGGCCCGAGGTCCAGGCCGCCATGCGCCGCGAGGCCGAGGCCGACAACGCCAGACGCCAGAAGGCCCGCGAGGCGGTCGCCGCCGCCCGCGCCGCCGCCGAGGGCGGGAAGACTCCTGCACCCTCCACCCCGTCGCCTGCGGAGACGCCGCAGTGAGCGCCGCCGCCATCGAGACCGGCCGCCGGGTCCTGCGCCAGGCCGCCGGCGCCCTGGAGCAGCAGGCCGCCGCTCTGGGTCCGGATTTCGCCCGCGCCGTGGACCTCCTGGCCGCCGCGCGCGGCCGCATCATCTGCACCGGCATCGGCAAGTCCGGCCACGTGGCCCGCAAGATCGCCGCCACCTTCGCCTCCACAGGCGCCCCGGCCAGCTTCGTCCACGCCAACGAGGCCAGCCACGGCGACCTCGGCATGATCAGCCGTGAAGACGTCATCCTGGCCCTGTCCAAGTCGGGGGAAAACCGCGAACTGGCGGACGTCCTGGCCTATTCCCGTCGCTTCGAGATCCCCCTCATCGCCCTCACCGCCGCACGCGACAGCGCCCTGGGCCGCACGGCCGACGTGGTGCTGGAACTGGCTACGGCGGCGGAGGCCACCGGCGAGGTCAACGCCCCCACCACCTCCACCACCCTGCAGATCGCCCTCGGCGACGCCCTGGCCGTGGCCCTCCTGGAGCGGCGCGGCTTCACCGCCGGAGACTTCCGCACCTTCCATCCCGGCGGCAAGCTCGGGGCCCAGCTGCGTACGGTGGCCGACCTGATGCACGCCGGCGAAGACATCCCTCTGGTCGCCCCGGACGCGCCCATGAGCGAGGCCCTCCTGGTCATGACCGAGAAGCGGTTCGGCTGCGTCGGAGTCCTGGGGGCCGACGGCCGACTGGCGGGCGTCCTCACCGACGGTGACCTGCGCCGCCACATGGCGGGGCTGATGGACCGCACCGCCGGCCAGGTCATGACGCCAGGGCCCAACAAGGTGGTCGGGCCCCGCCAGCTGGCCTCGGAGGCGCTCGCGCTCATGACCGATCCACCGCCGGCGGTGAACGTGCTCTTCGTCCTCGATGACGACCGGCCGGTGGGCATACTGCACGTCCACGACCTGCTCCGCGCCGGGGTCATGTGACCCGACCGCACTGGTCGGAACCGGCGTGAAGGTCTAAGAGCGCGGCGGAATCAAACTGGAGCGCCGATGCCGACCCTCCCCCGCGCGGACCTCGTCCCGCAGACCCCCGACCACGAAAACCTGCCCCTGGTAAAGGCCACCGGCTTCCGGGAGTATGACGCCCGCTGGCTGTTCGGCTCCGAGATCAACCTCCTGGGCGTCGAGGCCCTGGGGCTGGGCCTCGGAACCTACATCCACGAACTGGGCCAGAGGCGCATCGTCGTCGGCCATGACTTCCGCTCCTACTCCCAGTCCATCAAGCAGGCCCTGACCCTCGGCCTCCTGGCCGCCGGCTGCGAGGTGCTGGACATTGGCCTCGCCCTCTCGCCCATGGCCTATTTCGCCCAGTTCGACCTCGAGGCCCCCGCCGTGGCGATGGTCACCGCCAGCCACAACGAGAACGGCTGGACCGGCGTGAAGATGGGCGTCTCCCCGCCCCTCACCTTCGGTCCCGACGAGATGGGCCGCCTGAAGGAGATCGTCCTTTCCGGGCTCGGCGTGACGCGCCCGGGCGGAACCCTCACCCACGTCCCCGGCGTGGCGGAGCGCTACATCGCCGACGTCTCCGCCAGGGTCCAGGTGAACCGCCCGCTCAAGGTGGTCTGCGCCTGCGGCAACGGCACGGCCGGCGCCTTCGCTCCCGAGGCCCTGCGCCGCATGGGCGTGGCCGTGGTCTACGAGATGGACTGCGAGCTCGACTGGTCCTTCCCGCGCTACAATCCCAACCCCGAAGACCACGAAATGCTCAAGGCCATGGGCCAGGCCGTGCGCGACTTCGGCGCCGACCTCGCCCTCGGCTTCGACGGCGACGGCGACCGCTGCGGGGTGGTGGACGACACCGGCGAGGAGATCTTCGCCGACAAGATCGGCCTCATGCTGGCGCGCGACCTGTCCGGCCTGCACCCGGACGCCCGGTTCATCGTCGACGTGAAGTCCACCGGCCTCTTCGCCACCGACCCGGTCCTGGCCGCCAACGGGGCCCAGACCCTCTACTGGAAGACCGGCCACAGCTACATCAAGCGCAAGACCGCCGAGATCGGCGCCCTGGCGGGCTTCGAGAAGTCGGGCCACTTCTTCTTCAACGCCCCCCTAGGGCGCGGCTATGACTGTGGCCTCACCGCCGCCGCCGCCATCCTGGGCATGCTCGACCGCAATCCGGGCCAGAGCCTGTCGCAGCTGAGGAACGCCCTGCCCCAGGCCTGGACAAGCCTGACCATGTCGCCCCACTGCGCCGACGAGGCCAAGTACGGCGTGGTCGAGGGGGTGGTCGCCGAGTACGAGGCCCTGGCCCGCGACGGCGGGACAATCCTGGGCCGCGCCATCACCGGGGTGATCACCGTCAACGGCGTGCGCGTGGCCCTCGAGGACGGCTCCTGGGTCCTGGTCCGCGCCTCCTCCAACAAGCCCGAGATCGTCGTCGTGGTCGAGAGCACCCGCTCGGAGGACGACATGCGCGCCCTCTTCCGCGAGGAGGTGAAGCCCCGTCTATCCCGGCGCCCCGAGATCGGCGCCTACAACCAGGAGATCTGAGCCCCATGCACGTCGTCATGATCGGCACCGGCTATGTGGGCCTCGTCTCGGGCGCCTGCTTCGCCGACTTCGGCCACCAGGTCACCTGCATCGACAAGGACGCGGCCAAGATCGAGGGCCTCAAGGCCGGGCGCATGCCCATCTATGAGCCGGGCCTCGACACCCTGGTCGCCCGTAATGTCCAGGCCGGGCGGCTGGCCTTCACCACCGGGGCGGCGGAGGCCGTGCGCGGCGCCGACGCGGTCTTCATCGCCGTGGGCACCCCCTCGCGCCGGGGCGACGGCCACGCCGACCTGTCCTACGTTCACGCCGCTGCCGCCGAGATCGCCGACCTGATCGACGGCTTCACCGTGGTGGTCACCAAGTCCACCGTCCCCGTCGGCACAGGCGACGGCATCGAGGCCATCATCCGCCAGCGCCGGCCCGACGCCGAGTTCGCCGTGGTCTCCAACCCCGAGTTCCTGCGCGAAGGGGCGGCCATCGAGGACTTCAAGCGCCCCGATCGCGTTGTGGTGGGCCTCAACGACGAGCGCGCCCGGCCGGTCATGACCGAGCTCTACCGGCCCCTCTTCCTCAACGAGACGCCGATCCAGTTCACCGACCGGCGCACCTCCGAGCTGATCAAGTACGCGGGCAACGCCTTCCTCGCCATGAAGATCACCTTCATCAACGAGATGGCCGACCTCTGCGAGGCCGTCGGCGCCGACGTCCAGCAGGTGGCGAAGGGCATCGGCCTCGACAAGCGCATCGGGGGCAAGTTCCTCAACGCCGGCCCTGGCTATGGCGGCTCCTGCTTTCCCAAGGACACACTGGCCCTGGTGCGCACCGCCACCGACGCCGGCTCCCCCGTCCGCCTCATAGAGACCACCGTGGCCGTCAACGACGCGCGCAAGAAGGCGATGGCCGCCAAGGTGGCCGCCACCGTCGACGGCGACCTCGATGGCCGCACGGTCGGCATCCTGGGCCTGACCTTCAAGCCCAACACCGACGACATGCGCGACGCCCCGTCCCTCGACATCCTCCCCGCCCTCCAGGCCCTGGGCGCCCGCATCCAGGCCTTCGACCCCGAGGGCGAGGCCGAGGCCCGCCACCTCCTGCCCGGCGTGGACTTCCGCCCCGACGCCTACGCCGCCGCCGAGGGCGCCGACGTCCTGGTGATCATCACCGAGTGGGACCAGTTCCGCGCCCTCGACCTGGACCGCGTCCGCACCCTGATGCGCACCCCCGTGCTGGTCGACCTGCGCAACATCTACAAGCCGGCGGACGTACGGGCCCTGGGCTTCCGCTACGCCTCGGTGGGGCGGGCGTAGGACCCATTGCCGGACAGTATCGATTTAGATACACTGATCCCGTGAAAGCGGTCCTCTTTCTGGGAGACAGCCTGTCGCGTCTTCGGGAATTCCCGGAGTCGGCGCGGGCGACTGCGGGCTTCCAGTTACACCAGTTGCAGCAGGGTCTCGACCCCGACGACTGGAAGCCCATGGGTACGATTGGACCCGGCGTGCGGGAGATCCGCATCCGGGACGCCTCGGGGGCCTTCCGGGTGATCTACCTGGCGAGGCTGGCGGATCGTGTTCTGGTCCTCCACGCCTTCAGCAAGAAGACCCAGAAGACGGCTCAGAAGGACCTTGACCTCGCAGCCGCGCGGCTACGGGCATGGAGACGATGATGATGGAAGTTCAGACCTTCGAGAACGTCTTCGACGCCCTCGCAGACACCCCAGCCGAAGCGGCGAACCTGAAGGCGCGAGCCGAGATTCTCTCCGCCGTGGCGCAAAAGGTGCGATCCTGGAACCTCTCCCAGGATGCCGCCGCAGTCCGGCTTGGCGTCACCCGCCCGAGGCTGAACGACCTGCTCCGGGGGAAGCTGGGGAAGTTCTCGCTCGACGCTCTCGTCAACCTCGCCACAGCGGCGGGACTGCGCCTCGAGATCCGGATTGACGAGGCGGCCTGAAGACGCTGGCCCTTGGGCCCCTGGGCTTCCGCTACGCCTTGATGGGGCGGACCCGGGGCGAGTGGGCGGCGACTACATCGCAAAGCGAAGGCCATCTTTCTGTCGCCAATACCGCCCCGAACGTCAGTATTGGTCGTATTTACGGGAGCCAAACCGGCATCTTGATCCGGTAGTATTGACTCTATAGACAATTCCGCGACTGCGTATGGAAACTCTTCAGGGACAGCCCAGAGATTCCGGATGGCGCAAGTTTATGCAGGCCCCATGGGTCTGGATATGTCAGACCTCGATATATCAGTTCTTCTGATTGCAGATGTCTTGCAGGCTTCCTCGACGACATTTCGCCTTCTCTATCAAGGCGAACAGATCACGTTCTCGGGCTTCAATTTCACGTACAACTCTGTTGGCGCTCCGATCTCGGGTACGGTGACCGGGATCGAGGTCCGCTACAACGGTATACTAGTCTATCAGGCCTCGGGCTTTTCCACGCCCGTCTTGGACTGGCTGATCTGGGCGGACACAGAGGACACTCTCGGCGCCCTCGCCGCAGTCCTGCGGGGGCCGGATAGCATCTTCGGCTCAGCGACCAATGACACGCTCGGAGGCTTCGCCGGTAATGACACCATCTTTGGCCAGGGCGGCGGGGACCAGATCGAGGGGCTCCGGGGAAGCGACTACGTTGAAGCCGGAGAAGGCGACGATCTGGTCGGCGAGGTGACGAGCGCCGATGGTGACGACACCTACTGGGGCGGAGCTGGTAACGACACGATCCTCGAGAACACCGGCACGAACCTCCTGCGCGGGGAGGCGGGCGACGACCTGATCTCCGGCGGGTCCGGCTTCGACGACATGCATGGCAACATGGGCGCCGACACCCTCTACGGGAACGACGGTGACGACTGGGTCGTAGGGGGCAGGGACAACGACCGCCTGTTCGGCGACGCCGGCTTTGACATCGTCTACGGCAACATGGGCAACGACACCGTCGATGGCGGCGCCGGCAACGACTGGGTGCGCGGCGGCCAGGGCGACGACTCCGTCATGGGCGGAACCGGCGACGACTGGATCTGGGGCGACCGGGGCAACGACACCATCTCCGGCGGCGCAGGGGCGGACCTGTTCTACAGCCTCGCCGGCGCCGGCATCGACCGGATCACCGACTTCAGCTTTGCCGCGGGCGACCGGCTGAAGCTGGAGGGCGGCCCCTCGCGCACCGTCGCCCAGGCGGGCGCAGACGTCGTCGTCGACATGGGCAATGGCGACCAGGTCATCCTGGTCGGCGTCTCCCTCTCCAGCCTCGGGACCGGCTGGATTCTCTAGGCGCCGGACCCGCCACCCGATCCATCACACCCGCAAGCAAGGAACACCACCATGACATCTCTGTTGAGGACGGCCCTGGTCGCCGTCGCCGCCGCCTCGGGCCTGTCCGCATGCGCCACCGTCACCCGCGGAAGCAACGACGCCTGGGTGGTCAATTCCGAACCGCCGGGCGCCACCGTGACGACCACCAACGGTCACTTCTGTCCGTCGACGCCCTGCGCGATCAAGATGCCTCGGAAGTCCCAGTTCACCGCCGAGATCAAGAAACCGGGCTACAAGCCCGCCAGCGTCTCGGTGACGCACAAGACGGCCAGCGCCGGCGCGGCGGGGGTCGCCGGCAATGTCCTGGTCGGCGGCGTGATCGGCCTGGGCGTCGACATGATGACCGGAGCCTCCCAGGACCTCGTGCCCAACCCCGTGACGGTCAAGCTGGAACCCGAGGAGTAGGGTCTGACGGCGACCTAGCCCTCAGAACCCCCCCGTCGCCATCGTCGCCAGGGCGAGGACCAGGCAGACCCCCGCCGCCGGCAGGGCGGTGAACGTCTGGTGGGCGCCCATCTCCACGCGGATCAGGCCCACCAGCAGCCAGGTGGAGGGGACGAGGGGGCTCAGGAGGTGGAAGGGCTGGCCCATCAGGGCGGCCCGGGCCATGGCCTCGGGCGCGATCCCGTGGACGGCGCCAGCCTCGGCCAGCACCGGCAACATGCCGAAGTAGAAGGCGTCGTTCGACAGGAAGAAGGTTCCCGGAAGGCTCGCCGCCGCCACGGCGGGGGCCAGGTGCGGGCCCAGGGCCTCGGGAAGGGCCGCCACCAGCGCGGCGGACATGCCGTCGACCATCCCGGTCCCCTTCATCACGCCGGTCAGCACGCCGGCGGCGAAGATCAGGGCGGCCACCGACAGGGCGGCCGGGGCGTGGGCGGCGATCCGCTCGGACTGGGTGCGGGGATCGGGGTGATTGAGGGTCAGGGCCAGGGCGAAGGCCATCATCATCAGCACCGGCAGGGGCAGGGTCTTCACCCCGAAGGCCGGGGCGATCAGCCCCGCCATCAGGGCGGCGAGGATCAGGAGGTTCAGGGCGTAGCGCAGGCGCAGGGCCGGGCGGTCCGCCTCGTCCGCCACCGGGGCGGGCGCCTCCAGCACCCCCAGCCGCCGCCGCTCGGCCAGCCCCAGCCCCGTCGCCAGGGCGAACACGGCGAGAAGTCCTGCACCCATGGCGGGCAGCAAGGGCAGGAAGACCTCCGTCACGTCCAGGCCCAGGGCCGCCGCCGCCCGACCCGTGGGCCCGCCCCAGGGCGAGAGGTTCATCACCCCGCTGACCAGCATGAGCAGGCAGGCCAGATGCAGCAGGTTCATGCCCAGCCGGCGGTAGAGGGGCAGCATGGCCGCGCAGGTGATGAGGTAGGTGGTCGAGCCATCGCCATCGAGCGAGATCACCGCCGCCAGGGCCGTGGCGCCAAGGGTGACCTTGAAGGGGTCGCCGCCGACCCGGCGGACGATCAGGCGCACCAGGGGATCGAACAGGCCCGCGTCGGTCAGGATGCCGAAGGTCAGGATGGCGAACAGCAGCATGACCCCGGTGGGCGCCACCTCGCGCAGGCCCTCGAGGATCATCGGGCCCATGTCGGTCCCGTGCCCGGCCATCAGGCCGAAGATCAGCGGCGTCAGGACCAGGGCCGGCGCCGGCGCCAACCGGGCGGACATGATCAGGGCGGTGAAGACCGCCACCAGGAGGAAGCCGGCGAGGGCGGGATCCATGGGCGCGCCCCTCCGGAGGCGGTCAGGCGGCGGCCTTGCGGACCGCCCCGACGATCTCGCGGACCACCTGGCTGACCAGGGCCTCGTCGTCGCCCTCGGCCATGACCCGGATCAGGGGCTCCGTGCCCGAGGCGCGCACCAGCACGCGCCCGCCGGCGCCTAGCTTCTGCTCCGCATCGGCGATGGCCGCCTTCACGCCGTCGGCCTCCAGGGGCCGGCCCGAGGTGAAGCGGACGTTCTCCAGCTTCTGGGGCGCCGGCTCGAACTGGCGGGCCAGGGCGCTCATGGGCCGGTCGCCGGCCTTCAGCACGGCCAGCACCTGCAGGGCGGCCAGGAGGCCGTCGCCGGTGGTGGAGAAGTCCGACAGGATGATATGGCCCGAGGCCTCGCCGCCGAGGTTGTAGCCGCCCTCGCGCATGCGCATCATCACCGAACGGTCGCCCACCGCCGTGCGCTCCAGCCTGAGGTTGCGCTCGCCGAGGAACCGCTCCAGGCCCAGGTTGGACATGACCGTGGCCACCACCCCGCCCCCGGCCAGCCGGTTCCGCCGGGCCCAGTTGTCGGCGATCAGGGCCATGATCTGGTCGCCGTCGACCACTCGGCCCTTCTCGTCGCAGATGGCCAGCCGGTCGGCGTCGCCGTCCAGGGCGATGCCGATGTCGGCCCGGTACTCCTTGACCGCCTTGATCATGGCCTCGGGGTGGGTGGAGCCGCACTCCTCGTTGATGTTCATGCCGTTGGGCGCCACGCCCACGGGGATGACCTCGGCGCCCAGCTCGTACAGGGCGGCGGGGGCGACCTTGTAGGCCGCGCCGTTGGCGCAATCGATCACGATGCGCAGGCCCGACAGGCTCAGCCGGCGGGGGAAGGTGGCCTTGGCGATCTCCACATAGCGGGCCTGGCTGTCATCCACCCGGGCGGCCCGCCCCAGGGCCGTGGCGGGGGCCAGGTCCTCGGACAGGGACTGGCCCATCAGGGCCTCGATCTCCAGCTCCCGGGCGTCGGACAGCTTGTAGCCGTCCGGCCCGAACAGCTTGATGCCGTTGTCGGTCCAGGGGTTGTGCGAGGCCGAGATCATCACGCCCAGGTCGGCGCGCAGGGAGCGGGTCATCATGGCCACGCCGGGGGCCGGCATGGGGCCCAGCAGGCGCACGTCCATGCCCGCGCTGGTGAAGCCCGCGACCAGGGCCGGCTCGACCATGTAGCCCGACAGGCGGGTGTCCTTGCCGATCACCACCATGTGGCGGCGCTCCTCGCGGGAGCGGAACAGCCGGCCCGCCGCCAGGCCGACCCGCAGGGCCACCTCGGCGGTCATCGGGTGGGTGTTGGCCTCGCCGCGGATACCGTCGGTGCCGAAAAAGGCGCGTTTGCTCATGGGGCCTTCCGAAGCTTTCGCCATAGTGGGGCCGGAATCCGAAACGATTCGAAACCCGGATTTAATCGACGCCGTCGGCGCGGGTGCTAAACCCCGCCCGTCCCCACAGTCTAGCCCCTCCGGAGGCCAGGCGGAAAGGGACCCCGGAAGAGAGGACCAGCCCATGTGCGGCATCATCGGCATCGTCGGCAAGGCGCCCGTCCAGGAGCGGCTGATCGAGACCCTGCGGCGGCTCGAATACCGCGGCTATGATTCCGCGGGCGTGGCCATGGTCGCCGATGGCCGGGTTGACCGTCGCCGGGCCCGGGGGAAGATCCGGGCCCTTGAGGATGTCCTGCGCGAGCAGCCCCTAGACGGCCTGACCGGCGTCGGCCACACCCGCTGGGCCACGCACGGCGCCCCCTCCGAGACCAACGCCCACCCGCAACGGGCGGGGCGGGTGACCCTGGTCCACAACGGCATCATCGAGAACTTCGCCGAGCTGAAGGCCGAGCTGGCCGCCGAGGGCCGCACCTTCGAGAGCGAGACCGACACCGAGGTCATTCCCCACCTCATCGACCGGGCCCTGGCGAGGGGCGCTGCGCCCATCGACGCCCTCAAGCAGACCCTCGACCGCCTTCGCGGCGCCTTCGCCCTGGCCGTCCTCATCGAAGGCGAGGACGAACTCATCCTCGGCGCCCGGCGCGGCAGCCCCCTGGTGGTCGGCTATGGCGACGGCGAGATGTATCTGGGCAGCGACGCCCTGGCCGTCGGCCCCATGACCAGCCAGATCGCCTATCTCGACGAGGGCGACTTCGTGGCCATCGACAGGACGACGGCGCGGATTTTCGACGCCGAAGGCCGGCCCGTGACCCGGCAGATCCGCATCATCCCCCCCGCCGCCGCCCTGGTGGAGAAGGGCAACTACCGGCACTTCATGGAAAAGGAGATCCATGACCAGCCGGGCGCCTGCCAGCACACCCTGTCGGCCTATCTCGACCCGGTCTCCGGGCGGGCCCGGGTGCCCGGCGGCCTGGATTTCAGCCGTGTCGACCGGATCCAGATCGTCGCCTGCGGCACGGCCTACTATGCTGGCCTGATCAGCCGCTACCTGTTCGAGTCCCTGGCCCGGATCCCGGTCGACATCGATGTCGCCTCCGAGTTCCGCTACCGCGCCCCGCCGGTGCATAAGGGTACGCTCTGCATCGTGGTCTCCCAGTCCGGCGAGACCGCCGACACCCTGGCGGCCCTGCGCTGGTGCCGCGAGCAGGGCCTGTCAACGGCGGCCGTGGTCAACGTCCACACCAGCACCATGGCCCGCGAGGCCGACATCCTCCTGCCCACCCATGCCGGGCCGGAGATCGGCGTCGCCTCCACCAAGGCCTTCACCAGCCAGGTGGCCGCCCTGACCGCCCTGGCCGTGGCCGCCGCGGCCGCCAAGGGCCGGATCGACGCCGCCGAGGAGGCGCGGCTGACCAAGCTGCTGCTGGAGGCGCCGCGCCTGATCTCAGGCGCCCTGGCCCTGGAGGACCAGATCCGCGCCCTCGCGCCCGAACTCGCCAAGGCGCGGGACGTGCTCTACTTCGGTCGCGGCGTCATGTCGGCCCTGGCCCTGGAAGGCGCGCTCAAGCTCAAGGAAATCAGCTACATCCACGCCGAAGGCTATCCTGCCGGCGAGCTCAAGCACGGCCCCATCGCCCTGATCGACGAGGCGACCCCGGTCATCGTCCTGGCCCCCTCCGACGCCCTCTTCGAGAAGACCGTCTCCAACACCGCCGAGGTCATGGCCCGGGGCGGCCCGGTCATCTTCATCACCGACGAGGAGGGCGCCCGCCGCGCCCCGGCCGGGGTCCGCCTGATCGTCACCCCCGGCTGCGACGACATCGTCGCCCCCCTGGTCTACGCCGTCCCCATCCAGATGCTGGCCTACTATGTCGCCGTCCAGAAGGGCGCCGACGTCGACCAGCCCCGCAACCTCGCCAAGTCGGTGACGGTGGAATAGGGGCCGCCCCGATGTACCTGCCCGAGAACTTCGAAGAGCTCCGGCCCGAGGTCCTGTGGGGCCTTGTGGCCCAGCATCCCCTGGGCCTCATCATCACCGCCGGGCCGGAGGGGCCCATGGCCTCGCCCCTGCCCTTCCTGCGCGGGGAGGGGGAGGCGGACCGCGCCGTCCTGACCGCCCACATGGCCCGCGCCAACCCCCACGCCGCCGCCCTGACCGAGGGCCTGGACGCCCTGGTTATCTTCCAGGGCGCCGAGACCTACGTGTCGCCCGGCTGGTATCCCTCCAAGGCCGAGACGGGCCGGGTGGTTCCGACCTGGAACTACGAGATGGTCCAGGTCCGGGGCCGGATCAGCCTCAAGCCCGGGACCGACTGGCTGGCGGCCCAGGTCGACGCCCTGACCCGCGCCCAGGAAGACAGGCGCCCCCGGCCCTGGGCCGTCTCCGACGCCCCGCCCGCCTTCATCGAGTCCCAGCTGCGGGGCATTATCGGCCTCGAGATCGAGATCACCGAAATCCGCGGCAAGTGGAAGATGAGCCAGAACCGCCCCCTCCCCGACATGGCCGGCGTCGCCCGCGGCCTCGCCGATCCCGGGGACCCGCACCACAACCCCGCCGCGGCGGCCCTCGTCGCCGAGCGGATGGCGGGGCGGGAGGGCTCATGACCCAACGCCGTTTCCAGCAGATCGACGTCTTCGCCTCGGGACCGCTGAATGGCAATCCGTTGGCGGTGGTGCATGACGCGCAGGGCCTGTCCGAGGCGCAGATGGCCGCCTTCGCCCGCTGGACGAACCTGTCCGAGACCACCTTCCTCCTGCCGCCGACCGACCCTGGCGCCGACTACCGGGTGCGGATCTTCACCCCCGGGGGCGAGCTGCCCTTCGCCGGGCATCCGACCCTGGGCTCCTGCCGGGCCTGGCTGTCGGCGGGGGGCCGGCCGAAGACGCCGGGGCGGGTGATCCAGGAGTGCGGCGTGGGTCTTGTTCCCGTGCGGCTCGACGGCGAGGACCTGGCCTTCGCAGCTCCGCCCCTGCGGCGCACGGGGCCCGTCGAGCCGGAGGTCCTGGCGCAGATCCGCGGGACCCTCGGCCTGCCGGAGGGGGCGATCCTGGACCACCAGTGGATCGACAACGGGCCGGGCTGGTGCGCCGTCCTGCTGGACAGTGTCGAGCGGGCGCTGTCGGTGCGGCCCGACCCGGTCCTGTTCGGCGACCTGAAGCTGGGGGTGGCGGCCCTGCATCCGCCGGGCGGGCCATCGGCGCTGGAGGTCCGGGCCTTCTTCGCCGACGGGGCCCTGGTGGAGGATCCCGTAACGGGCAG
>NZ_JADCBG010000187.1 GCF_020253645.1 Phenylobacterium sp.
AAGGAGGACAGGTTCAGGAACTGCGGCAGGGGCGCGCCGTTCTGGGTCAGGCGGGGCTCGTCTCCGGACTCACGCTTGGTCTCGGGGCTGACGCAGAGCGACAGCCGTCCGGTCAGGCAGCTTTCGCAGTGACCGCAATAGGCCGACAGGCAGGTGATGACATGGTCGCCCGGCTTCACGGTGCGGACCTCGGAGCCCACCGCCTCGACGACGCCGGCGCTCTCGTGGCCCAGGACGGCGGGAAGCGGATGCGGATAGGAGCCTTCCATGAAGTGGAGGTCCGAGTGGCACAGACCGGCGGCCTTGGTGCGGACAAGGACCTCGCGCGGTCCAGGCTTATTGATCTGGACGTCTTCAATCTGAAGCGGCTTGCCCACTTCGCGCAGAACGGCGGCCTTCATGTCGGCATTTCCCCAAGTCTCGCCCCTGCGGGCGTTTACGACGCGCCAGCCTGGAGGCTGGATCGGGAGAGACCTTATCGCCCTTGGGGCGACGCGCGCCAGACTCTTTTCAGCCTGCGGCCAACCCCGCCCTCAGCTCTCGCTTCAACACCTTGCCGGTCGGTCCGATGGGCAGGGCCTCGACGATCCGCACCTCGTCGGGGACCCACCACTTCGCCACCCGCGCCGCGACATGCTCGCGCAGGGCCTCCGGGGCCGCCACGTGGCCGGGCCGCAGGACCACCAGCAGCAGGGGCCGCTCGTCCCACTTGGGGTCCGGGATTCCCACCGCGGCGGCCAGGGCCACGGCCGGATGGGACGAGACTGCGTCCTCGAGGTCGAGGGTGGAGATCCACTCCCCGCCCGACTTTATGACGTCCTTGGCCCGGTCGGTCAGGCGCAGGTAGCCCTCGGGGTCGATGGCGGCGATGTCACCCGTATCGAACCAGCCGTCATCGCCAAAGGCCTCGGCGCCGTCGTTCCTGTAGTAAGCCGAGGCGACCCACGGCCCCCGGACCTGCAGGGCGCCGGAATGAACGCCATCGTGCGGCAGGACCTCCCGGTTCTGGCCAACGATCCGCAGTTCGACGCCCCAGTTGGCGCGGCCCTGCCTCTGCTTGCGCGCTAGGGCGGCGGCCGGGCTCTCGCCGGCGTGGGTGGCCAGGGGGGTGTTGATCACGCCCAGGGGACTGGTCTCGGTCATGCCCCAGATCTGCCGGACATCGGCGCCGAGGCGCTCCTGGACCCGGGAGATCAGCGAGGCGGTGGGTGCCGAGCCGCCCACGGCGACCGTCCGCACGCTGGTCAGGGACTGCCCGGTCCCGTCCAGGTGATCCAGCACGCCCACCCAGATGGTCGGCACCCCCAGGAGGAAGGTCGCCTGCTCCGCCACCGCCAGCTCACAGACCGAGGGGCCGTCGAGATGACGGCCGGGAAGGACCAGCTTGGCGCCCACAAGGGGGGCGGCGTAGGGCGTGCACCAGGCGTTGGCGTGATACATCTGGGCGCAGGGCAAGATCGCGTCCGCAGCCCCGAGCCCGAAGCAGTCGGGCTGAATCACGGACATGGCGTGAAGTACGGTCGAGCGGTGCGAATAGAGCACGCCCTTCGGGTTTCCGGTGGTGCCCGAGGTGTAGCAGAGGGCCGAGGCCTGGCGCTCGTCCAGCTCGGGCCAGTTGAAGTCCGGCGCGGCGCCGGCGACCAGGTCCTCATAGACCAGGGTCCCGGCAGGGGCCCCGTCGGGCAGGTGGTCCCGGTCCGTCATGGCCACGAAGGTCGTGACCGTCTCCAGCCGCGGGGCGATCCCGGGTACGAGGTCGGC
Source organism: Phenylobacterium sp. (assembly GCF_020253645.1). Taxonomy (GTDB): domain Bacteria; phylum Pseudomonadota; class Alphaproteobacteria; order Caulobacterales; family Caulobacteraceae; genus Phenylobacterium. The sequence goes on from NZ_JADCBG010000187.1 coordinate 1,762, forward strand.
GAAGCTGATGTCCCAGAAAAGAAGGCTGTCGCCCGCGTGGTTGGCGACCCAGGCCACCTGGTCCGGGTGGAGGCGCGGGTTGATGGTGTGCAGCACGGCGCCCAGGCCGCTGACGGCGTAGTAGAGCTCGAAGTGCCGGTGGGTGGACCAGGCGAGCGTCGCCACCCGGTCGCCCGGCTTCACCCCGAGCCCCCGAAGGGCGTTGGCCATCCGCTTCACCCGGGCCAGGGCGTCGGAGTAGCCATAGCGGTGGATGGGCCCCTCGACCGTGCGGGTCACGATCTCGCGCGTCGGATGCCAGGCGGCGGCGTACTCCAGGATGGTGGGCAGGGTCAGGGGCCTGTCCATCATCAATCCGAACATGGGCCGCCCTCCCTCGGGACGATGCGCCCGGGATCAGCCCGACTTCCGCGTCACCGTCATCATGTAGTTGACCCCGGAATCGGACGACAGGCGCCAGGCTCCCGACAGGGGATTGAAGCTGACCCCGAAAGGCCCCTGCATGTCCAGCGGCTCGGTCGACAGGAAGCCGCGAAGCTCGTCGGGCGTCAGGAACTTGCGCCAGTCATGGGTGCCGGCCGGCAGCCAGCGCAGGACGTATTCCGCACCGATCTTGGCCAGGGCCAGGGCGCGCAGGGTGCGGTTGAGGGTGGCGACAATCATCAGGCCGCCCGGCGCCAGCAGTCGCCCGCAGGTGCGCAGGAACTCGCCGGGATCGGCCACATGCTCGATGACCTCCATGTTCAGGATCACGTCGAAGGGCGCGATCCCCTCGGCCTCGAGGGCCTCGGCGGTGGAGCAGAGATAGGTGACGGGAACACCGGTCTGTTCGGCGTGGGTGCGGGCGGTGCCGATGTTTCGCTCGGAAGCGTCCACCCCGGTCACGTCGAAGCCGAGGCGTGACATGGGCTCGGACAGCAGGCCTCCGCCGCAACCGATGTCCAGCAGGCGCAGCCCCTCGAAGGGTCGACGGTCTCCCCCGTCACGGCCGAAGTGGGCGAGACCCCGCTCGCGGATGAAGGACAGGCGGACGGGGTTGAACCGGTGCAGGGGCGCGAACTTGCCTTTCGGGTCCCACCATTCGGCGGCGATGCGGGAGAACCTCTCGACTTCGGAGGGATCGATGCTGGAACCGGGCTCGGGCATGGCCCGGGTCTACCAGACGATCGGTCAGACCGCACCGGGAAAAGCCCGTCCGCCAGGTGTTGCTCCGTCCCCGCCCCGCCGCTAGAACCCCGGTCTTTCCGGTCTGGAGGGCGAGATCCGAGCCATGTCGCGGCTGGTCATGAAATTCGGCGGAACCTCCGTCGCCGACCTCGAGCGCATCCGGCGCGTCGGGCGGCTCGTGGCCGCCGAGGTGGCGGCGGGCCACCGGGTGGCGGTGGTGGTCTCGGCCATGGCCGGCAAGACCAATGAGCTGGTGGCCTGGACCGACGCCGCCGGCCCGGCCGCAGAGGGCCTGCCCGCCTCGGACGACGAGTATGACGTGGTGGTGGCCTCCGGCGAGCAGGTGACCGCAGGCCTCCTGGCCATGACCCTGCGCAACATGGGCCTCCCGGCCCGGTCCTGGATGGGCTGGCAGGTGCCGATCGTGGCCGACGACGCCCACGGTCGTTCCCGAATCGATGACATCCCGCCGGAAAAGCTCTCCGCCGCCCTCGACGCGGGCGAGGTCGCGGTGATCGCCGGCTTCCAGGGCGTCACGACCTCCGGCCGCATCGCCACCCTGGGCCGTGGCGGATCGGACACCAGCGCCGTGGCCATCGCCGCCGCCGTCCGGGCCGAACGCTGCGACATCTACACCGACGTGGACGGGGTCTACACCACCGATCCGCGGATCGAGTCCCGGGCCCGGAAGCTTTCGCGCATCTCCTACGAGGAGATGCTGGAAATGGCGTCCCTGGGCGCCAAGGTCCTGCAGACCCGCTCGGTCGAGCTGGCCATGGCCCAGAAGGTCCCGGTGCGGGTCCTGTCCAGTTTTGTCGAGCCCGGCGAGGCCCCGGGCCAGGGCACCATCGTGTGCGACGAGGAAGAGATCATGGAAAAGCGGATCGTCAGCGGAGTCGCCTATAGCCGGGACGAGGCCAAGGTCAGCCTGTTTGGCCTGCCGGACCATCCAGGCGTGTCCTCGACCATCTTCGGCGCCCTGGCGGACGCCAATGTCAATGTCGACATGATCGTCCAGAGCCATGCGCGTACGGCGGACACGGCCAACATGGAGTTCACGGTCGGCAAGCGGGATGCGGCTCGGGCGGTGGAGATTGTCCGCGGCCTCAAGGGCCAGGTCGGCTTCGAGGACGTGAAGGTCAACGAGGATGTCGCCAAGGTCTCGGTGATCGGCGTCGGCATGCGCAGCCATGCGGGCGTGGCCAAGACAATGTTCGGCGCCCTGGCGGAAAAGGGCGTGAACATCCAGGTCATCTCGACCTCGGAGATCAAGATCTCGGTCCTGATCGACGCGGCCTACACCGAGCTGGCCGTCCGCGCCCTGCACGCCGCCTACGGCCTGGACCAGCTCTGAAGCCCCCTAGCGGTCGCGGGCCGCGGGCGGGAAGGTCATGGGATAGTCCGGCGACCAGTGGTTCGCCGTACCGCTGGTGACGTACCAGCACAGGAACAGGGCGCAGATCAGCCCGCCCGGCAGATAGCTGTTCGTCCGCCTCCAGGTGAAGACGGCGATCACGCCGACGAAGGCCAGCAGGGGAATGAACTGCAGGGCCACGATCACGTTCAGCGGCTCGGTCGGGGTCAGCAGCAGGCCGGTCGAGAAGAGGGTCGCATACTGCAGTACGGCCAGGACCAGGAAGCCGCCGCCCATGACGCCCGCGGCGGTCAGGTAGGTCATCCGGCGGCTCGCGCCGTCCACCGCCAGGAGGGCGCAGAGGCCACGCACGGCGATCACGGCGTGCAAGATCCAGAATGGCAGGTAGGTCAGGAAGGTCGCCCAGCGCGCCTCCGTCAGGGGCCGGAAGCCCACGACCCAGAAGCGGAAGTCCACCTGGAGCAGGCGGTCCACAAGGGCGAGGGCGAGGACGACGGCGCCCACGGACAGGCTCGCGGCGACGATGGACCGGACGATGTCCACGCTGAAGACCGGTCGGCCCCTCCGGAGCACCAGGGCGATGAGCACGGCGAGGACCGTGTTGGCCATGGCCCAGGCCAGCAGCTGGTTCTGGACCCACTGGGGAAAGCCGGTGGAAGGAAACCAGAAGGCGCCCAGCTTCATGAAGGGCAGGTAGGTGGCGGCCGGCAGCACGGCTGTCAGGACGAGGGCGATCCAGCCGCCGGCGCCCCGGACCGCCGAGGCCGGCTCGGGTGCGCGACGAAGGGCGCCAAGCCAGGGCAGGCTCAGGACGAGGTCGAAGGCCCCCAGCAGGAGCAGGGCGGCGCCGACAAGGGCCACGAGGGTTCCAGCCTCTTTCCAGAACCAGATCTGTTCGTTGGCCGGCCGGGGATGGGCCTCCCCGTCCAGCCGCGCCTGCATCCAGTCGACGACCGGGGCGACCCCGCCGCGGGAGAAGTGCTCCCAGGGGTGGGTGACATGGGGCAGGTCCAACCTCCGCGCGGTCCCGAGCGAGGGGTCGCCGTACAGGCGGCCGGGCTCGACGGCAGTGGTCAGGCCGAACACGGTCCGCAGTTTCTCCGAGTCCGGCAGGTCGGTCCCCTTGGGTGTCCGCCACATCAGGGCGGCGAACTCGTCAAGGCCGCCGAAGACGACATTCAGGTTGCGCGGAAAGTCAGGGCTCACATCCGCCGGGGGGCCGAAAAGGCCCGGAGCGGAACCGACAAGGGCCACCGCCCGGTAGCCGTCGGGCGCCGAGCGGGCGGCCGCCAGGACCGGACCCCCGCCCATGCTGTGACCGGCCAGGCCGATCTGGCCCGGATCAACGAAGGGGCGGCTGCGCAGGAAGGCCAGGGCCGAAGGGCCGCCGAAGCCTGCGGCGCCGACATTGCCGCCGGAGCCGCCATGCCCCGTCATGTCCATGGCCAGGACCACGAAGCCGCGGCGAGAGAGCTCGATCGCGAAGGGGCTCTGCATCTCCCGGGTGTTGATATAGCCGTGGCTGAGCAGGACCGCTGGCGCTCGGCGGGTCTCCGAAAGACCCGGCGGCCGGTAGAGAAGCCCGGACATCACGGCGCCTTCCGCGGTGCGCCAACGGGCCTCGGAGACCTCGACGCCACCTCGTGTCTGGACAAAGGAGGCGAGAAGGGCGCCCGCCACGATCAGGGCCGCGCCAAACGCGGCGAGCCGATAACGCATGCCTCCCCTCCCCTGCGGCGACGCAGCCGCTTTCATGAAGAGATTATGACGGCGTGGCGATGACGGGACAATGCGCTTAGCCTGAAAGCCACGATCAGCCGGAGACCCCTTATGCGCCCCGTCCTTGCCCTCGCCCTCGTCCTCATCGCCGCTGCTCCAGCCAGCCTGGGCGCCGCTCAGGCCCGCGGAAGCTATCTGGCAGGTCAACCGGCGGTGGACGCGCTCCGCATCCTGCCGCCCCCACCGTCGCCCGGCTCATCCGAGGAGACCTACGACAGGACGGTGGCGGCGGCCGCGCGGGCCGGCGTCGGCGGGCCGGCCTGGAGGGCGGCCATCCGGGAAACGCGGATCCCGGACGCGGCCTTCATGCGTTCCTTGTCCTGCGCCGTCGGGGTCGAGGTCTCCGCAGAGAAGACCCCCGCGGTCCAGAAGCTGATGATGACCCTGATGGGCGACTTCGTGGGTCCCATGGACCTGGCCAAGACCACCTATCGGCGGGCCAGACCCTTCACCGCGGATGGCGGCCCGGCCTGCGACGCCCTCGTCGCGGCGGGTCAGGGCGACAAGCTTGGATTCGCCTATCCCAGCGGTCACGCGGGGATCGGCTGGCTTCTGGCCCTTGCCCTTTCGGACGCCGCCCCGGCCCGCAGCGAGCCCCTCCGCGCGTGGGGCGCCGCGGTCGGCCAGCACAGGGTCGACTGCCGGGTGCACTGGCCCAGTGATGTCGCTGCAGGCAGAATGCTGGGGCTGGCCATCCACGACAGGGTCTCCAGGGCTCCCGCCTACCAGGCCGATGTGAAGGCGGCCGCAGCCGAGATCGCCAAGGCTCCTCCCCTCGCCTGCCCTGACCCCGGCGCCGAAATCGCGGCGCGGTGAACCGCACCCGGTCAGCAGGTCCGGGGTCGCCCGCGCCCGGAGCGGGGGCGGCTGTTTCACCCCGAAGGCGTATCTCTCCCATGGCGCAGGTCCTTGCCCGAAAACAGGGCGCCGATCGGCTGGACGCCCTCTGCACGGGCAATTGTTTTCGGTTCGTCATGGCTTCCTGCTAGAACGCCAACTGTGAGACGGGGGGCTTTCCCCCCATTGCGAGGGGCCCTTGCCGATTTCGACCGCCAGTTTCGCCGTCCGGGGGCAGCGCAGCCTGCTCCGGCAGATCCGTGAGGCCCTCGCCTCGGGCGGACCTGTCCAGGCGCGGCTCGACATGGTCGTCAAGATCATCGCGCGGTCCATGGTGGCGGAGGTCTGCTCGCTCTACCTCCGTCAGGCGGACGGGCTCATGGAGCTCTTCGCCACCGAAGGTCTTTCGCCGGACGCCGTGCATCTGACCCGGCTGAAGCCCGGTGAGGGTCTCGTGGGAGAGATCATGCGGCTGGGGCGCCCGCTGAACCTGGCGGATGCTCCCAATCACCCGGCCTTCTCCTACCGTCCGGAGACCGGAGAGGATCCGTTCCACGCCTTCATGGGCGTGCCCCTGCTGCGGGGCGGCCGGGCGATCGGGGTCCTGGTCGTGCAGAACCGGACCGAGCGCGTGTACTCTGAGGACGAGGTCGAGGACCTGCAGATCATCGCCATGGTCCTCGCGGAGATGGTCGCGGGGGGCGAACTCGCGGCGGAGGGGCCCCTCCAGAATATCGACCTGGTGCCCAAGAAGCCGGAGCGACTGAAGGGCGCGCGCTTCGCCGAAGGCCTGGCCCTTGGCGTGGCGGTCCTTCATGAGCCGCCGGTCGCCCCTTCAGATCTCCTGGCCGAGGATGTCGCCGCGGAGGAGGAGAGGCTTCGCGCGGCGATCACCGCGCTCCAGGCCCAGATCGACAGCATGCTCGAGGGACAGCATGGCCTGGTCGAGGCCTCCTACGAGGTGCTCGAGACCTACCGGATGTTCGCCCATGACCGCGGCTGGCGACGGTCCCTCGAGGATGCCGTTCGCAACGGCCTGACTGCAGAGGCGGCGGTGGAGCGGGTTCGCTCGGAACACCGGGCCAGGCTCGGGCAGGCTCGCGATCCCTACCTGCGAGAGCGGCTGCATGATTTCGAGGATCTCGCCGACCGCCTCTTGCGTCACCTTGCCGGCGACGCAGTCCTGGCCAGGGACCTGCCTGAAAACGCCATTCTCATCGCTCGAAACCTGGGCCCCGCCGACCTGCTGGAGTACGACCGCACCCGGCTGAAGGGACTCCTGCTGGAAGAGGGTTCAAGCGCAAGCCACGCAGCCATTGTCGCGCGGGCGCTCGACATACCCTGCGTGGGGCGCCTGCCCGGCCTTCGCGACAAGGTGTCGGAGGGCGACACCGTCATCGTCGACGCTGAGACCGCCGAGGCCTATCTGCGGCCGCGGCCGGATGTGGTGAAGGCCCTTCAGGCCCGACTGGATGTCCGGCGGCAGAGGCGGGCGGAGTTCGCCCGGCTGCGCGACCGGCCGGCTGTGACCCGGGACGGAGCCAAGATCAGGCTTCTGATGAACGCCGGGCTGGACGTCGACCTCGACATGCTGGAGGAGGCCGGAGCCGAGGGGATTGGCCTGTTCCGCACCGAGTTCCAGTTCATGGTCGCCGAGGAGATGCCGCGGCTCACCGCGCAGACCGCCCTTTACAGCAGGGTGATGGACGCTGCGGGAACCCTCCCGGTCACCTTCCGGACCCTCGACCTGGGCGGAGACAAGGTGCTGCCCTACATGGAGGCCGAAAGGGAGGACAATCCGGCCCTGGGCTGGCGCGCCGTGCGCATGGGCCTGGATCGCCCCGCCCTCCTGAGGCTCCAGCTCCGGGCCTTGATCGCCGCAGCCCGCGGACGGCCGCTCAAGATCATGTTCCCCCTGGTCGCGAGCGTCGACGAGTTCCGCGCAGCCCGGGCGCTTGTGGATCAGGAGGTGGCCTGGGCGCACCGAAGGGGACGGCCTGAGCCGGCTCGCCTGGATGTCGGCGCCATGATCGAGGCGCCCTCGCTGATCTGGCACCTGGATGCGCTTCTGCCCATGACCGACTTCGTGAGCGTCGGCACCAACGACCTGATGCAGTATCTGTTCGCGGCGGATCGGGGCAATCCCCGGGTGGCCGACCGGTACGACCTGCTCTCGCCTCCTGCGCTGCGGGCGCTGGAAATGATCC
>NZ_JADCBG010000188.1 GCF_020253645.1 Phenylobacterium sp.
CACGATCTCTGCTGCGGCGCGCCGGGGCGACGGTGGCTGGCTGTCCCTCTCGGGGCGAAAGATCCTGGTGAGTGACGCCGGTGCAGCCCGCCGGCTGATCGTCGCGGTCCGACTGGACGGCGCCCCGGCCCTGGTCCTCCTGACCCCCGAGGACCTCCCGGCAGGGGCGCTGCGCCGCGAGACGGTGATCGACGAGACGCGCCGGTCCTTCAGCCTGACCCTCGACGGCGTGACCGTGGCGGAGGACCGCCTGCTGGACCCGGACCGCGCGGGGGCGACCCTTGAGCACCTCCACCTGGCCGCCAACCTCCTGGCCGCCGCCGACATGGTGGGCGGGACCCAGGCCTGCATCGACTACACCCTCGACTACCTCCGCACCCGCACCCAGTTCGGCAAGGTGATCGGTTCCTACCAGGCGCTGAAGCACCCCATGGTCGACGCCTACACCCGCTATGAGCAGGCCCGGTCGCACCTCTACAGCGCGGCTCACTGTTTCAACGAGCAGGGAACCGGCGAGATCGCCGTGCGCATGGCCAAGGCGGCGGCGGACGGAGCCTACAGCTTCGCCGCCGACCGCTCGATCCAGTTCCACGGGGGCTTCGGCTTCACCTGGGACTGCGACGCCCAGCTCTACCGTCGACGGGCCATCTGGCACGCCGCCCAGTTCGGCGACGCCGCCTTCCATCGCAAGAAACTCGCCCGCCTCCTCTTCTGATCCCGGAACTGTCATGACCGATCCTGCTTCCCCGCCGCCCGCCACCCGGGCTGAGGCCCTCGCCATTCTCACAGCGCCGGGCGAACCCTACGCTCTGGAGACGTTCGAGATCGGCGGCTATCCGCGCAAGGTCTTCGTGAACGCCCCGCCGACCCTGCGCGAGATGTTCGCCGCAGCGGTCTCGGACGCCACCTTCCTGGTCTATGGCGAGGAGCGCATGACCTTCGCCGAGGTTGCCCGCGACGCCGGGCGCCTGGCCTCTGTGCTCGTCTCGCGCTTCGGCGTCGGCAAGGGCGACCGGGTCGCCTTCTCCATGCGCAACTTCCCCGAGTGGGTCATCGCCTACCAGGCCGCCACGTCCATCGGCGCCGTCGCCGTGGCCATGAACGCCCTCTGGCAGTCCGACGAGCTGGAGTACGGCCTGAAGGACTGCGGCGCGAAGGTCTTCATCGCCGACCAGGAACGGCTGGACCGGCTGGCGGGCTGTTCGTCCGACCTCGACGTGCCCGTCATCGCCGTCCGCGCGGACCGGCCCGGCAAGGCCCTCCGCTACGAGGACCTGGTGGCGGAGGCGAAGGACGCGACCCTGCCGGCCGCCGACATCGCCCCGGACGATGACGCCACCATCTTCTACACCTCGGGCTCCACCGGCCATCCCAAGGGCGTGGTCTCCTCCCACCGCAACATCATCTCGGCCCTCTTCTCCTGGGAGCTGGACCTGCGGACCGGCGCCCTCATGCAGGGGATCGAGCCGGCGCCGCCCGCCCGCCAGCCGGTCGCCCTGCTGGGCGTGCCCCTGTTCCACGTGACCGGCGCCAACGCCATCTTCCTGCAGTGCTACCGCGCCCAGCGCGCCATGGTCTGCATGTACAAGTGGGACGCCGAACTCGCCGCCGAGATCATCGAGCGCGAGAAGGTCACCAGCTTCACCGCCCCCGCAGCCATGACCGGCGACCTGGTGCGCGAGGCCAAGCGCACCTCGCGCGACCTCTCCAGCCTGCTCACGGTGGGGGGCGGCGGGGCGCCCCGGGCCCCCGAGCAGGTGGCCCAGATCGGTTCGTCCTTCGCCCAGGCCATGCCCAATACCGGCTGGGGCATGACCGAGACCAACGCCATCGGCACCGGGATCGGCGGCGAGGAATACCTCAACCGTCCCGCCAGCTCGGGCCGCTGCTCGGCGGTGCTGGAGCTCAAGATCGTCGACGACCAGGGCCGGGCCCTGCCGGCCGGCGAGCGCGGCGAGCTCCTGATCCGAGGGACCAGCCTCTTCCGCGGCTACTGGAACCGGCCGGAGCTGAACGCCGAGATCTTCGAGGACGGCTGGTTCCGGACCGGCGACGTCGCCTACCTCGACGACGAGGGCTACCTGTTCATCGTCGACCGCATCAAGGACCTGATCATCCGCGGCGGCGAGAACATCGGCTGCGGCCAGGTCGAGGCCGCCCTTCTCAAGCACCCGCACATCCATGAGGCGGCGGTCTACGCCGTCCCCGACGAGCGGCTGGGCGAGGAGGTGGGCGCCACGGTCCATGGCGATCCCGGCCTCGACCCGGATCAGATCCGCGACTTCCTCAAGGATCATCTCGCCCGGTTCGAGATCCCCCGCTACATCGATATCTCGCCTGAGCCCCTGCCGCGCATCGCCTCGGGAAAGATCCTCAAGCGCGGCCTCCGCGACGAGGTCGCCCGCCGCCTCGCCGCCGCCCAGTCAGCCTGAGGCGAGCCGACCTGACGTCCCTCACCCGGCCTGGCCGGGCGCTCTCAGGACGGGGCGCAATGGGCGCTGCATGTCCTCATCGGAGAGACGCGGCGCCAGGGAAGGGGCCTTGGCGCGTCAGCCCTCTGCGGACAGGATTCCGGCTTCGGCGAGGGCTGAGGTGCGGGCGGCGTCCAGGCCCAGCCACTCGCCCAGGACCTCGGCGTTGTGCTCGCCCCGGTGGGGGGCGACGCCGCGCACGCCGCTCTTCGCCGCCGAGAAGCGGTAGGGCGACTGGGGAATGGGCCGGGTCCCGCCCTCGCGGTCGTCGAGGTCCACGATGGAGCCCCGGTGGGCCAGGGTCGGCTGCTCGCGCAGGCGGGCGCCATCGCGCACCTCGCCCCAGGCGATGTTCATGGCCGCCATGGCTTCAGTCACCTTGCCCCAGTCCGTCAGGCCCTTCATCAGATCGCCTACCGCCGCCCGTCGCAGGGCGATCTTGCGGTCGAGGTCGGAGACCCCCTCGCCAGGGTCCTTCAGGCCCAGCTTCGAGGTCAGCTGGCGGAAGAGGTAGCGGAAGTCCGCCGAGACCAGGATGGGGCCGGCGCCCGTCTCCCAGATGTCCGGCGGAAGGTCCATGGTGTCCTCGGAGTCCTCGGCCTCGTAGTGGAACTGGTCGTCGGTCACGAGGGTGGCGTCCACCATGGCGATGTCGATGTGCTGGCCCTTGCCCGTCCGTTCACGGAGGATCACCGCCGAGAGGAGGCCGATCAGGCCGTGCAGGGAAGCGTTGGTGTCGGCCACCGACAGGGGCAGGTCGCTGCGCGGGATGCCATTGCGCCGGGCCTGGCGGGCGATCAGCCCCATCTCCGCATGCACGATGGGGGCATAGGCGGGGCGGCGCGACTCCGGCCCGCCGGCGCCGAAGCCGGAGATGGACAGCATGATCAGGCGCGGATTGGCCTGCGACAGGACGTCATAGCCCAGCCCCAGCCGGTCCATGACGTCGGGCCGGTAGTTCTCGATCAGGATGTCCGCCTGGCGGACCAGGTCCAGCACCAGCTCCCGGGCGCCGGGCGCGCGCAGGTCGATGCAGATGTTGCGCTTGCCGGCGTTTTGCTGGTGGAAAAAGCCGGGCACGCCGCCCTTCACCCGCCCCCAGTTGCGGGTGACATCGCCCTCCGGCGGCTCGACCTTGACCACGTCGGCGCCAAGGTCCGAGAGCAGGCGGCCGGCGAAGGGACCGGCGAGGACGCGGGAGAAATCCAGCACCCTCAGTCCTGACAGCGGATAGTCGGCTTGTGCGTCGGCCATGGTCCCCCCGAGGGCATTGAGCGGCCGGTATGCTATGGCCGGGTCATCCCGTCGGCAAGGGCGGCGGCGGTTGACGGTCCCCCAGGAGGGTGACCCAATGGCGTCGGGGCCGAATGACGTCAGGGCCGATTGACGTCAGGTAACGGGGGAACAGATGACGTCAGCTGCGGCGCCTGCGCCCGAGGGCCGGCTCGACCGGTCGACGCGCATCTTCTACGGGCTCGGGTCCATCGCCTTCGGGGTGAAGGACAACGGTTTCAGCTTCATGCTGATGCTGTTCTACAATCAGGTCCTCGGCGTGCCCGCCAGCCTCGTGGCCCTGGCCCTCCTGACCGCTCTGCTCTTCGACGCCGTGATCGACCCGCTCATCGGCCACGTTTCCGACAACCTGCGATCGCCCTGGGGCCGCCGGCATCCCTTCATGTACGCCGCCGCCCTGCCCGTGGCGGTGTCCTACGCCGCGCTCTGGAACCCCCCGGACCTGTCCCAGGAGGGAATGTTTGTCTACCTGACCGTGCTGGCCATCGTGATACGGACCTTTGTCGCCTTCTACGAGGTGCCGTCCTCCGCTCTCGCCGCTGAATTCACCTCCAGCTACGACGACCGCTCGGTCCTCCTCAGCTACAGGTTCTTCTTCGCCTGGGTCGGCGGCCTGTCCATCCAGGCCCTCGCCTTCGGGGTCCTCCTGCGCCCGGACGCAAACCACGCCGTCGGCCAGCTCAACCCGGAGGGTTACGGTCGGTACGGCCTGATCGCCTCGCTGATCATGCTGGTCGCCATCGTCGTCTCCGCCGCCGGCACCCATCGCCGCATCCCGAGTCTCCGCTCGCCCCCCGCGAAGCAGGCGAAGACCCTCGGCCAGACCCTGGCGGAGGTGCGTGAAACCCTGAACAACCGGTCCTTCCTGTTCCTGCTGGCCTCCAGCATCGCCACGGCCCTGGCCGGCGGGCTCGTGGCCTCGATGAACGGCTACTTCAACACCTTCTTCTGGGAGTTCTCGGCGGCGCAGATCTCGGTCATCACCCTGGGGGTCTTTGTCTCGGCCTTTGTCGCCCTGCCGTCCGCCCCCCTGCTCTCGCGACGATTCGGCAAGAAGCATACGGCCATGCTGCTGTCGCTCCTGTCCCTGGCGATCGGGCTCGGGCCGGTGCTGCTGCGCCTGGCCGGCCTCTTTCCGCCCAATGGCTCGCCCGAGCTCTTCGCCATCCTGTTCACCACCTCCATCGTCGGCGTGACCTGCGGGATCATCGCCTCGACCATGGGCGCCTCCATGATCGCCGACGTGGTCGAGGAGGCGGAGCTGAAGACCGGACGCCGGTCGGAGGGCCTGTTCTTCGCCGCCTCCGCCTTTGTCGGAAAGTCGGTCTCGGGCTTTGGCATCCTCGCCGCCGCCATCCTCATCGACGCCATCGGGCTTACCCCCGGGGTCGCCCCCGCCGACACCTCGCCGGAGGTCATCCAGCGAATGGGCGCCCTCTACTCTCCCGTCATCATCGGTCTCTATCTCGCCGGAATCGCCCTCCTTGCGGGATACCGGATCAGCCGGGAGTCCCACGCCGCCACCCTGCGGGCCCTGGCCGCCGATGCAGAAGAGGCCGCCCACCCCTTCCCGGTGAAGGAAGATCGCGGATGACCTCGCGTCAGAGCCCCAAAAACGATTGGCGCACGAGGTCCCGCTGACATACTGAATGTTCAGATTGTCGCGGCGACCCGCCCAGAGGCCCGAGAAGGAGCAGGAAAGACACCATGAACACGATGACGCCCCCACCCCCCCGCACCGCCTTCGGCTTCGATCCGCATGACGACCTGAACGACCTCCGGATGAGCGAGAAGGCCACGCCGCTGTACGAGCACGTGAAGCGCTTCGTCCAAGAGACCGTCGCCCCGATGTCGGAGAAGTTCCACCAGCTCGGCGAGGGCCGGGCGGACCGCTGGAGCTACGCCCCCGGCCAGCTGGAACTGCTCGAGGAAGCCAAGAACCAGGCCAAGAAGGAAGGCCTCTGGAACTTCTTCCTGCCCGACGCCGAGACCGGCGAGGGCCTGTCCAACCTCGACTACGCCTACATCGCCGTGGAGCTGGGCAAGGTCCCGCTTGCCTCGGAGGTCATGAACTGCTCGGCGCCGGACACCGGCAACATGGAGGTTCTGGAGCGGGTCGGCACGCCGGAGCAGAAGGAGCGCTGGCTGAAGCCCCTGCTGAACGGCGAGATCCGCTCGGCCTTCGCCATGACCGAGCCGGACCGGGCCTCCTCCGACGCCAAGAACGTCGGCATGCGCGCGGTGCTCGAGAACGGCGAGTGGGTGATCAACGGCGAGAAGTACTACATCTCCGGCGCCGGCGACCCGCGCTGCAAGATCATGATCACCATGGTCAAGACCAGCCCGGACGCGCCCCCCAGCCGCCAGCAGTCGCAGATCCTGGTGCCCATCGACACCCCCGGGGTGGAGATTCTCGGCCCGATGAACGTCTTCGGCGAGGATGACGCCCCCCATGGCCACATGCACATCCGCTTCACCAATGTGCGGGTGCCGGAATCGAACATTCTGCTCGGTGAGGGCCGCGGCTTCGAGATCAGCCAGCTGCGCCTCGGCCCGGGCCGGATCCACCACTGCATGCGCTCCATCGGCCAGGCCGAGCGGGCCCTGGACCTGATGGTCCGCCGGGGCCTCTCGCGCGAGGCCTTCGGCCGCAAGATCGCCTGGCTGGGCGGCAACGTCGAGATCATCTCCCGCGCCCGGATCGACATCGAGGCCATG
>NZ_JADCBG010000189.1 GCF_020253645.1 Phenylobacterium sp.
GGTCGAGCGCATGCGGGGCAAGGCGGCCCTCTGGCTGCCCGGCACCGACCATGCCGGCATCGCCACCCAGATGGTGGTCGAGCGCCAGCTGGCCGCCGAGGGCAATATCGGCCGGCGGGACATGGGACGCGAGGCCTTCGTCGAGCGGGTCTGGGCCTGGAAGGCCGAGAGCGGCGGGACCATCACCCGCCAGCTGCGCCGGCTGGGCGCCTCCTGCGACTGGAGCCGCGAGCGCTTCACCCTGGACGAGGGCCTGAGCGCCGCCGTCCGCAAGGTCTTCGTCACCCTCCACAAGCAGGGCCTTCTCTATCGCGACAAGCGGCTGGTGAACTGGGACCCCCACCTGCAGACCGCCATCTCTGACCTGGAGGTCGAACAGCGCGAGGTCGACGGCCATTTCTGGCGCTTCGCCTATCCGTTGGAGGATGGCTCGGGCGAGATCGTGGTCGCCACCACCCGGCCCGAGACCATGTTGGGCGACACCGCCGTGGCGGTGAATCCCAAGGACGTGCGCTACGCCCACCTGGTCGGCAAGCGGGTCCGCCTGCCCATCGTCGGGCGGCTGATCCCGATCGTGGCCGATGACTACGCTGATCCCGAGAAGGGCTCCGGCGCGGTGAAGATCACTCCGGCGCACGACTTCAACGACTTCCAGGTCGGCAAGCGCCACGGCCTGGAGATGATCAACATCCTCGATGACTTCGGCTGCATCAGCGACGCCGCGCCCGAGGCCTACCGGGGCCTGGACCGCTTTGTCGCCCGCAAGAAGGTGGTCGCCGAGTTCGAGGCGCTGGAGCTGCTGCGCGGCATCGACCCGACCCGGCACGTGGTGCCGCACGGCGACCGCTCCGGCGTTGTTGTCGAGCCCTACCTGACCGACCAGTGGTTCGTGGACGCCGTCACCCTGGCCAAGCCCGCCATCGCCGCGGTGGAGGACGGCCGCACCGTCCTGGAGCCGGCCGCCTGGTCCAAAACCTATTTCGAGTGGATGCGGAATATCGAGCCCTGGTGCGTCTCGCGCCAGCTCTGGTGGGGTCACCGGATCCCCGCCTGGTACGGACCCGACGGCGCGGTCTTCGTCGAGGAGACGGAGGCCGAGGCCCTGGCCGCCGCCGCCGCCCACTATGGCGCGAAGACGCCTCTGCGCCAGGATGAGGACGTCCTCGACACCTGGTTCTCTTCGGGGCTTTGGCCCTTCTCGACCCTGGGCTGGCCGGAACCAACCGAGGACCTGAAGCGTTTCTATCCGACCCACACCCTGGTCACCGGATTCGACATCATCTTCTACTGGGTCGCTCGGATGATGATGTTGGGGATGCATTTCACCGGCGAGGTCCCCTTCCGGCGCGTCTTCTTCAACGCCCTTGTGCGCGACGCCTCCGGCAAGAAGATGTCCAAGTCCAAGGGCAATGTCATGGACCCCCTGGACCTCATCGACACCTACGGCGCGGACGCCCTGCGCTTCACCCTGACCGCCATGTCGGGGCAGGGACGGGACATCAAGCTCTCGACCCAGCGCATTGAAGGTTATAGGAATTTCGGCACCAAGCTTTGGAACGCCGCGCGGTTCTGCCAGGTCAATGGCTGCGCCCGGGCCGAGGGTTTCGATCCCGCTGCGGTGAAGGGGGCGGTCAACCGCTGGATCGTCGGTGAGACGGCCCGGACGGCTGGCGCCGTCACCGACGCCATCGCCGGCTGCGGTTTCGACGAGGCGGCCAACCTTCTCTACCGCTTCATCTGGAACACCTTCTGCGACTGGTATGTCGAGCTGTCCAAGCCCGTCCTGAACGGCGCCGACGCCGAGGCCCAGGCCGAGACCCGCGCCACCGCCGCCTGGGTCATGGATGTCATCCTGAAGCTGCTGCATCCGGTCATGCCTTTCCTGACCGAGGAGCTGTGGGACCAGACCGCCGACCTGGGCGCGGCCCGGGCCGAGCCGATGCTGATATCCGCCCGCTGGCCGGACCTGTCCGGCCTTGCGCCCGACGCCGCCGCCGCCGCCGAGGTGAACTCGGTTATTGCTGCGATTTCTGAGGGACGGTCCATTCGAGCAGAGCTCAATGTCCCAGTCGGTGCTCGACCATCGTTAGTGATTATCCGGACTAATTCGTCGGACGAAGCGACTCTTCAGGTCGCGACCGCCACAACTTCGAATGTGGCAGCGGTTTGTCATATGCTTCGGGTGTCCGACGTTAGGTTTGAAGAATCGATCCCCGACGGCGCCATCCCCTATGTGGTCCAGGGGGCGACCCTGGCCCTTCCGGTGGCCGAGTTCATCGACCTCGCCGCCGAGAAGGCCCGCCTGGCCAAGGAGATCGCCGGCCTGGCCGCCACCGCCGAGCAGACCCGCCGCAAGCTCGACAACCCGGACTTCGTGGCCCGGGCGCCGGAGGAGGTGGTCGAGGAGAACCGCGAGCGCCTGGCGGAGGCCGAGGCTGCGCGAGAGCGCCTGCAGTCGGCTCTGACTCGCCTTTCCTGACCGAAGTCGGACGGTCCTGACGCGAGGTCAGACTTCCGCCGCCCCGAGGCGGGGACTATGTTCTCCCGTGACCAGACACCGGACCGGCGCAGGGAGGCGTGCGAGCCCATGAATTTCGATTTCTCCGAGGATCAGAAGTTCCTCAAGAACGAGGCGAGGCGCTTCCTCGAGGCCAACTGCCCCACCAGCCGGGTGCGGAAGGTCCTGGACGACGCCTCGGCGACCTGGGACCCCGAACTCTGGAAGGCCGTCGCCGGCCAGGGCTGGCTGGGCGCCGCCATCCCCGAGGAACATGGCGGCCTGGGCCTCGGCCGGCTTGAGCTGTGCGTGATCGCCGAGGAACTGGGCCGGGCCGTCGCCCCCATCCCCTTCGCCTCCACCGTCTACATCCTGGCCGAGGCCGTCATGATGGCCGGGTCCGAGGCCCAGAAGGCCGCCGTCCTGCCGGGCATCGCCGCCGGCGAGGTCATCGGCGCCCTCGCCACTTCCGAGGGCCCTGGCGCCCTGGCGGCCTCCGGCATCCGCGCCTCGGTGGAGGGCGGGAAGCTGTCGGGGACCAAGATCCCGGTGACCGACGGCGGGATCGCCACCCACGCCCTGGTCCTGGCCCGCGAGGGCGGCCAGCCCGCCCTCTTCCTGGTCGACCTCTCGGCGGCGGGCGTCACCCGCGAGACGCTGTCCACCCTCGACCCCTCCCGCGACGCCGCAAGGCTGGTCTTCGACAAGGTCCCGGCCGAGCGTCTGGGCGGTGCGGGCGAGGGCCTGTCCCTGGTCGAGCAGGTCCTGGACCGGGCCGCGGTCCTCCTGGCCTTCGAGCAGACCGGCGGCGCCGACCGCGCCCTGGAGATGGCGAAGGAATACGCCCTGGAGCGCTTCGCCTTCGGCCGGACCATCGCCAGCTACCAGGCGATCAAGCACAAGCTGGCCGACATGTACGTCAAGAACGAGCTGGCCCGCTCCAACGCCTACTACGGCGCCTGGGCGCTCAACACCGACGCCCCCGAGCTTCCCGTCGCGGCCAGCGCCGCCCGGATCGCGGCCTCCGAGGCCTACTGGTTCGGCTCCAAGGAGAACATCCAGACCCATGGCGGCATCGGCTTCACCTGGGCCGTGGACTGTCACCTGCACTATCGCCGCTCGCGCCAGCTCTCCCTGGTCGCCGGCGCCCCCCGGGTCTGGAAGGACCGTCTCGTCAGCCACCTCGAACGCCGCAACGCGGCCGCCTGAGAAGGACTAAGATCATGGATTTCAACGATACGCCCGAAGAAGCCGCCTATCGCCAGAAGGTCCGGACCTGGCTGGAGGCCAACGCGCCCCGCACCCGCGACGCGAACGATGGCGGGGAGGGCGGGGGCGACCTCGCCGCCGCCAAGGCCTGGCAGGCCAAGAAGGCCGCCGCGGGTTTCGCCTGCATCACCTGGCCCAGGGAATGGGGCGGGCAGGGCGGCACGCCCATCGACAGCGTGATCTTCGGCGAGGAGGAGGCGCGCTATCCCATCCCCTCCAACCCGTTCCAGATCGGCCTGGGCATGTGCGTGCCCACGGTCATGAACTTCGCCGACCAGGCCACCAAGGACCGCTTCGGGCTTCCGGCCATCCGCGGCGAGGAGATCTGGTGCCAGCTCTTCTCCGAGCCCAGCGGCGGCTCCGACGTCGCCGCGGCCCGCACCCGCGCCGAGAAGGCGCCGGACGGCTCGGGCGACTGGATCATCAACGGACAGAAGGTCTGGACCACCGGCGCCCAGTTCTCGGACTTCGGCATCGTCATCGTCCGCACCGACCCGAACCTGCCCAAGCACAAGGGCCTGACCATGTTCTGGGTCGACATGAAGGACCCGGGCATCGAGGTCCGTCCCATCCACCAGATGTCCGGCGGTTCGGGCTTCAATGAGGTCTTCTTCACCGACGTCCGGGTCAAGGACAACCAGCGCCTCGGCGGCGTGGGCGACGGCTGGAAGGTCTCTCTGGTCACCCTGATGAATGAGCGCCTCGCCGTGGGCGGCGCCACGGGGGCGGGCTGGTCCCAGTTCCTCGAGGCGGCGCGCGACACCACCGGCGCCGACGGCGCGCCCCTGCTGCAGGAAAGCGCCGTGCGCGAGAAGCTGGCCGACTGGTATGTCCAGGCCGAGGGCCTGCGCCACGCCCGCAACCGGACCATGACCGCCCTCTCCAAGGGCCAGACCCCGGGACCGGAGAGCTCCATCGGCAAGATCGTCTCGGCCAGCCTCATGCAGGACCTGGCCAACGAGGCGGTCGAGATGCTGGACCAGTACGGCATCATCAACGATCCGGACCTCGCCCCCCTGTCGGGCGGCTTCCACGGCTCCCTGATGATGGCTCCGGGCCTGCGCATCGCCGGCGGCACCGACGAGATCCTGCGGAACATCATCGCCGAGCGCGTCCTGGGCCTGCCCGGCGACATCCGCCTGGACAAGGACGTCGCCTTCAAGGACGTGCCGACGGGCCGCTAGGCCTGTGGGGGCGGTCCGGCCTGACGGTGGACAACCTCCTGTCGCTCTGCGCCATACTGTTTGATCTTGCCTGGCGGTGAGTTCGCTCGCTGACGCATGGATTGAACGTTCCGGCCCCGGGCTGAAGTTCCCGGGTCCGACTGGGGGACCACCGATGAAGACTCTTGCCCGCACCGCCTCGCGGATGGCCCTCGCGCTGGGCCTCGCCGCCGCCCTGCCTGCGGCGGCATCCGCCCAGGACAGCAAGGACGCGCCCAAGTGGGACGTCGCCGCGCCGCCGGGGATGAAGGTGCGCCAGGTGCCGATCACGGTCGACGAGGGCACCTGGATGAACCTGGACGTCAGCCCGGACGGGCAGACCCTGGCCTTCGACCTCCTGGGCGACATCTACACCCTGCCCATCACTGGCGGGACGCCGACACGCATCTCCGAGGGCCTGCCCTACGAGACCCAGCCGCGCTTTTCCCCCGACGGCCGGCGGATCGCCTTCACCTCGGACCGGGGCGGCGGCGACAACATCTGGATCATGAACCGTGACGGCAGCGACAAGCGCCAGCTGACCCAGGAAAGCTTCCGCCTGATGAACCAGCCCAGCTGGAGCCCGGACGGCCAGTACATCGTCGCCAAGAAGCACTTCACCACCCAGCGCTCGCTCGGCACTGGCGAGGTCTGGATGTACCACGTCTCGGGCGGGGACGGGGTGCCGCTGGTCAAGCGCCCCAGCGAACAGCACCAGAAGGAACTGGGCGAGCCCATCTTCGCCCCCGACGGTCGCCACGTCTATTTCACGCTCAACACCACGCCGGGCCCGATCTTCGAGTACGCCCAGAACAGCCATACCCAGCTTTTCGCAATCGACCGCTACAACCTCGAAACCGGCAGGACCGAGCGGATGATCGGCGGGGAAGGCGGTGCGGTCCGCCCCACGCCTTCGCCCGATGGCCAGAAGATCGCCTACGTACGACGCGAGGCGACCCAGCCGAAACTTTATGTCCGCGACCTGGCCACGGGCGAGGACCGCAAGCTCAATGACGCCCTCGACATGGACGTCCAGGAAACCTGGGCTGTGACCGGCGTCTATCCGAACATGGCCTGGACCCCGGACTCGGCCAGCCTGGTCTTCTGGGCCGGCGGCAAGCTCAATCGGATGAGTCTCGCCACGGGCAAGAGTACGGTCATTCCCTTCCGGATCTCAGACACGCGAGGCGTGATCGATCCTCCGCGGCCGCTTATCGCAGTGGCGCCCGACACCTTCGAGACACGCATGCCGCGCGGTGCGAGTGTTTCGCCCGACGGCAGGTCGGTGGTGTTCGAAACCCTCGGCAAGCTCTGGATCAAGCCCATGGCGGGTGGAGAACCGCGACGCCTGACCCGTGACGAGGCGGCGATGGAGGCCTATCCCTCATGGTCGCCGGATGGCCGCAGGCTTGTCTATGTCCGCTGGACGGACGCCGGCCTGGGCGAGATCCGGACGATCGCCGCAGGTGGCGGAACGTCCACGGCGATCACCCCGGCCGGCCACTATGCGCGTCCGCGCTTCTCGCCCGATGGAAGGATCGTGGTCTTCGAGAAGGACCGCGGAGGCTATCTCTCAAGCCCTCGCGGCTCTGGCGAACCCGGCGTCTACCGGGTTGCGGCCACAGGCGGGGCGCTCACCCGACTCTCGGATAGCGGCGGCAGTCCCCAGTTTGGGGCTTCCAGCGACCGGGTCTTCATCACGGAGGGCGACGCCAGGGAGAGCCGGCTCGTCAGCCTCGACCTCAATGGAGAGGCGAGGCGCATTCATGCCCGGGGAGAACTCGTCAACGACTACCGCGTCTCGCCCGACGGACGCTTCCTGGCCTTCCGGCAGAACTATCAGGCCTTTGTGACGCCCCTGACCCCCGGCGGACAGGATGTGGCGCTCTCCCCCAAGGGTGGCGCCCTGCCGGTCGTCAAGGCCAGCGGGGATGGCGCCGACTGGATCCACTGGAGCGAGGGCGGCAGGCGGCTGAACTGGTCCCTCGGCCCCACCGTCTTCAGCGCCGATCGCGCGGCGATGTTCGCTGACGCCCCGCCTGCGAAGGAGGCGAAGCCTCCGAAGTTCCAGCCGCCGGCGACCGGCGTCTCCCTCTCCATGCGGGTCACGGTGGACAAGCCGAAGGGCCAGATTGCGATCGTCGGCGCTCGCGTCGTGACCATGAAGGGCGCGGACGGCGGCGTCATTGACGACGGCGTCGTGTTGATCGAGGGCGACCGGATCAAGGCCGTGGGCCGGCGCGGCGAGGTGGCGATCCCGGCGGGAACGCCGACGCTCGACGCCAGAGGCAAGACGGTGATCCCGGGCCTGATCGACGCCCATGCCCACGGACCCTACGGGATCGACGAGATCACCCCCCAGGCCAACTGGGCGGAAATGGTCAACCTCGCGCTGGGCGTGACCACACAACACGATCCGTCAAGCAGCGCCCGAACGGTCTTCCCGGCCCTGGAAATGGTCCGCGCCGGCAAGATCCTCGGGCCGCGCACCTTCTCGACCGCCGAGATCGTCTACGGCGCGCGCCAGGCGGGCGTCTACGCCCAGATCGACAGCTACGAAGACGCCCTGGCCCATGTCCGTCGTCTCAAGGCCCAGGGCGCCCACAGCCTGAAAAACTACAACCAGCCGCGCCGGGACCAGCGCCAGCAGGTGACGGCCGCGGCCCTGGCAGAGAATATGCGCTCGGTAGCGGAGGGGGGGTCACTCTTCGGTCTGGATATGACCCTGATCGCCGACGGCAACACCACGGTCGAGCACAACCTTCCGGTGGGCGTGGTCTACGAGGATGTCCTGCAGTTCTTCAGCCAGTCCCGGACCGGCTATACCCCCACCCTCGTCGTGACCTATGGCGGGCCAGCAGGGGACCCCTACTGGCGGGCCCATACCGAAGTCTGGAAGCACCCACTTCTGCAACGGCATCAACCGTCCGCAATCCTGACCGCCAGCAACGCCCGGCGGGAGATCGCCCCAGAGGGCGACTACAAGGACGATGACAGCGCCCGCGAGGCGGCCAAGCTGGCGCGGCGCGGCGTACCGGTCGCCATTGGCGCGCATGGCCAGGAACCGGGCATCGCCGCGCACTGGGAGCTCTGGTCCTTCGCCCGAGGCGGAATGACCCCGGTCGAGGCGCTTCGCACGGGCACGATCGAGGCGGCGCGCAGCCTCGGTTATGACGCCGATATCGGCAGCCTGGAGCCTGGTAAGCTGGCCGACCTGGTCGTGCTCGACGCTGACCCGACCCAGGACATCCGCAACTCCGACAAGATCAGCAAGGTCATGATCGGAGGCCGCCTGCTGGACGCCGCGACCCTCAATGAAGAGCTGACCGGCGTCCGCAAGCGTCCGGCATACTGGTGGGAAGGCGCCGAGGGCGCTCAGGGCTATACCGGCCCTGCAGGCGGGGGCGCTGGCGCCCACGCGGATCAGGATGACGGTTGATCGAAGCGATTACAGGAGTCCGTCGCGTCTAAGGTCTGAAGGCTCAAAAAAGGAGGCCCCGCCGTCGCCGGCGGGGCCAGTCGGGGTTGCCTCGGGAAGAGGATCAGAAGCGCTTGCGCACCGTAACGAACAGCTGACGGGGCGCCGCGGTCAGCAGGGTCATGTTGTCGCCAGAGTAGCCGAAGCCGTTGGAGCCCAGGGTGGAGATGTAGGACTCGTCGGTCAGGTTCGTGACATTGCCCTGAATCTCCAGGCCCTCCATCGGGCCCTGATCCTCGAACCTGTAGCCAAACGAGAGATCCGCTGTGGTTCTCGACGGAACCGACTTGTCGTTGGTGTAGGTGAAGTAGCGCTCGGACACGTAGTTCGCGCTCAGGGTGGCGTACCATCCGTCCCGTTCGAAGCGGACCTCGCCATTGAGAAGATGCTTGGGAGAGTCCACCGTGGTCTTGCCGCGGATCCTCTGGGTCACGACGCCCGCCGCCGTGCGGATGTCGTCATCGTAGGTGCTGTCATTGAAGGCATAGGACCCCGAGACAGACCATTCGTCGTTCAGGCGATAGTCTCCGGTGGCTTCGAAGCCCTTGGCCGTGACGCCGCCGACGTTCGACAGGATGGTGGGATTGCCGACGATCCCGGCCCCGGCGGAAGTTCCGATGAGACGATCATCGAAGGTCACGTAGTAGAGGGCGGCCACACCGCGGAAGCCGCCTGACCGGAAGCGCCATCCGCCCTCCAGGGTCCGGGAGGTTTCCGGCTTCAGTGTCTTGCGGATCGCGTCAAAGCCCGCCTGGGTGGTGGCGAAGGGCGACAGACCGGTCCGGGCGGCCGCGAAGGCGCGCATGTTCCTGGAGTAACTGGCGAAGATTTCGCTTTCCTCCGAGAGCGACCAGGTGGCGCCGACCTGGGGCAGGAAGCTCTCTTCCGACGTGATCGAGCCATTGATCACCGGCGAACCGATCAGGGTCTTGGTCGAGCTTTCGACACTCACCGACTTGAAGCCGAAATTGACCTTCAGCTGGTCGGAAACGGTCCAGACGTCTTCGACGTAGAAGGTGCGGGTGTCGGTGGAGAATTCGCCTGACCACTGGGTGAAGAAGGGGCCGGTGAAGAAATTCAGCGACGAAGAGGGCGCTGACAGGTTCTGGGCGTAGAAGCGTCTGGACTGGGTGAAGTCATTCGTTTCGAACCAGGCCCCAAAGCCGACTCGATGGTCTCCGATTTCAAACCCGCCGTTGAAGACGACGCCCATACGGTCGATCGTGTACTCGGTCGTACGCGTTGAGATCGGCGCATCCTGGCTGGTCGCCCCTGCGACACCGTTGTTCGGCGACGCCCGGTAGGGCGTATACCAGACCCCCTGCCCATCATTGGTGTGCCCGTAGACCGAAGCGGACAGGTCGATGCCGGCGATGGCGCCATCGGCCTTGACCGCCCAGAGCGTGTCGTCCCGAAGCCCGGCGGCGTCGTAGTAGGCGTCGTCCACGCACTTGACCTTGCCCGGATAGGGGTTGGCTCCCGCGCCGGTCCAGCAGCCGGCCCCATCAAGAATCGGGCTGGCCCCCGCATAGTTGGCGGCGTTCTGGTAGGCGCGGGCGATCTGGACCGCGTCAGCCCACCTGCCGGTGTTGTTGTCCCAGTTCGCGCCCAGGCGGGACAGCATGTCCAGCGAAAGATCCTGGTAGTCGTTCTCGCGACGTTCGGAGAAGTTGTAGAAGCCAGAGATCGTAAGCGCCCCGAGCGGCTGCACGAACTTCATGCCGAACTGCTTCTGGTTCTGCTCGCCCTGTCCCTTCCACTTGTCGGCGCGCTGGTCGGCATAGCTGATCGACCCCCGGCCGCCGCCGGGAAGCTCTCCCGTATCGACCCTCAGGAAAACCCGCCGCATCTGGCTGGACCCCGCCGTCACGGCGATATCTGCGCCAAAGTCGTCGGAGGGCGTCCGGCTGATGAACTTCAGGGCGCCGCCGAGGTTCGAGGTCGAGGCGACGCTCAGAGCGCCGGACCCCTGGGCCAGCTCGACCCCGGCCAGGTCCTCGCTCGCAATCGCCCGGCTGATGTGCAGTCCGTTGTGATTGCCATAGCTCATGTCGCCCAGCGGCACCCCGTCGAGGGTGAAGCCCAACTGGTTCTGGTTGAAGGCGCGGATGGAGATCCGGGTTGACCACTCATAGGCGCCGAAGGCGTCGGCGGACTGAAAGTTCACGCCCGGCAGCTTCTGCACCATCTTGATCGGGCTTGTGCCGGGCGCCACACGCTGAATCTCCTCGGTGGAGATCGCCTGCACCTGCCGGCTCTCGCCCTTTCCGTAGATGATCAATTCCTCGATGGTGGCCGCGTCCTCTGCGGCGGTGGCGGCGGAGGCGGCCAGCAGGAGGGCCAGGGCGGAGGCGCCCGAGATGAGTGCAGACTTCATGGTGATCCCCGATTCCGGCCGTTCCATCGACCGAGTGGCGGGGAAGCTAGGGACAGGCTGCGACAGTTCGGCGAAGGGCGGGTGACAGTCGTCTGACAGATCGGGCCTGTCGCACCCTCAATACGTCACCCGCGCATCCTCCTTCAGGCTGGCCGACGGAAAGACCACCACCTTGTCGCCAGGCTTCAGGCCGCTGATCACGACCCGATGACGATCATCGCCGATGCCGGTCTTGACCGGTGTGAGGCGGGCGCGGCCTGCCTCCACCCTGAAGACCGCCCAGCCCTCGCCCTGGCGAACAAGGGCGTCGGCAGGAACCCTGACCGCGTTCGCCACCGCCTCCAGGGTAATCCGCACATCGACCCGGAAGCCGTGGCCCAGGCGAGGAGCTGTCTTCGGCTCCACCAAACCCAGAACGATGCTGACCCTCTGTTCCTCGACGCCCAAAGCCGAGATGCGGGTCCGGGCATAGGGCTCCACACGCAGAACCTTCGCGGGGATGGGGCGCTCGCCGCCCCAGCCTTCAAGCACGGCGTCGGCGCCCCTTTGCACCTGGGTGGCGTCCTGGGACAGGAAGTCGGCCACCACCTCGAGATCATTCGGGTCGCCGATCTCGAGCAGAGGAGCGCTGGCCGGCACCACCCCGCCGCTCTCCTGGATCAGGCGCAACACCCGTCCCTCGACCGGGCTCCGGACCTCGGTCACGCCCCGGGCGACCGCCGCCGGGCGCCCGGCCTGGGCCTGGGCGGAGCGGAGTTCGGCCTGCCGTGCGGCGAGGCGGGCCCGGGCGGCCCTGAGGGCGGCGTCAGCGGCGTCCAGGGCGGCGCGCGAGGCATAGCCCTCTCCCGCCAGGCGGGCGATCCGGGCCTGGTCCCTGCGGGCAAGGTCGGCGTCCGCCTCCGCTGCCGCGAGGCTCGCCCGGGCGGCGGAGACGGTGGCGTCTGCTGCGGCGGCGGCGCGCGTATCCAGGAGGACCGGATCGGCGGGACCCAGGGTCGCCACCACCTGTCCCCGGGCGACCGGGTCGCCGGCGTGCAGGGTGATCCTGCGCAGGTCTCCGCCGACCGGGGCGACAAGGGTGAAGACGTCATGGATCCGTGTCCGGCCCTCGTCCACCAGGGTCTGCGCCACGGGGCCCCGGTCGACCAGGCCGATCTCGACCTTGAGCGGGCGCGGCCAGGCCAGCCAGGCCAGGCCGACAGCGAGGCCGAGGCCCGCCGCGAGCCAGAGGCCGGAGGCGAGGGTCATTCCGAAGGGCTTGCCTTGGGTCATGGCGTCAGTCCCGGGCCTTGAGAACGGCGACCAGGTCCACCCGGTCCACCGCCGTCCGCACGATCAGCCCCGCGGCGCCAACGCACAAGAGGGTGAAGGCGATGGCGAAGGCGTAGGCGCCCGGGCTGAAGACAAAGTCGAAGCTGTACATGTCGGTCTGGAAGAGCCGCATCAGCTGGACGCCGAGTCCGGTCCCCAGGAGGCACCCCGGCGCTACCGCCAACAGGGCCAGAAGCATGAGCTCGCCCAGCAGTATGTACGAGGCTTCCGCCCGGCTGAACCCCAGGACCCTGAGGGTGGCGAGATCCCGCTCCTGCTCGGCGAAGGTCACCCGCGAGGCGGAGAAGGCGACTCCGCCCGCCATGACGGCGGCGAAGACCAGGTAGATGGTGGTCATCACCCCAACGCCATCCGCATAAGCCTTGCGCATGGAGGCCTCGGCCTGGCGCAGGTAGCTGACGCCGGCGATTGAGGGGGTCTCCTTGAGGCGCGCGTTGAGGGATTCGAGGTGGGCCGGGTCCAGACGGACATGGACGCCCGAGATCATGTCGGGCTCGCGGATCAGCCGCCCAAGGCTGTCGAGGTCCATGTAGGCCGCGGACCCAAGGACGGGATCGACGATCCTCGACACCCGGACCTGGCCCTCGACCTGTCGGCCGGCGACCTGGCGGACCTCGAGGAGGTCTCCGGGGTCTGCGTCCAGCTTCTCGGCGAGGGCCCGTGACAGGGCGATCCCGGAAACGGGGGGCTCTACCGCCCGTCCCTCCCGGTCGACAGGACGGCTGAGGCGGGCGTCAGGCGGCAGCCCGAGGATCATCTCGCGGACCTCCCGCCCGTCCTTGCCGAAGCGCACTTCCTCGGCCCGGAAGGGCTCGGCCGCCAGTACCCCCGGCAGGCGCGAGGCGGCGTGCAGACCAGAAATCCCCCGGGGCTCGGCGAAGGTCAGGGTGGCGTCCTGCCGGTTCGAGATCGAGAAGTGCACCCTTAGCAGCTGGTCCATCACCGCCGGAAACGCGCCCGCCACCACAAGCAGGGCGATGGCCAGGGCGACCCCGGCCAGGGTGCTGAGGGCACGCCTGGGAAACCGGCCGATCCGTCGCAGGATGATCCGGGACTTGGCGTCGAGGCGACGGGCGAGAAGGTCGGAACCCTCTCCCGTGCGGCCGTAAACCGGGGGCCGGGGAGGGGCCAGCGCCTCTGCAGGCGGCAGTCGGACGGCCTGCCTGACCGCGAGGACGGCTCCGGCGCTGACGGCCGCCAGGGCGATGGCCCAGGCGCCGGCGAGGATCATCGGTCCCGCCCGGAAGGCCAGTTCGGGAAGGTGGTAGTAGGCGCGGTAGAGGTCGGCCACCCCCCGGCCCAGGACGAGGCCGGCGACGGTCCCGAGGGCTGCGCCGATCAGGCCGATCAGCAGGGCGCTCCGGCCATAGTGAGACGCCACCGCAAGGTCGCCATAGCCGAAGGCCTTGAGCAGGCCGATATTCGACCGCTCGGTGGCGATCATCCGTCCGAGGGCGATGTTGACCAGGAAGGCCGCCACCAGGAGGAAGATGGCCGGCAGGAAGATCGCCATTGTCGAGAGCTGTTTGAGCTCCTCGCTCAGGAACCGGTCCGACATCATCCGGTCCCGGCCAAATGCGCCGCCGGACCCGTGCGGGGCGAGCAGGGCGTCGATGGACCTGAGGGTCGCAGTCCAGTCAGCCTCGGGCTCCAGCCGGAAGACGACCTCGTTGAAGGCGCCCTCCATGTCGTAGGCGCGAGCCAGGGCCTGTCGACCCATCCAGATCACGCCGAACCGTTCAGGCTGGGGGAAGAGTTCGCCAGGCGCAGCGACAAAGACAAACTCCGGTGAATTGGCCACGCCGACCAGCTTCAGAAGCCTCTGGCTTCCGTGGATCACCGCAGACAAGGAGTCCCCCGGGTTCAGGTCCAGGGCGTCGGCGAAGGCCTCGCTGACCACGACTTCTTCCATGTGTGCAGGATCGGGCCAGCGGCCGCGGACCATGGCCAGGTCATTGACGGCGGGGCGTCCCTGCCCTGGCAGGGAGACCAGGCGCGCAGAGGCCGGCTCGCTCTGGCCGGGAATGTCCAGGAGGGCGTATCCTGACACCCGGGTTTCCAGCGCCCGTACGCCCGGCAAGGCCGCCAGCTGGCCCGAGATCCGCTCGGGCGCCCGGACGACGAGGGCGTCGACATCCATCATCCGGTAGGCGTCGTAGTAGGCGTCCCGGGTCTGTGAGAGAGAGGCGCGCATGCCCGCCGCCATGATCAGGGTGGACAGGCCGCAAGCCAGCACCAGGGCGATGGCGGCGGCGTGGAGCCGCATGCGCCAGACATCCCGCAGGAGCTTGCGGTCGAGGGGATTGAGCCCCCGCCTCACCACTTCAGGTCCGAGGGCCGGGCCCTGACGGTATTGGTCTCGATGGCGCGGATCCGTCCGTCGAGGAAGTGGATCACCCGCGTCCCGAGCCGGGCGACATCGGCGTTATGTGTCACAACAAGGGTGGTCGAACCGTAGCGACCGTTAATCTCCACCAGGGCCTCCAGCACGCGTACGCCGGTCTGCAGGTCCAGGGCGCCGGTAGGCTCGTCGCAAAGCAAGAGGGTAGGGCGCTTGGCGAGGGCGCGGGCCACAGCCACCCTCTGTTGTTCACCGCCGGACAACTGGGCGGGGAAGTGGTCCATGCGAGCCGACAGGCCGACCAGGTCGAGGGCTTCTTCCGCTGGCAGGGGCTGGTCCGCGATCTCCCGGACCAGGTCGATGTTCTCACGCGCTGTCAGGCTGGGGATCAGGTTGTAGAACTGGAAGATGAAGCCCACGTTCCGCCGCCGGTAGGCAGTCAGGCCCCGGTCATCCAGACGGGTGAGGGAGGTCCCGCGGAAGGCGACCTCGCCGGAGGTCGCCCGGTCCAGGCCTCCCAGGATGTTGAGCAGGGTCGACTTGCCCGAACCCGACGGGCCAAGCAGGACGATCAGTTCGCCCTCTGCGATGTCGAGGTCGATGTCGCGCAGGGCGTGAACCGCAGCGGGTCCCGATCCATAGGTCCTGCAAAGGCCGCGGGTGCTCAGGACAGGCGTTCCGGCGGGCGCAGTCCGGCTCACGGGCCAACTCCGGGCGATCCGCCTCACAGGAACAGGTGAGGCTGGCGAAGGTTAGGCCAGGCTGCTGCTCTGCGCATCTCCGGGAAATCCCGACCCTGACCGTAGACAAGATCCCGGCGCGGCCTTGGGCTGCACCCCTCGGGGTTGGCGCGGCAGGGGACCAGACAAGACCTTTCTCCACCGCCTTCACCCTGGCGCCCGGTGGGAGGCGGCAACAGGGGACGGCGGCCGTCCCTCCAGCCTGACCCGGATGTCCTGACGGAGTTCGCCGAGACCCGACAGGTCGCCGCCGGGGGCTTGATCCGCATCTGACGCCCTCCCATTGCGCCGGCCCCGCCGGGGGGCTATCTGGCGGGCCTTCCCATTCCTCGATCCGCGAGCCCGCAAGCCCCATGGCGCAGCAGTACATTTTCCAGATGCAGGGCCTGACCAAGGTCTATCCCGGCGGCAAGAAGGTGTTCGAGAACATCTGGCTGTCCTTCTATCCGGACGCCAAGATCGGTGTGGTCGGGGTCAACGGCTCCGGTAAGTCCACCCTGCTGAAGATCATGGCCGGCCTGGACAAGGAGTTCAGCGGCGAGGCCAGGGCCGCAGATGGCGTGAAGATGGGCTACCTCGAGCAGGAGCCCCAGCTCGACCCGGCCCTCAACGTCCGCCAGAACGTGGAGTCCTGGTGCGAGGAAAAGCGCCTTGTCGCCCGGTTCAACGAGGTCGCCGGCCAGCTGGGCGAGGACTACACCGACGAGCTCATGGAGGAGATGACGACCCTCCAGGAGCAGATCGACGCCGGTGACATGTGGGACATCGACTCAAAGGTCGAGATGGCCATGGACGCCCTGCGCTGCCCGCCGGACGACTGGGGCGTGGAGAACCTCTCGGGGGGTGAGAAGCGGCGGGTGGCCCTGGCGCGCCTGCTCCTGTCCAAGCCCGACATGCTGCTGTTGGACGAGCCCACCAACCACCTGGACGCCGAGAGCGTGGCCTGGCTGCAGCATCACCTGGAGGCCTTCCCGGGCTGCGTCATCCTGGTGACCCACGACCGCTACTTCCTGGACCAGGTGACCAAGTGGACCCTGGAGCTCGACCGCGGCAAGGGCATCCCCTACGAGGGCAACTACTCCGGCTGGCTGGAGCAGAAGACCAAACGGATCGTCCAGGAGCAGTCCGAGAGCGAAGCCCGCCAGCGCGCCATGACCCGCGAGCTGGAATGGGTGCGGTCCGGCGCCAAGGCCCGCCAGGCCAAGTCCAAGGCCCGTCTCGCCGCCTACGAGCGCATGGTCGCCGAGCAGGAAAGCTCCCGGCAGGCCCAGACCTTCGCCGCCATCCAGATTCCGCCCGGCCCGCGTCTGGGCAATGTGGTGCTGGAAGCTTCCCACCTTTCAAAAACCTATGGCGACAAGGTTCTTTTCAAGGACCTTTCGTTCAAACTCCCGCCCAATGGCATTGTCGGCGTCATCGGTCCCAACGGCGCCGGCAAGTCGACCCTGTTCCGCATCATCACCGGCCAGGAACAGCCCGACGAGGGGACCTTCCGCCTCGGCGAGACCGTCAAGCTGGCCTATGTCGATCAGAGCCGCGACGCCCTCGATCCCAACAAGACCGTCTGGCAGGAAGTCTCGGGCGGCCTCGACATCCTCACGGTCGGCAAGCGCGAGATCAACACCCGGGCCTATGTGGGCTCCTTCAACTTCAAGGGCGGCGACCAGCAGAAGAAGGTGGGCCAGCTGTCCGGCGGTGAGCGCAACCGCGTCCACCTGGCCAAGACCCTGACCACCGGCGGCAACGTCATCCTCCTCGACGAGCCGACCAACGACCTGGATATCGAGACCCTGCAGAACCTCGAGGAGGCCCTTGAGGAATTCGCAGGCTGCGCGGTGATCATCAGCCACGACCGCTGGTTCCTCGACCGCCTGGCCACCCACATCCTGGCCTTCGAGGGTGACAGCCATGTGGAGTGGTTCGAGGGCAACTTCGAGGCCTACGAAGAGGACAAGAAGCGCCGCCTCGGCGCCGACAGCCTCATCCCCCACCGGATCAAGTTCCAGAAGTTCTCGCGGTAGGGTTCGAGGCTCGGTTGACCCCCTCACCGGGCTTCGCCCGGAGCTCCCCCTTGGGGGAGCAATTGGGCGCTGTAATTCCTCCCCCAAGGGGGAGGTGGACCGCGAAGCGGGCCGGAGGGGGTCTGCCGAGGGGCCGTTGACCCCTTCTGTCGGCTTTGCCGACAGCTCCCCCTGAGGGGAGCAATTCCCGCTCCAGTTCCTCGCCTCTGGGGGCGAGGCGCCGGGACGGAGGGGGAACTCCGGCGGCTCCCCCGACCCCTTCAACCACGCGGTCAGGATCTCGCCGAATAACTGAGGATCGGCGCCAGCCAGCGTTCGGCCGTGGAGCGGTCCCAGCCCTTGCGGCGCGCGTAGTCCTCGACCTGGTCGCGGTCGATCCGGCCAACGCCGAAATAGTGGCTTTCCGGGTGGCTGAAGTAGAGGCCGGATACGCTGGAAGGCGGGTCCATGGCGAAGCTCTCGGTCAGGGTGATCCCGGTGCGGGGAGTCGCCTCCAGGAGCCGGAAGAGCTCGGCCTTCTCGGTGTGGGCGGGCTGGGCCGGATAGCCTGCGGCCGGACGGATGCCCCGGTACGTCTCGCCGATCAGGTACTCCAGGTCGAAGACCTCGTCGGGCGCATAGCCCCAGAGCTCGGTGCGGACCTTGCGGTGCAGGGCTTCGGCCAGGGCCTCCGCCAGCCGGTCGGCCAGGGAGGTGGCCAGGATGGCGGAATAGTCATCGCCGTCCCTGCGGAACCGCTCGGCCATCTCGATCTCGCCGTGGCCGGCGGTGACGGCGAAGCCGCCCAGCCAGTCCGGAGGCCCGCCGACCGGCGCGATGAAGTCCGACAGGGCGAGGTTGGCCCTGTCGCCCTCGGTGCGGACCATCTGCTGGCGCAGGGTGTGGAAGCGGCCGGCGACCTGGGTGCGCGCCTCATCCGCATAGACCAGGATGTCGTCACCCTCGGCCTGGGCCGGCCAGAACCCGACGGTCGCCTTGGCGGTCAGCCAGCGCCCCTGGATCATGCGGTCGAGCATCCGCCGCCCGTCAGCATAGAGGTCCCGCGCGGCCTGACCGACGACTTCGTCCTCGAGGATTGCCGGGAAGCGGCCGAACAGCTGCCAGCTGGCGAAGAAGGGGGTCCAGTCGATGTGCTCGGCAAGGTCTGAGAGGTCCCAGTCCTCGAAGGTCTTGAGGCCCGTGAAGGAGGGGCGCGGCGGCGGCGTCTTCGTCCAGTCCGTGGCGAAGGCGCGCCGGCGGGCGTCAACGAGGCTCATCCGGCCCCGGTTGTCCTGGCCGCGCTCGAACTGCTCGCGCACCCGGGCGTACTCCGCGACGGTCTCGGCAGTGAAGCGCTCACGCTCGGTGGGGGAGAGCAGGGCCGAGACCACGCCCACGGCCCGGCTGGCGTCGAGGACGTAGGTGGTCGAGCCCGAGGGGTAGGCCGGGGCGATCTTCACTGCCGTATGGGTCTTGGAGGTCGTGGCGCCGCCGATGAGCAGGGGCATGCGGAAGCCCCGCCGCTCCATCTCCGAGGCCACGAAGACCATCTCGTCGAGGCTCGGGGTGATCAGGCCGGACAGGCCGACCATGTCCACCGTCAGGCGCTCGGCCTCGTCGAGGATGCGGTCGGCCGGGACCATGACGCCCAGGTCGAAGACCTCGTAGTTGTTGCACTGCAGGACTACGCCGACGATGTTCTTGCCGATGTCGTGGACGTCGCCCTTGACGGTGGCCATGAGAACCCGACCGGCGCTCTGGCGCTCCTGGCCGGCGCTCTCGGCCTCCATGAAGGGCAGGAGCCAGGCCACGCCTTGCTTCATGACCCGCGCTGACTTCACCACCTGGGGCAGGAACATCTTGCCTGCGCCGAACAGGTCGCCGACCCGGTTCATGCCGTCCATCAGGGGGCCTTCGATGACCTCCAGGGGCCGCCCCGCCGCCAGCCGGGCCTCCTCCACGTCGGCTTCGATGTAGTCGGTGACCCCGTGGATCAGGGCGTGGGCCAGGCGCTCGGCCACCGGCGCCTCGCGCCAGGCCAGGTCGGGTCCCTTCGCCTCGGACTTCCCGCCCTTGTAGGCCGGCGCCAGCTCCACCAGCCGTTCAGTGTTGGTCAGGGCCGGATCGCGCCGGGGCCGGTTGAGGATGACGTCCTCGACGGCGTCCCTCAGCTCGGTCGGGATGTCATCGTAGACCGGCAGGTCGCCTGCGTTGACGATGCCCATGTCCAGGCCCGCGCCGATGGCGTGGTAGAGGAAGACCCCGTGGATCGCCCGGCGGACGGGTTCGTTGCCCCGGAAGCTGAACGAGACGTTGGAGACCCCGCCCGAGACCCGGGCGTGGGGCAGGTGGGCCTTGATCCATCGGGTCGCCTCGATGAAGTCGACGGCGTAGTTGTCGTGCTCCTCGATCCCGGTGGCGACCGCGAAGATGTTGGGGTCGAAGATGATGTCCTCGGGGGGGAAGCCCACCTCGTCCACCAGGGTCTTGTAGGCGCGGGCGCAGATCTCGGTCTTGCGCGCCAGGGTGTCGGCCTGGCCCTTTTCGTCGAAGGCCATGACCACCACCGCCGCGCCATAGCGCAGGCAGGCGCGGGCCTGCTTCAGGAAGGCCGCCTCGCCCTCCTTCAGGGAGATGGAGTTGACGATGGCCTTGCCCTGTACGCACCGCAGGCCCGCCTCGATCACCTCCCACTTGGAGGAGTCGATCATCACTGGCGCCCGGGCGATGTCGGGTTCTGCGGCGATCAGGTTGAGGAAGGTGGTCATGGCCCGCACGGAGTCGAGCAGGCCCTCGTCCATGTTGACGTCGAGGATGGCGGCGCCGGCCTCCACCTGCTGGCGGGCGACGGACAGGGCCTCGGGATAGTTCCCCTCGGCGACGAGCTTGCGGAAGCGGGCGGAGCCGGTGACGTTGGTCCGCTCGCCGATGTTGACGAAGGTCGGCCTCATGACAGCTCCAGGGGCTCCAGGCCCGACAGGCGCATGGCGCGCGGACGCTCGGCCGGCTTTCGTGGGCTGAGGCCCTGTACCGCCCGGGCCACGTGGGCGATGTGGTCCGGG
This sequence comes from Phenylobacterium sp., assembly GCF_020253645.1. Classification (GTDB taxonomy): domain Bacteria; phylum Pseudomonadota; class Alphaproteobacteria; order Caulobacterales; family Caulobacteraceae; genus Phenylobacterium. Next base: position 20,299 of record NZ_JADCBG010000189.1, read on the forward strand.
GTGGTGCCGCAGCAGCCGCCCACGATGTTGACGATGCCGTCCTCCGCCCACTGGTGAAGCGAATGGCCGGTCTCGTGCGGCTGTTCGTCGTATTCGCCCATGGCGTTGGGCAGGCCCGCGTTGGGATAGGCGCTGACCAGGGTGTCGGCCACCCGCGACAGCTCGGCGATGTGGGGGCGCATCAGGTCCGCGCCCAGGGCGCAGTTCAGGCCAATGGCGAAGGGCCGGGCGTGGCGGACGGAGTTCCAGAAAGCCTCGACGGTCTGGCCGGAGAGGGTCCGTCCCGACCGGTCCGTGATGGTGCCCGAGATCCAGATGGGCAGGGGCTCGTAGCCCTCGTCCTTGAGGTCCAGGATGGCCTTGATGGCCGCCTTGCAGTTCAGCGTGTCGGTGATGGTCTCGACCAGGTAGAGGTCCACGCCGCCCTCATTCAGGGCGATGACCTGCTCGCGATAGGCCTGGTAGACCTCCTCGAAGGTGACCGAGCGGGCGCCGGGATCGTTCACGTCCGGCGACATGGACAGCATCTTGTTGAGGGGCCCGATGGAGCCGGCGACGAAGCGCGGCTTGTGCGGCTCGGCGGCGGTCCAGCGGTCGGCGGAGGCCCGCGCCAGGCGGGCGCCCTCCAGGTTGATGTCCCGCACCGCCGCCTCCAGGCTGTAGTCCGCCTGGGCGATGGTGGTGGCCGAGAAGGTGTTGGTCTCGGAGATGTCCGCCCCGGCGCCGAAATAGGCGTCGTGCAGCTCGGTGATGATGTCCGGGCGGGTGATGCAGAGGAGGTCGTTGTTGCCCTTCAGCTGGCCAGGATGGCCGGCGAAGCGGTCGCCCCGGTAGTCGGCCTCGTCGAGGCCGCGCTTCTGGATCATGACGCCCCAGGAGCCGTCGAGGACCAGGATGCGCTCCCGGGAGGCGGCCTTGAGGGCGGCGATGCGCTCTGTGCGGGTCATCTGGAAAGTCTCTCCTGTCAGGCCGCCCCTCATCCCTGTCCTCCTGCTTCGGTCCGCTCGCGCAGGCCGAGGATCCGGCAGATGGCGTAGACCAGGTCGGCCCGGTTCAGGGTGTAGAAGTGGAAGTCGGAATAGCCTTCCTCGGCCAGCTTGACGCACATCTCGGCGGCCACGCCTGCAGCGATCATGCGGCGGGTCTCCGGGTCCTTGTCCAGGCCCTCGAACAGGCTCCCGAGCCAGCCGGGCAGGGGGATGCCCACGGGGCCCGCCATGCGCTTCAGGCCCTTGAAGTTCGAGACCGGCATGATGCCTGGCGAGATGGGAATGGTGACGCCGGCCCTGCGGACCCGGTCCATGAACCGGAGGAAGCCGTCGGTGTCGTAGAAGAACTGGGTGATGGCCCGGGTCGCGCCAGCGTCGATCTTGGCCTTGAGCACGTCGATGTCGTGATCGACCGATCCGCTTTCGGGGTGGGTCTGGGGATAGAGGCTGACGCTGACCTCGAAGGGGCCGATGGCGCGGATGCCCGCGGTCAGCTCGGTGGCGTTCAGGTAGCCGTCCTCCCGGGGGAGATAGACCCCGCCGATCTGGCCCGGCGGATCGCCGCGCAGGGCCACGATATGCCGGACCCCGGCGTCCCAGTAGTCTCGGATCACCTCGTCCACCTCGGCCCGGCTGGCGTCGACGCAGGTCAGGTGGGCGGCGGGCGACAGGCGGGTCTCCGCCAGGATGCGGGTCACCGTGCGATGGGTCCGGTCGCGGGTGGAGCCCCCGGCGCCGTAGGTGACGGAGACAAAGGCGGGGTTCAGCGGCGCCAGCCGGCGGATGGCCTCCCAGAGCGAGGCTTCGGCCTCCTCGGTCTTGGGCGGGGAGAACTCGAAGGAGACGGAGGGCGGGCTTGCGAGGCCGGCCCCCGCGCGGGCGATAGGCCCAAGGGCGGGTTCGGTCATGCAGGGCTCCTTTGGGCGGTCCAGACACAGACGGTCAGGCCGCCGGTACGGTCGGGAGGAAGGGTTTCGAGGTCGACCTGGGGAAGGCCTGCACTGACCAGCCAGCGCTTCATTTCCGCGGCGGCGAAGCCCAGGCGGCGATGCTGGTGCTGCTCACGAAGCACTTCGAGGGAGTGAGGGGCGAAGTCCACGATGACCAGACGCCCGCTGGCTCCGATCAATCGTCCCGCCTCTCGAACCGCAGCCGCCGGATCCCCGAGGTAATGAAGCACCTGATGAACGACGACCAGGTCGGCGCAGCCGTCCGGGAGGCGCGTGGAGAAGATGTCTCCGTGACGAAGCTCGACCTGTTTCAGGCCTGCCGCCTCAACCCGCGCCCGGGCGACATTCAGCATCTGCTGGGAGAGATCCAGGCCGATACAGGACTTCGACCTCTCGCCGAGGAGGGTGAGCATGCGACCCGACCCCGTCCCCAGGTCCACCAGCCTCTGGAAGGGACCCGGCCCGGCGGCCCGCAGGATGGCCGCCTCCACCTCAGCCTCGGCCACATGCAGAGATCTGATCTCGTCCCAGGTGGCGGCGTTTCGGGCGAAGTAATGGTCGGCGGCGTTCCGACGCTCGGCGCGCACGGCCTCCAGCCGCTCGGCGTCGCGGGTGAGGGCGGCGTCCGCAGGATCGAGCCCGGCCAGTACCTGGTCGGCCAGGCTTCGCGCATGGCCCGGGGCGGCGGAGCGATAGAAGACCCAGGCGCCGTCCGGGAACCGTTCGACGAGGCCGGCCTCGGCCAGCAGTCGAAGGTGCCGCGAGACCCGCGGCTGGCTCTGGTCGAGCACCTTGCAGATCTCCAGCACCGCCAGCTCCTCGCGCGCCAGGAGGGCGAGAATGCGCAGCCGCGAGGGCTCGCCCGCGGCGCGCAGCACCTCGACTGTACGATCGGCGCTCAACATCAGCGCATAAAGATATCTTTATGTCTTTATGTCAACCCGCCGGGCTCAGGCGGCCCCGTCGAGCACCCCGCCGAGGATGTCGAACAGCTTCCCGATCTCGGCCTCGCTGATGATAAGGGGGGGCGACAGGGCGATGATGTCGCCCGTCGCCCGGACCAGGAGACCCGCCTTCAGCGCCTTGACCAGAACCTCATAGCCGCGGGCGCCCGGAGCGTCCGGCCGGGGCGCCAGCTCGATCGCCCCCATCAGGCCGATGTTCCGGATGTCGATCACGTTGGGCTTGCCGCGCAGGGCGTGGAGGCTGTCCTCCCAGGGGCCTGCCAGGGACTTCACGCGGGTGAAGAGGCCGTCGCGCCGATAGATTTCCAGGCTCGCCAGGGCCGCGGCGCAGGCGACGGGATGCCCGGAATAGGTATAGCCATGGAAGAACTCGATGGCCGCCGGCGGGCCCTGGACTATGGCGTCATGGACCTTCCGGTTGGCGAAGACCGCGCCCATGGGCAGGGCCCCGTTGGTGATGCCCTTGGCGGTGGTCATGATGTCCGGGGTGACGCCCAGTGCCTGGGCGGCGAAGGGCTCGCCCAGCCGGCCGAAGCCGGTAATGACCTCGTCGAAGATCAGCAGGATGCCGTGCCGGTCGCAGACCGCCCGCAGGCGCTCCAGGTAGCCCTTGGGCGGCGGCAGGACCCCCGCCGAACCGGCCACGGGCTCGACGATGACGGCGGCGATGGTCTCGGCCCCGTGCAGGGCGACCAGCCGCTCGACCTCGTCCGCCTTCTCAGCCCCATGCTCGGGCAGTCCGCGGGAGAAGGCGTTGCGCTCCGGGTCGAAGGTATGGGCGATGTGGTCGGCGCCCGGCAGGGTGAGATAGGTCCGACGGTTATTGACGAGGCCGCCGACCGAAATCCCGCCGAAGCCGACGCCGTGATAGCCCTTCTCGCGGCCGATCAGGCGCACCCTCTGGCCCTCGCCACGGGCCCGGTGATAGGCCAGGGCCATCTTCAGGGCGGTGTCCACCGACTCCGAGCCCGAATTGGTGAAGAAGATCCGGTCGAGGCCGGGCGGCGCGACCTCCGAGAGGGCCGCCGCCAGCCGGAAGGGCAGGGGATGGCCCATCTGGAAGGTCGGGGCGAAGTCCAGGGTGGCCAGCTGCCGGGACACCGCGGCGGTGATCTCCTCCCGGGCGTGGCCGAGGTTGCAGCACCAGAGGCCGGCGGTGCCATCCAGGACCTCATCGCCATCCACCGTGCGGTAGTACATGCCGCTGGCCTCAGCCAGGAGGCGAGGGGCGTCCTTGAACTGCCGGTTGGCCGTGAAGGGCATCCAGAAGGCCGACAGGTCCGGCCGGTTGTCCCCGTAGTCCGCGCTCATGCCCTTGCCCCTCTCGCTCAGGAACCGGTGGCATCTTAGCGCCTCCGACCGTGATTGCGAGGCTTGCCACCCCGCAGGGGCGCGCTTATCAGCCGATGGTCGGACAGACGGGCGATCAGGCCTGCGCCGTATCAGGGGAGACCGCCATGCAGCATCAACGCCTGGGCCGCAGCCCGATCGTCGTTTCCAAGATCTGCATGGGGACCATGACCTTCGGGTCGCAGGCGGACGAGAAGACCGCCCACCGGATCCTCGACCGGAGCCTCGAGGCCGGGATCAACTTCTTCGACACCGCGGAGAACTATCCGGTGCCCCCCCAGGAATCCTGGGCAGGCCTGACCGAGGAGATCTTCGGTCGCTGGATGAAGACCAGGCGCCGGGACGAGATCATCCTGGCGACCAAGGTCTGCGGCCCCAGCCATGGCTGGATCAAGGGCTCCCAGCGCGCCGGCATGACGGCCCTCGACCGTCACAACATCACCCGCGCCATCGAGGACAGCCTTCGCCGCCTGGGCACCGACTATGTCGACCTCTACCAGACCCACTGGCCGGACCACGGCGCCCGCTACGAGGACGCCCTGGAGACCCTGGACGAGCTGGTCCGGGCCGGGAAGGTGCGGGTGCTCGGATGCTCCAACGAGACCTCCTGGGGCCTGATGAAGGCCCTGTCGACCTCGGAGCGCGAGGGCTTCGCCCGCTACGAGACCATCCAGAACAACCACAGCCTGAACAACCGCCGTTTCGAGGACGACCTGGCTCAGGTCTGCCGGCAGGAGGGGGTCAGCTCGATCCCGTACTCGCCCCTCGCGGGCGGCGTGCTGTCCGGCAAGTACAATGGCGGCGCCCTGCCGGCCGGGGCCCGTTTCAGCCGCTACCTTGAGCTGGGCGGCCGGCAGGCGACCATGGCGCGCCGCTTCGTCAACGAGAAGAGCCTGTCCTCGACCGAGCGCTTCGCGAAGATCGCCGCCGAGGCGGGCATGTCCCTGGTCACCCTCGCCACCGCCTGGTCCAAGCAGCATGACTTCGTGGCCTCGACTATCGTCGGAGTGACCCGCGAGGACCAGCTGGACGACATCTTCGCGGCCGCGGATCTAGTGCTGTCGCCGGAGATCCTGAAAGCTATCGATGAAATCAGCCGGGATATCTTGTACCCCATGGGCTGAGACACCCGAACAGGACCCGCCCCTTGACCGCGCCGGCTCCGATCCTTGCTGACCTTGCGGGCGCGCGTCCGGTCCCTCAGAACCCGGCTCTGGGGATTCTCCTTCGCGTCCTCGCCATGGCCCTCATGGCGCTTCTCGCCGCCGTTGTGAAGTTCTGCGCGGAGCGGGGCGTGCCCGTTCTGGAGATCATCTTCTTCCGGAACGCCTTCGCCTTCATCCCCGTGCTGCTCTACATCTGGAAGACCACCGGCTTCGGGGTGCTGCGGACGCGCCGCCCCGGCGCTCACCTCGTGCGCTCCACCGTGGGCCTGACCGGCATGGTTTGCGGCTTCACCGCCGTCAGCCTTCTTCCACTGACCCAGTCGACTGCGATTTCGTTCTCGGCCCCGCTGTTCATGGTCGCCCTGTCGGCACTTATCCTGAAGGAACCGGTTGGCGTCCACCGCTGGATGGCCGTGGCCGTGGGCTTCATCGGCGTCCTGATCATGATCCACCCGGATCCCCGCCAGTTCGTCGGAGCCGGCGTCCTCTTCGCCATTGCGGCGGCCGTCGGATCCGCTGGCGCCATGATCGCCATCCGGGAAATCAGCCGCACCGAGCCTGGACCGACCATCGTCTTCTACTTCACCCTCGCAGGCACCGTTCTAGGGCTGATGAGCCTGCCCTTCGGTTGGGTCCTGCCATCACCCGGCACACTGGCGCTTCTGGTAGGCGCAGGTCTCATCGGCGGAACGGGACAGCTGCTCCTGACCGAAGCTATCCGCCGGGCTCCGGTGGCTGTCGTGGCCCCGTTTGACTATACCCAGCTCCTCTGGGCGGGGCTTATCGGTTTTCTGATATGGGGAGAGACCCCCGCTGTCCTCACCCTCGTCGGCGCTATTGTTGTCGCCGCAAGCAGCAGCTATATTCTCTGGCGCGAAATCGGGGGTGTGCGCCCCTAGGGCTGCCCGAGGCTTGGAGAGCGACATGCGGTATCGTTTGACCCTCGCCGCGATGGGCGCGGCAATTGTTATGTCGGCAGCTGGTTCGGCGTCCGCGGCGATCACGGTGCTGGGCGGCGGCTTTGCAGAGGCTTGTTCGCAGGCCGCCGTGGCCGGCGAGGTGGACAGAAAGTTCGAGGAGCTCTGTACGCTGGCCCTCGACTCAGAGGCGCTGAATCAGAGGGATCGCGCCGGAACCCTGGTGAACCGGGGCGTCTTCAAGCTCCGACGGCAGGAGTACTCGTCCGCGCAGCGGGACTTCGACGCCGCGATCCGCCGCGCGCCCGCCATGGGTGAGGCCCTCGTCAACCGCGGCGCGGCGCGGATCGGCCTCAAGGCGCCGGAAGCTGCGCTTGCGGACATCAACCAGGCGATCGAACTGGGCGTCTCCGAACCCGCGAAGGCCTACTATAACCGTGCCCTCGCCCATGAGCGGCTGGGGGACCTCAAGTCTGCTTGGCTCGACTATACAAAGGCTTCGGAACTCGCTCCCGAGTGGTCGACGCCGA
>NZ_JADCBG010000019.1 GCF_020253645.1 Phenylobacterium sp.
CCAGGTGCGCCCATCCCGCCTGCAGCTTGGCCTTCAGGTTGGCCAGGGTGAAGCGGGTGTTCTGGAAATCGAAGACGGTCTGGCGGAAGGCCTTGCGGTCCTTGGTGAACTTCACCGCCTCGTCGAAGGCGCGCTGGGCGCCGGCCTGGCCGGAGATGGCGATCTGCAGCCGCTCCTGCGGCAGCTGGGTCATCAGGTAGACAAAGCCCTGGTTCTCCTCGCCCAGCAGGTTGCCGACGGGGACGCGCACGTCCTCGAAGAAGAGCTCGGAGGTGTCGGCGGAGTTCTGGCCGATCTTGTCCAGGTTCCGGCCACGCCGGAAACCCTCGCGGGTCGCCTCGACCAGGATCAGGGAGATGCCCTTGGCGCCCTTGTCCGGGTCCGTCTTGGCCACGACGACGACGATGTCGGCGCTCTGGCCATTGGTGATGTAGGTCTTCGACCCTGAGATCACGTAGTCGTCGCCGTCCCGGCGGGCGGTGGTGCGCACCCCCTGCAGGTCGGAGCCCGCGCCGGGCTCGGTCATGGCTATGGCGGCGATGGCCTCGCCCGACACCATCCTCGGCAGCCAGACCTGCTTGAGGTCCTCGCTGGCGTAGTGAACGAGGTAGGGCGCGACGATGTCCGACTGCAGGGTGATGCCCGCCGTGGAGCCGGCGTAGGTCAGCTCCTCGCCGATCACCGAATTGTAGCGGTAGTCGAGGCCCAGGCCGCCGTACTCCGCCGGGACCTGAGGGCAGAGCAGGCCGGCCTCGCCGCAGGCCAGCCAGAAGGCGCGGTCCACCACGCCCTCCTCTTCCCAGCGGTCGAGGTTGGGGACGAGGTGCTGGGCGTAGACCTTGCGCACCTGCTCCCGGAAAATCTTCAGGTCCTCGTCGAAGAGGGTGCGTCCTGAGGTGTCGAGCATGGTGGCCTCCCGTCACTCGCCGTAGTGGCGGAAGTCTATGCCGCCTCACCCAGCGTCAGGCGAGTCTCCGATCCCGCAGGCGCGGACGATGGCGGCGCGCAGCTCGGGAAGGCCGGTCCCCTTCTCCGAGGAGGTGGCGATCACCCCCGGGAAGGCGGCGGGACGCTTGGCGATTCGGGCCTCGGTGCGGGCGCGGACCGCCTCCACCTCGGCGGGCTTGAGCTTGTCGGCCTTGGTCAGGATCACCTGGTAGGAGACCGCCGCCTGGTCGAAGGCCGCCATGGGCTCCTCGTCCACCTCCTTCAGGCCATGCCGGGCGTCGATGAGCAGGTAGGCCCGGCGCAGGTTGGGCCGGCCGCGAAGATAGTCCCGGCCCAGGGCCTGGAACTTTTTCACCTCGCCCTTGGCGGCCCGGGCCCAGCCATAGCCGGGAAGGTCCACCAGGCGCAGACGGCCGTCGACGAGGAAGAAGTTGACCTCGCGCGTCCGCCCCGGCTCGTTCGAGGCTCGCGCCAGGTGCTTCTGGCCGACCAGGGCGTTGATCAGCGAAGACTTGCCCACATTGGACCGGCCGGCGAAGGCCACCTCCGGCAGGTCCGGCTCCGGCAGGCCGGCCACCGAGACCGCGCCCATCATGAACACCGCCGGCCGGGCGAACAGAACGCGCGCCGCCTCGATTTCCTCGTCCGGATAGTCCCCGGGGTCGGGTTCGCGGGCGTCCCCGGGGCTCACCCGGGGGCCTTTCGCGCCTTCAGGCGATTCAGGAAGTCGTCGATCGGATTATCCACCTGGTACTTCCGCATGATCACATACTGCTGGAGGATCGTGAGAATGTTGCTCCAGGTGTAGTAGATCATCAGGCCCACTGACAGTGACGCCAGGACGAAGGTGAAGATCACCGGCATCAGCTCCATGATCCTCTGCTGGATCGGGTCTGGAGCGGGCGGGCTCATCTTCATGGAAAGCCACTGCGTAACGCCATAGGCCAGCGGCCAGACACCGATGTGCAGGTAGGTGTTCAGGAAACCGCCGATGAAGGGGGTCGTCGCGGGATCCCAGGGGATCAGGCCGAACAGGTTCAGGAGAGTCGTCGGATCGCGGGACGAGAGGTCCTGAATCCAGCCGTAGAAGGGCGCATGGCGCATCTCGATGGCGACCGAGAGCACCTTGAACAAGGCCAGGAAGACCGGGATCGTGGCCAGCATGGGCAGGCAGCCCATCAGGGGATTGATCTTCTCCGACTGATAGAGACGCATCAGCTCCTGCTGCTGCTTCTGCGGGTCGTCCTTCCAGCGCGCGCGCAGCTCCTCGACCTGGGGCTGGACCTTCTTCATCTTGGTCAGCGACTCGTAGGACAGGTTGGCCGGATAGAACATCAGCAGCTTGACCACCACGGTCAGCGCAAGGATGGCGAGCCCGAAGCTGCCGAGCAGGCCGTTGAAGACCTCGAGCAGCCAGAAGGCGGGCTTGGTGATGAAGAACAGCCTGCCCCAGTCGACGGCGTCCTCGAACCGCGGAATCCCCAGGGTGTCCTCGTAGGTCCTGAGGACCGGAACCGTCTTGGCGCCGGCGAAGAGACGGCTCACGTGGGTGTAGGTCCCGCCGGGCTGCACCACCCGTGGCTGGGCGACGAAATTGGCCTCGAAGATGTCGACGCCAGAGACCTGGGTGGTCCTGTAGGCGGCGTTCACCTTTTCTGTCTGCTCGGGAACCACCGCCGCCAGCCAGTACTTGTCGGTGATGCCGAGCCAGCCGCCGGTGGCGGAGAAGCCCTTCTCCTCCTCCTTCTTCAGCTGGTTGTAGTTCAGCATCTCCAGAACGCCGTCCATGACCCCGACGGCGCCTTCATGAGCGTTCATCGCGGGGACTGCGGGGGCGCCGCGACGCTGGACTGCAGCATAGGGTGCGATCGTCACGGGATTGGACAGGCTGTTCGCGACCGTATCGGTGATCGTGAACATGAACTTGTCGTCCACCTCGATCCGCCGGGTGAAGGCCAGCCCCTGGCCTGCATCGTACCGGAGCACCACGGGCCGGCCGGGGGAGAGCCGGTCGCCCTGCACAAGGGTCCACTGGGAAGCCGATGAAGGCAGGCCCGGCAGGTTGGCGCCGGTCCATCCGAACTCGGCGAACCAGGCGTCACGCATCCCCTCGGGCCGGAGCAGCTCCACGGGGGGCGACTCCGGATCAACGGTGACCCGATAGTCCCTCAGGAAGAGGTCGTCGATCCGGCCTCCGCGCAGGGACAGGGAGCCCTGGAGGGCGGGTGTGTCCACCGTAACCCGGGGGGAGCCGCCCAGCGCGGCGGCCCTTGAGACATAGACCGGACCCTCCGGCCGGACAGTCGCCGCAGGCGAGCCCGATGGCTGGACGGCCTGGGCGCCTTCACGCGCTCTCAGCTCGGCCTCCCGCTGCTCGTTCTGCGGACCCAGCACCAGGGCCTGGTAGCCGAACAGCAGGGCGAGGGAGAGAACGACGAAGAGGATCGTATTGCGGTTCGTATTGTCGGGCATTCGATCGCGCGCTCAGTCTGTTAAGGAAGGGGCGCGGTCAGGCGCGCGGACAGGGCGGTCGCCCTCGGTCGCGAGGCTTATCAGCGCGGTTTTCACATCGTCAAGGAGACGCGGCCAGGGACGCGCAGGGGTTCCGCCCCGGGCGATCAGGACATAGTCGCACCCGGGACGCCCGAGGCCGGGAACCAGAAGGCGGGCCGCCTCCCTCAGCCTGCGCTTTGCGCGGTTCCGGACCACGGCGCCGCCGATCCTTCGGGTCGCCGTGAATCCCACGCGGATCAAGGGGTCCCCGTCCTGGCGGTCTCGGACCTGCATCAGCACAGCGCCGCGCGCGCATGATTTTCCCCGGGCCGCTTCAAGGAAGCCCGGGCGCGTCCTGAGGCGCTCAATGGGGGGGGCGGGTTCCTCCATCCGGAGGGCCCTTCAACCTGCCGGCGTCGCGCCGTCAGGCGGTCAGCCGCTTGCGGCCCTTGGCGCGACGACGACCAATGACCTTGCGGCCGTTCTTGGTGGCCATGCGGGCGCGCCAGCCGTGACGGCGCGCGCGCACGAGACGGGAGGGCTGAAATGTGCGCTTCACGGGACCAGCTCCGGGGGCAAACGAGGCGCGGGGAATAAGGGATGCCCGATCCCCTGTCAATGCCGCCGGCCTGCCGGGCGGCCCGGTGAGCGGTCAAAGGTCGGGCCGGATGATGGTCTTTCCCACCACGGTCCGGTCGGCCAGGGTGTCGAAGGCCTCGCGCCAATGGTCCAGGGGAAACTCCCGATCCACCCGGGGATGCATGGCGCCCTCGGCCGCCAGCTTCCAGATGGCCTCGTTGTTCTCCCGGCCCCTCTCCGGGAACTTCCGGCCATACTCGCCAGCCCGGACCCCCATGACCGAGAAACCCTTGATCAGGGCGTAGTTGACCGGCAGCACGGGCAGGCGACCTGAGGTGAAGCCGATGGACAGGATGCGGCCATCAAAGGCGATGCAGCGCACGCTCTCGTCGAAGACATCCCCGCCGACCGGGTCGAAGATGACATCGGCGCCGCGCCCGCCTGTGATCTCCTTGACCCTGTCCTTGAACCCCCCTGTCACATTCACCACGGCGTCCGGGGCATACTCCTTCTCGATGACCGCCAGCTTGGAGTCGGAGGCCGAGGCCGCAATCACCCGGCAGCCCAGATGCCGGGCCAGGTCGACGGCCGCAAGGCCCGTCCCCCCGGCGGCGCCATGCACCAGAATCCACTCCCCGGGCTGGACCTGCGCCCTGCGGACCAGCGCGACCCAGGCGGTGAGGTAGCAGACCTGGTAGCCGGCGGCCTGGCCGTAGGTCATTCCCTCAGGCTTGCGGTGCAGGGCGGCGGCGGGACTGACGGCGTACTCGGCGAAGGCGCCGGTGCGCGACCCCCCCGCCACGGCGTCGCCGGGTCTCCAGGCGGTGACGCCTTCGCCCACCGACACCACGTCTCCGGCCATCTCCATGCCCGGGGTGAAGGGTACGGGCGGCTTGTGCTGGTGCTCGCCGCGAGTCTGCATGAGGTCGGGGAAGTTCAGGGCGCCCGCCCGGACCTTGACCAGCACCTCCCCAGGCCCCGGGACCGGATCGGGCAGGTCCTTGACCCGGCAGCCGGCGTACTCCGCGGCCAGTTCCTCGACGACGAGCGCACGCATGGTTCAGTCCTTCCGAAGGGGTTGGGAGAGCCGGGCGGCGACCAGGCCGGCGATCTCCGCGCAGGCCCGGCGGGCCTCCGGGACTACGCCGCCAAAGGCCGTGAAGCCGTGGACCAGGCTGTCATAGCGTCGGTAGTCCACCGGCACGCCGGCGGCGGCGAGACGGCGGGCGTAGGCCTCGCCCTGGTCGACCAGGGGATCGAAGCCGGCGGTGGCGATCACGGCCGGCGCCAGGCCTGACAGGTCCTCGGTCTGGCCCGGCGCATTGCGCGGATCGGCGGGATCCCCGCCGGGCGGGAGATAGTGGCCGACGAACCAGTCCATCGTGGCCCGGTCCAGGGGAAAGGCGTCGGCGAAGGCCGTCATGGACGGGGTCTCGCTGGCCAGGTCCACGCAAGGATAGACCAGCAGCTGCAGGTCGGGTCCCGGCTCACCGGTCCGCCGCATCTCCTGCGCCAGGGCGGCGGCGAACAGCCCGCCCATGGAGTCTCCGCCGATGGCCGCCCGCCCCGCAGGCGCGCCCAGGGCCCCGGCGTTGTCGCGGGCCCAGCGGAAGGCCGCCAGGACATCCTCGTATCCCGCCGGGAACCGGTGCTCGGGGGCCAGACGGTAATCCACGGACAAGACGGGCCCGCGAAGGGACTCGGCCAGGCGACCGCAGAACCCCTCGGCGGTATCGAGGTCGCCGATCACTCCGCCGCCCATGTGGGCGAAGACCAGGACGGGAATATCCGGCAAGGGCCGTGAGGGCCGATAGAGGCGGGCGGGCCGGTCGCCTTCGCCGCCCGGTACGGTCAGGGCCTCGATGCGTACGCCGGGGGGCGGCGCCTCGGCGGTGGCGCGGAAGGCGGCGGCGCTGGCGCGGCGGGCCTCCTCAGGGGTCATGGCGCTCATCGGGCGACCCCGGCGCGCGCCGGCGGCCAGGAACTGAAGGCGGGGATCCAGGGTCCGCCCCTCCCGGTAGGTCGCCGCGCCGCCGGACAGCAGGCGCAGGACGGGCGCGGGAAGGGACAGGATCCAGGACAGGACCGCCCGACCCTGGCTTGCGCGGCTCACCGGGGCGCCTCGGCGAGGCCGGCGGTGCCCCGGAGGATCAGGGTGGCGGCGAAGTCCGTTGCAGCGGCGGTGTCCACAGGACGTCGGGTCAGCATCTTCCAGCCGATTTCCCTTGCGAGTCCGATGCAGGCGGCGGCGAGGTAATCGGCGTCGACCCCCCGCGCTCCGCCGCGCTCCGCCTCATCGACGATGGACCGGCGCACCTCCTCGAAGACGGCGGCCGTTTCCGGAGTCTCGCCCATCGGGACCTCGCCCGCCTCCCCGGCCGTCCGGCGGGACATCCAGCTGTCGTGCTCGCTGGCCAGGAAGCCGTAATAGGCGCTGAGCGCCCCGCGGACGAACTCCTCCCAGGTCCGGGCCCGCTCCCGCTGGGCCTTCAGCACCGGTGAAAAGCGGCGGGCGCCGTCCCGGGACAGGGCGGCGGCGACCTCCTCCTTCGAGCGGAAGTAGTTGTAGAAGGTCCCCGAGGCCAGGCCCGTGCGGCGGATGATGTCGCGCACGGTCACCGCCTCGAACCCCACCTCGCCGAACACCTCGCGCGCCGCATCGAGGATCGTCTGGCGGTTCTGCGCCTTGGTGATCTCGCGCTTTCCGGCAGGGGCGAGGGCGGTGTCGGGCATGGACTCGCTCAAAAGATGACGCGCGTCACCATAGGACATCGCGCGCTGGCGTCGAGACCTCGCCTATCGCCGCAAGGACGCTGTATCCGCCCGGACGGCGCGGAACTCCGAGCCCGCCTTCCAGTCCGGCCAACGACGGGAGTTGGCCAGCTCACGACCGAGATCGTGAAGCAGCGCCCCGTCCTGGGCCGCCCCGGTCAGGTTCCAGTCGGGCGACCATTCGTCAGCGGGCTGGTGGTAGCGGTAGGTCGTATAGTCCCTGGCCAGGGCCTCGCCCCTCTCCCTGCCGCCCTCGATCAGGTCCCGGCCCGACCCGAAGGAGATGGCCGGCACGCCGCGCTTGGCGAAAGGAAAGTGATCCGAGCGGAAGAAGTAGCCGGCGCCCGGGTTGGGATCCGGCGTATAGACCCGGCCCCGCTTGGCGGCCAGGGCCACCAGGTCGTCCTGCAGGGTCAGGGGCGCGTCGCCGGAGGTCGTGAAATCCCTGGCCGGGCCAGCCGTGGAAGCCCCGTCCATGTTGATCACCCCCGCCGTCGTCGCCAGCGGATAGAGCGGGTTGGCGGCATAGTACTCAGAGCCCAGGAGGCCGCGCTCTTCGGCGGTCACGGCCAGGAAGACCACCGAGCGATCCGGCGCCGGCGCGAGGGCGTACTTGCGGCCGACCTCCAGCAGGGAGGCGATCCCCAGGGCGTTGTCCTGGGCGCCATTGTAGATCCGGTCGCCCCTGGCGTCCGGCGCGCCCACGCCCAGATGGTCCCAGTGCGCCGTGTAGATGACGGTCTCGTCGGCATGGCGGCGCCCCGGCTTCCGGGCGACGACGTTCTTCGAGATGATCTTCTGCGCCCGGACGGCGTAGTCGGTGGAGAAGGTCACGCCGGTCAGCTCGACAGGGCGGAAGTCCCGGGTCTGGGCCTTGGCCTTCAGCGCCTCGAAGTCGAGGCCCGCCGCCTTGAACAGGTCCACGGTCACGTCGCGCTGGATCCAGCCCTCCAGGGGCGCGTGGGACTGGGCGGGATTGGCGCGGATGATGTCGAAGAGGGTGCTGGTGTTGGAGTTCTTCACCGTCGCCCAGCCGTAGGACGCCGGATCGGTCTCATGGATCACCAGGAAGCCCACGGCCCCGCGCCGGGCGGCCTCCTCGAACTTGTAGGTCCAGCGGCCGTAATAGGTCATGGCCTTGCCGCCGAAGTCCCCCTGTCCGGTCTCGAAGTCGGGGTCGTTGATCAGCACCAGGCCGATCTTGCCCTTCATGTCGAGGCCCTTGAAGTCGTCCCAGTTCCGCTCGGGCGCCGTCACCCCATAGCCGATGAAGACCAGGGGGACATCCTTCAGGGTCAGGCGGCTGATCCCGGTCTGGGCCGCCCGGATGGCGACCTCTTCGCCCTGGGTCCAGGCGCGGGTCTGGCCGCCGACGTTCACGCTGACCGCCACCGGGCCCTCGGTGTCGAAGCGGGCCAGGGGCACGTCCTGGGTCCAGGCCCGAGTCCCGTCCTTCTGCAGGTCGCCGCCGGGCTGCAGGCCGAAGCTTTTGAACTGCTCGACGAGGTAGGCCACGGTCTTGCGTTCGCCCTCGGTATCCGGGGCGCGGCCCTCGAAGGCGTCGTCCGACAGCACCTTCACATGCTGGGTCAGGCGGGCCGGATCCAGGTCGGCGGCCAGGGCGGGAACAGAGATCAACAGGGCCGACAGGCCGGCCAGGAGGGTGCGCTTGAGGGTCATTCGGGTCCCCGGGGGAAACAGGTCTGCCCGCGTGATTAACCCCTGGGGACGGCTTCCGCCAGCGGCGGCGGCTCAGAATTCCCCGCGCAGCACCCGCCCGAAGAGGTCCGGGTCGACATTGCCGCCGGACAGGACGAGGCCGACGCAGGCGCCGGGCGGGATTCCGGGAACCCTGCCCGCCATCAAGGCGGCCAGGCCGACCGCGCCGCCGGGCTCCACCACCAGCTTGAGGGTGGAGAAGGCCAGCCGCAGGGCCTCGGCCACCTCGGCGTCGCTCACGGTCACGATGGCCGAGAGGCGCTCCCTCAGGATCGGGAAGGTCAGCTCCCCCGTCGACGGCGTCTCCAGGGAATCGCAGAGGGTCCGCACGGTCGGCGCCGCCGTCTCGCGCCGGCCGCTGGCCAGGGACCGGCGGGCGTCGTCATAGAGTTCCGGCTCCACCCCCACGATCCGGGTCCGGGGCGACAGGGTCTGCACCGCCAGGGCCACCCCCGCCATCAGTCCGCCGCCACCCACCGGACCGACCACGACGTCCATCTCCGCCCCCAGGGCCTGCGCCTGCCGGGCCAGCTCCAGCCCCGCCGTACCCTGCCCCGCAATGATGTCCGGATCGTCGTAGGCCGGGACGATGACGGCTCCCCTCTCCCCGGCCAGCCGGGCGGCGATCGCCTCCCGGCTCTCGGTCATCCGGTCGTAGAAGACCACCTCGGCGCCGTAGCCGCGGGTGGCCTCGACCTTCACCTGAGGGGCGTCGGCGGGCATGACGATCACCGCCGGCATGTCCAGCAGCCGCGCCGCCAGGGCCACCCCTTGCGCATGATTGCCCGAGGAAAAAGCCACCACCCCGCGAGGGTGGTCGGCGGGGGCGATCTGCGACAGTCGGTTGAAGGCGCCCCGGAACTTGAAGGCCCCCACCCTCTGCAGGGTCTCGGGCTTGATCAGCACCCGCAGGCCCAGCCTCTCGTTCAGGGCCGGGCTCTCGATGAGGGGCGTGACGACCGCCTGTCCCGAAAGGCGCTCGGCCGCCGCCTCGATATCGGCGAAGGCCAGGACGCTCACCGGGCGAAGACCATGGCGTCGTCGGCGAAGGCCTTGAACTCCAGGGCGTTGCCCGACGGATCGAGGAAGAAGAGGGTCGCCTGCTCGCCGGGCTGGCCCTGGAAACGGACCTGGGGCGGGATGATGAAGTCCACGCCCGCCGCCTCCAGCCGGTCGGCCAGGGCGCGCCATGAGGCGAGGTCCAGGATCACCCCGAAATGACGCACCGGCACGTCCTCGCCGTCCACGGGATTGGTCGCGACATCCTCCGGCGCCGGCGCGAGGTGGGCCACGATCTGGTGGCCGTGGAAGTCGAAGTCCACCCATTCCGGGCTCGAACGGCCCTCGGCGCAGCCCAGCAGGCCGCCATAGAAGGCCCGGGCCTCGGCAAGGTCGCGGACGGGGAAGGCGAGGTGGAAGCGAGGTCTGTCCATGGTTCCGTCCTAGCGCCCGGAGACCGACGGCTCCAGACCAAAACCCCTTGACGTCGGCCCCGCCCGCCTGTCTATCCCCCGCGGACCGGAAGCCCGGCGCAACCTGCGCCGCCTCGGGTCCAGACATTGCAGACCCTCCCCCCGCCGAGCGCCTGTCGAAGGGCGGGAACGGAGTCGCTGGCAGGCGGCGGACGCATACCTGACAGGATCACATCATGGGCAACGTCACCGTCATCGGCGGCCAGTGGGGCGACGAGGGCAAGGGCAAGGTCATCGACTGGCTGGCCGACCGGGCGGACGTGGTCGTCCGCTTCCAGGGCGGCAACAACGCCGGCCACACCATCGTGGTGGGCGACAAGACCTACAAGCTGTCCCTGCTGCCCTCGGGCGTGGTGCAGGGCAAGCTCAGCATCATCGGCAACGGCGTGGTGGTGGACCCCTGGTCCCTGATGGACGAGATCGGCCGCGCCCGGGCCCAGGGCCTGGAGGTCACGCCGGACGTCCTGGTCCTGGCGGACAACGCCACCCTCATCCTGCCCCTGCACCGCGACCTCGACCAGGCGCGGGAGGCCCGGGCCGGCGCCGGGAAGATCGGCACCACGGGCCGCGGCATCGGCCCGGCCTATGAGGACAAGGTCGGCCGCCGGGCCATCCGCTTCGCCGACCTCTCCGACCGCGAGGCGCTGGAGACCAAGATCGAGCGCCTGCTGGCCCACCACGGCGCCCTGCGCGCGGGCCTGGGCCTCTCCCCCGTCACCCCCGCCGACATCCTCGCCCAGCTGGCGGAGATCACGCCCCAGGTCGCGCCCTTCGTGAAGCCGGCCTGGCGCATCCTCGGCGACCAGATCCGCGCCGGCCGGCGGGTCCTGTTCGAGGGCGCCCAGGCCACCCTGCTGGACGTCGACCACGGCACCTATCCTTACGTGACCAGCTCCAACACCGTGGCCGGCCAGGTGGCGGCGGGCTCGGGGGTCGGGCCCCAGGCGGGCGGCTATGTCCTGGGCATCGTCAAGGCCTACACCACCCGGGTGGGCGAGGGTCCCTTCCCCACCGAGCTGCACGACGAGATCGGCGCCCGGCTGGGCGAGCGCGGCCATGAGTTCGGCACGGTCACCGGCCGGCCGCGCCGCTGCGGGTGGTTCGACGCCGCCCTGGTGCGTCAGTCGGTCCGGGTCGGCGGCGTCGAGGGCATCGTCCTGACCAAGCTGGACGTGCTGGACGGGATCGAGACCCTGAAGATCTGCACCGGCTACACCCTCGACGGCCAGCCGGTGGACTATCTGCCCGCCGGCTTGCGCGACCAGGCCCGCCTGGTCCCGGTCTACGAGGAGATCGAGGGCTGGACCGACAGCACCCAGGGCGCCCGCTCCTGGAAGGACCTCCCCGGAGCCGCGGTGAAGTATGTCCGCCGGATCGAAGAGCTGGTCGGCGCGCCGGTGGCCCTTCTGTCCACCAGCCCCCAGCGCGACGACATCATCATGATGCGCGACCCCTACCTGGACTGAGGCGGGCTCAGGCCTGGGGATCGATCACACCCTCGAGAACGGCCGTCACCCGGTCGACGAAGGCGGTGCGCTCGACGCCCTCCAGGGCGGCGCCGCGGATCAGGCGTTCGACCAGAAAGCCGATGTAGATGGCGGCCAGCACGCGGGCCCGCTCCTGCCCGGCCTCGTCGCCCAGCCAGTCCCGGATGGGCGCCAGGAAACGCTCCTGCACCGCACGGCCCAGCAGCGGCGCCGTGGTGGGCGAGGTCGCCGCCTGCAGCAGGAACTGGAAGGTCCGGGTCCGGGGATCGGCGATATCGGCGGCGCCGGCCATCATCTCGGCGACGTCCCGGGAGAAGCGGCGCCGGTCCCAGTCGCGCAGGCGGTCGGGGGCGATGGTCGCCTTGAGGGCCTCGGTGAACAGGCCCTCCTTGCCGCCGAAATAGCGCGGGATGAGGGCCACGTCCGACCCCGCCAGGGCGGCAATGTCGCGCAGGGACGTCCGGTCGTACCCGGTGACGGCGAAGGCGCGCTTCGCCGCCTCGAGGATGGCCGCCCGGGTCGCCGCGGCGTCGCGTCGCCGCGGCGCGACAAGATGCGCCGGTTCAGCCAGGTCGGTCATCGGGTTGGCTCCCGGCTCAGTTCCGGCTCGGAATGATGACCGGCAGGGTCTCGAAGCCGTGCACGAAGGCCGAATAGTTGCGCACAGGCTCGCCCGCCAGCCGGATCTCCGGGAAACGCTTCAGGATCTCTTCCCAGATGATGGTCAGCTGGAGCTCGGCCACGCGGTTGCCCACGCAACGGTGCACGCCGAAGCCGAAGGACATGTGATGCCGGGACTGGTCGCGATCGATGATGTAGGCGTTGGGGTTGTCGATCTCGTCCTCGTCCCGGTTGCCCGAGAGGTACCACATCACCACCCGGTCGCCGGCCTTGATGGTCTTGCCGCCCAGCTCGAAGTCGGACTTCGCCACCCGGGCCATGTGGGCCAGGGGGGTCTGCCAGCGGATGGTCTCGGAGACCATGGACGGGATCAGGGCCGGGTTGGCCCGCAGCTTGTCATACTGAGCCGGGAACTGGTTCAGGGCCACGACGCTGCCGGAGATGGTGTTGCGGGTGGTGTCATTGCCGCCGACGATCAGCAGGATGACATTGCCGCGATAGGTGTCGCGGTCCATGTCCCGGGTGGCCGGGTTGTGCACCAGCATGGAGATCAGGTCGGCGGACGGCTCGGCGTCGACCTTCTGGTTCCACAGCTCCTCAAAGGCCATGAAGCACTCCGTCAGGGCCTGGAACTTGTGCTCCCAGCTCTTCACCGGGCCGTGGCCGGGCGGGTTGGTGACGATGTCGGACCAGTAGGTCAGCTTGCGGCGGTCCTCGAAGGAGAAGTCGAACAGGGTCGCCAGGGTCATGGCGGTCAGTTCCTTCGACACCAGGTCGACCCAGTCGAACTCCTTGCCGATGGGCAGGGAGTCGAGGATCAGGCCGGCACGCTCACGGACGATCGGCGCCATGCGCTGAAGGTTGGCCGGCGCCACTGTGGGGCTGACGGCCTTGCGCTGCACGCCATGCTCGGGCTCGTCCATGGTGATGAAGCCGGCGCCGCCGCCGGTGCGGGGCCGGGCCAGTTCACCCAGCACCTTCTGCTGCTCGGCCAGGGCCACCAGGTTGGGCAGGGTGATGCCCTGGGCCGAAGAGAAGATCTCGTGGTTGGTGTCCACCGCCATGATGTCCTTCCACCGGGTGACCGACCAATAGGGGCCAAAGTCGCTCTCGGCGGTGAAGTGGACCGGGTCCTCGCGGCGCAAACGGGCGAAGACCGCCAGGATGGTGTCCTTCTGGAACCGGTCTGGACGGCCCGGGTTCAGAAGCTCGAGGGGGGTTTCGTTGGCCTCGCGGACGGCCTCGTCGGACTCGATCCTGACGGCGATGTTCATGGCGCTCTCCCGTTCCTGCCGTTCTTGCCAGCGGGGCCGCGTGCGTGCGCAACCCCCCGGAGGATCGAGGTGACCCACTCACAGGACAGATGTCAATGCGCGTTGACTTGGCCGCTCTCGCCGGGCGAAGCGGTCAGGCCTCGACCAGGTTCTTCTCGCGGGCCGATGCCAGCATCGCCTTCTGCAGCTTCTCGAAGGCCCGCACCTCGATCTGGCGCACCCGCTCGCGGCTGACCCCGTACTGGGAGGCCAGGTCCTCGAGGGTGGTGGGGTCGTCCTTCAGCCGGCGCTCGGTCAGGATGTGCCGTTCGCGGTCCGTCAGCTCGGTCATGGCGGCGTCCAGCAGGCTCATGCGCTGGGTCCGCTCCTGGTCCTCGGCGACCTGGGTCTCCTGGCTGACGGCGCCGGTGTCCTCCAGCCAGTCCTGCCACTCGCTCTCCCCGTCCACACGCATGGGCGCATTCAGTGAGGCGTCCGGACCAGACAACCGGCGGTTCATCGAAATGACCTCCGACTCCTCGACCCCCAGCTTGGTGGCGATCTGCTCAACCTGATCGTGCCGGAGGTCGCCGTCCTGGAAGGCGGAGATGGCGCTCTTGGCCTTGCGCAGGTTGAAGAACAGCTTCTTCTGCGAGGCGGTGGTGCCCATCTTCACCAGGCTCCAGGATCTCAGGATGTATTCCTGGATCGAGGCGCGGATCCACCACATGGCGTAGGTGGCGAGGCGAAAGCCCTTGTCGGGCTCGAACTTCTTGACGGCCTGCATAAGACCGACATTGCCCTCGGAGATCACCTCCCCGATCGGCAGGCCATAGCCGCGATATCCCATGGCGATCTTGGCCACGAGGCGAAGGTGGCTGGTGACCAGCCGGTGCGCCGCCTTCGGATCCTCATGTTCACGCCAGCGCTTGGCCAGCATGAACTCCTCGTCCTTGGTCAGCATGGGGAACTTGCGAATCTCGGTCAGGTAGCGCGACAGGCCGCCTTCGGGGGTCATCACCGCCAGAGCGTTCGCAGACATCGGTCCATTTCCTCCTGCACGGAAGGCGAAAAGACCCACCTCCCGACTCGGGAATGACCTAGGAGAGGAAAACGGCGGCATCAAGGCGAAGCGGCCGGCGGGCCGGTTACAAATCGGACAGGCGCATCTCCAGGGCGGCCATGTCGGCGGGCATCGGCGATTCAAAGCGCAGTCGCTCGCCTGTCACGGGATGAACGAAACCCAGCACCGCCGCATGGAGCGCCTGACGGGTCAGCCCGGCGCCCGCCAGAGCCTCCCGGACGGGGGCCGCCGGCGCGCCTGAGCCGTAGACAGGATCGCCCAGGCAGGGGCAGCCCAGGGAGGCCATGTGGACCCGGATCTGGTGAGTGCGGCCCGTCTCGAGCCGGCACGACACCCGGGCCGCCAGGGGCGCGGCGGTGGGTCCGAAGGTGCGCTCGGTCCGGTAATGGGTCACCGCCTCTCGCCCGCCGGTCTTCAGCACCGCCATCTTCATCCTGTCATGGGCCGAGCGTCCGATCCGCGTGCGGATCTCGCCGGCAGGCGGGCCTGGCGCGCCCCGCACCAGGGCGATGTAGCTTCGTTCGATGTCATGGGCGGCGAACAGGGCGGCGAGGCCCTGGTGGGCGGCGTCGGTCTTGGCCGCGACCATGACGCCCGAGGTGTCCTTGTCCAGCCGGTGGACGATCCCGGGCCGCGCCACCCCGCCGACCCCCGAGAGCGAGGCGCCGCAGTGGTGAAGGAGGGCGTTGACCAGGGTTCCGTCCGGTACGCCCGGTCCGGGATGCACGGCCATGCCGGCGGGCTTGTCGACAACGACGAGGCAGGCGTCCTCGAACAGGATGGCCAGGGGGATGTCCTGTGGCGCAGGGACAGCCGGCGCCGGGGCGGGGACCCTCACACGATAGGCCCCCGGGAGCGCCCGCCCGGAGGGGTCGGCGACCACCGCGCCCTCACGGGTGACGGCGCCGGTCTCCAGGAGGCTCCTCAGGCGCGCCCGGGAAAGCTGGGGCAGAAGGTCCGCCAGGGCCCGGTCGAGACGCCCCGGAACACCGGCGGGCAGGACAGCCTCCAGGATGTCGCCGCCCGGCGCGGGGCCGGAGTCCTCATCGTCGATTCCTTCGGGGTCCGGAGCCTCGGGCATGCCGCATGTTCCCGCTTCCGCCACCCGGCGCAAGGCCCCCGGTCTGGACACGGGACTGTCATCAGGCTTCTTTATTGGGGGGCGTCCGCGGAAGGCGCCGGTCCTCGGGGCCGATTGGGGGGGGAGACACCAGACATGCGCATGGATCGACGCCGGGCTCTGGCCCTCTTCGGGGCGGGAACCGCCGCTGTCGGCGGGCCGGCAGCGGCGCAGGACCGCCCGGTTCGGTTCGACCACGGGGTGGCCTCCGGGGATCCCACCGCCGACCGGGTCATACTCTGGACCCGGATCACACCCATGGACCCCTCCGCCGGATCCATCTCCTACGAGTGGAGCCTCAACCCCGTAGACCGCATGGCGGGCGGGGCGAAGTCGGGTCGGGGAACCACCTCGGCGTCCCGTGACTTCACGGTCAAGGTCGACGTCGGCGGTCTGGACGCCGGCCGGGCCTATACCTTCACCTTCACCTCGAATGGCGTGACCTCGCCCATGGGCCGCACCCGCACCCTGCCCGAGGGCCCGGTGGAGGACGCCGTGCTGGCTATCGCCTCCTGCGCCCTCTACCCGGGCGGCTATTTCAACGCCTATCAGGCCATCGCCGACCTGCCCCGGGTCGACGTCGTCCTGCACCTGGGCGACTACATCTACGAATACGCGGCCGACGGATATGGCGCCGAGACCGGCAGGAAACTGAACCGCCTGGTCCGCCCGGCCCACGAAATCGTCACCCTCTCCGACTATCGCAACCGCCACGCCCAGGTGAAGACCGATCCCCAGCTCCAGGCCGCGCATGCCCGGGCCCCCTGGATCGTTGTCTGGGACGATCACGAGACCGCGAACAACGCCTGGGTGGGCGGCGCCGAGAACCACAAGCCGGACCAGGGCTCCTGGAACCGGCGCAAGGCCGCCGCCATCAAGGCCTATTACGAGTGGATGCCGATCCGGGAGCCGGACGGCGGCGGTTTTTCCATCCACCGGGCCTTCGAGTTCGGCGACCTCGCCACCCTCTTCATGCTTGAGACCCGCATCACCGCCCGGGACGAACAGCTCGACTATGCCGTGGACCTGAACGGACCGGACGGGAAGCCGGATGTCGCCCGCTTCCGCTGGCGTCTGGCCGACCCGGAACGCCGCATGATGGGCCCGGCCCAGGCGGACTGGCTGCGCCGGGGCCTCGCCAACTCGGTCCGCACCGGCCGCACCTGGCAGGTCCTCGGCAATGAGGTGATCATGGCCCGGGTCGGCGTACCCGACATCAGGGCGGAGACGGAACCCGCCCGGCTCGAGGCCGCCATGGCCCGGATGGGGCCGGGAGGGGCGGCGCGCCTCGAACGGATGAGCGGCATGGCGAGCCTGGGTCTGCCCTATGGCCTAGACATGTGGGACGGCTATCCCGCCGACCGCCAGCGTCTGTACGGCCTCATCCAGAAGGCCAAGGCCAACGCCGTGGTCGTCTCCGGCGACAGCCACGCCTTCTGGGCCAACGAGCTTTTTGACGCCCCCGAGGGCGGGACCCGGGTGGCCGTCGAGTTCGGGACGACCGCCGTCACCAGCCCGGGCGCCGGGGATATCCTGACGGACATTCCGGTGGGCGAGATCTTCGCCCGCACCAACCGCGAGGTGGTCTATTCCAACCAGGCCGCCAAGGGCTTCGTCCTCCTCACCCTGGGCCGCACGGAAGGCAAGGCCGAAATGGTCGCCGTTTCCACCATCCTGGACACCAGTTTCACGACGCGCGTCCTGAAGACCTTCACCTTCACGCCGGGACCTGACGGGGTCTCGGGGCTCGCGGAGGCCTGAGGCGGCTCAGCCAGCTTCGCGGTCCGGTCCGGCGCCGGGGACGGGAACGAGGCCCGCGCCGTCGGCGGTCACGCTCCGGAAGAAGCAGGTCCGGGCGCCCACATGGCAGGCGCCGCCGTCGCCCTGGGGCCGGACCCGCAGGAGGACGGCGTCCTGGTCGCAGTCGATGCGCACCTCTTCCACGACCTGGACCTGGCCGGAGGTCTCGCCCTTCTTCCAGAGGGCCTGGCGGGAACGGCTGAAATAGACGGCCTCGCCGGAGGCCAGGGTGGCGCGCAGGGCCTCGGCGTTCATCCAGGCCAGCATCAGCACCTCGCCGGTCTCGGCGTGCTGGGCGATGGCGGCGATCAGCCCGTCGGGGCCGAAGCGGGGGGCCAGGACGTCGCCGGTCTCCAGCGCCTCGACCGAGGGAGCCGCGGGGAAGTCGGCGGTCATGGCGGCTCCTATCTGCGGTTGGCGAAGTCCAGGAAGCGCTGACGCAGCCCATCATCCGTCTTGAAGACCCCGGTGAACTGGGTGGTGATCGTCGAGACGTGCCGGTGGTGCAGGCCGCGGGTGGTCATGCACTGGTGGGCGGCGTCGACCAGGACCGCCACGCCGGCCGGGCGCAGGCTGTCGTTGATGGCGTTGGCGATCTGCTGGGTCAGGGTCTCCTGGTTCTGCAGGCGACGGGCGAAGATGGTCACCACCTTGGCCAGCTTGGAGATGCCCACGACCCGGTTGGTCGGCATGTAGGCCACGTAGGCCTTGCCCAGGAAGGGGGCCATGTGGTGCTCGCAGTGGCTCTCCACCTCGATGTCCCGCAGCATGACGATGTCGTCATAGCCCTGGACGTCCTCGAAGGTCTTGGACAGCTCCTTGGCGGGATCCTGGCGGTAGCCCTCGAACCAGTCCTGGTAGGCGTCGATGACCCGCTTGGGGGTGTCGATCACGCCCTCGCGGCGGGGGTCGTCGCCCGCCCAGGCGATCAGGGTGCGGACGGCCTCCATGGCCTCCTCGCGGGTCGGGCGGCGCAGGGGTTCGAGGCCTGCAGGCACGGCGGCGGCGTTGGAGTCGGCGGGAGCGGCCATGGGATCTTCCTTTACGCGCCGCGCGGCGGGTCGGGGGCGTCCCCAAAGTCCTTGGCCCGCCGGACGGCCAGACTGTATACGGGAGCCTCCCCGCCGGGGGCAACCTCACGACGCATTCCGCCAGGTCCAGCCCGTCCCATGCCGCTTTCGCTCTACGACACCCAGGCCCGCGCCAAGCGGCCCTTCGTCCCCGCCGATCCAGCCCGGGTGACGATGTATGTCTGCGGCCCGACGGTCTACAACTACGCCCACATCGGCAACGCCCGGCCGGTTGTGGTGTTCGACCTGCTGTTCCGCCTCCTCCGCGCGACCTACGGCGAGGCGGCGGTGCTGTACGCCGCCAACGTCACGGACGTGGACGACAAGATCAACCGCAGGGCCGCCGAGGAAGGCGTCGCCATCGACGTGATCACCGAACGCTACCTGGCCGCCTACAACGCCGACATGGCCGAGTTGGGCGCCCTGAGGCCCAGCCTCCAGCCCCGGGCGACGCGGACCATGGACGCCATCATCGCCCTGATCGGCCGGCTGGTCGCGAACGGCTCGGCCTACGCTGCAGAGGGCCATGTCCTGTTCGACACCCAGGCCTGCGGCGACTACGGCGCCCTGTCCGGCCACCCGATGGAGGACATGATCGCCGGCGCCCGGGTGGACGTGGCCCCCTACAAGCGCCATCCGGCGGACTTCGTGCTCTGGAAGCCCTCCAAGCCGGGCGAGCCGGTTTGGGACAGCCCCTTCGGCCCTGGCCGGCCGGGCTGGCACATCGAATGCACGGCCATGATCGAGCAGTCCCTGGGCCTGCCCATCGACATCCACGGCGGCGGCATCGACCTGCTCTTCCCGCACCATGAGAACGAACGGGCGCAGGGCGCCTGCCTCCACGACCACGCCCAGGACAGGGACCGCGCCTACGCCCGGTACTGGGTACACAACGGCTTCCTGAACTTCGGCGAGGAGAAGATGTCGAAGAGCCAGGGGAATGTCGCCCTGGTCAAGGACCTGGTGAAGACCGCGCCCGGAGAGGCCCTGCGCTGGGCCCTCCTGGTCGGCCATTACCGCGCCCCCCTGGAATGGACCGGCGACCTCCTTGCACAGTCGGTCAAGGCCCTGGACAGGCTCTACGGCGCCCTGCGCCGCGCAGCCGGGGTGGACGCGGCCGAGACGGGTCCGGACCCGGCCTTCCTGGCCGCCCTGGAGGATGACCTGAACACGCCGGCCGCCATGGCCGAGCTTTTCGGCCTGGCCACCGCCCTGGAGACGGCGACAGGCCCTGGCCGCGCCGAGGCCAAGGGCCGGCTCTTGGCCTCCGCCCGTCTGATGGGCTTCCTGTTCGGCGACCCCGAGGCCTGGTTCCAGGGCGGGGTGGACGAAGCCCTGAAGACGCGGATCGACGACCTGGTGACCCGTCGTTCGGAGGCCCGGGCGGCCAAGGACTGGGCCGCCGCCGACCAGATCCGAGACGAACTGGCCGCCTTGAATGTCGAGGTCATGGACAGCGCCACGGGCGCGACATGGCGACTGAAGGAGAGAACGTGATGGCGATGCTGACGCCGACCATGTTCGGCATGAGGGGCCGAGGTCCCAAGCCTCCGGGGGGATCACTGCCCCTGAAGGTCGAGCACCGGATCGGCGTGCAGGCTCCGCCGGAAATCCTCTGGGAGCTGCTGAGCAATGTCGACGGCTGGAGCGGCTGGAATCCCCTCTATCCTCAGGCCCAAGGCCAGATCCGGATCGGCGCGCCGCTGGAGTTGACCGAGGCCCTGCCGGGCCGCAGGCCGCGGGAAGCCCGACCCGTCGTTCTGGAATGGGTGCCGCTGGAACAGATTCACTGGCGCGACGCCCGCTCTGACGGCTGGGTGAAGTCCGTTCGGTTCATCGAGGTCGACATCCTCAGCCCCACCGGCTGCATTATCGCCAACGGCGAGATCTTCCAGGGGTTCCTGGCCAAGGCGCATTACAAGGCCCACCGCAGCGCCCACCTGGAAGGGTTCCGCCTCATGAACGAGGCCCTGGCGGCGAACGCCGTGAGACTCTGGGCGGACAGGGGCGGCCCGCCGCCGAAGGACACATGATCGACGATGTCTACTCGGCGAAGGTCCTCGCCCTGGCGGCCAACCTGCCGCACCTGGGTCGGCTCGACGCCCCGGACGGCTCCGCGGAGAAGACCTCGCGCCTCTGCGGCAGCCGGGTGAGGGTCGATGTCGGCCTCGACGCCATGGGCCGGATCAACCGCTTCGCCCAGGACGTGAAGGCCTGCGCCCTTGGCCAGGCTTCGGCCGCCATTCTCGGCGCGGCGATCCTCGGCGCCAGTGAATCGGACCTGGAGTTGGCGACCAGGGCCTTCCGCTCTATGCTGAAGGAAGGCGGATCGCCGCCTGAAGGACGTTTTTCGGATCTCGCCATGCTCGCCCCGGTCAAGGACTATCCCGCCCGGCACGCTTCGACCCTGCTGGCCTTCGAGGCCGCCCTTGAAGCCGTCCGCAAGGCCGGAACGCGAACTAGCCCCGCCGGCGCGGCTTGATCCTGCGGACCCCGCGGGATAGGCACAGGCCTAAGTCGCAAGTCTGCGAGCCGGCATGACCATTTACCAACGTTGCGTCAGGGGCGCCCACCGCGCCTACAAGCTGACGCTTTCGCCCCTGATCGGGCGCCAGTGCCGGTTCCTTCCGACCTGCTCGGATTACGCGGCCGAGGCCCTGATCACGCATGGTCCCTGGAAAGGCGCCGGACTGGCCGCCAGCCGACTGTGCAGATGCAATCCCTGGGGAGGATCGGGTTACGACCCGGTCCCGCCCCGGAGCCCGGATAGCCCCGCCAAGGCGGGCCCCGGGTCTCCGAACCGGACGACCTGAACCATGATCGAACTCATCTTTCCCGACGGCTCGAAAAGGGCCTTCGACGAGGGCGCCAGCGGCCGCGACGTGGCGGCCTCCATCGCCAAGTCCCTGGAAAAGCGCGCCCTGCTGGTGCGCCTGGACGGCGAGTTGCTGGACCTCGACCGCCCCCTGCCCCGCAGCGGGACCTTCGAAATCCTGACCCGCGAGAGCCCGGACGCCCTGGAGGTGATCCGGCACGACGCCAGCCATGTCCTGGCCCAGGCCGTGCAGGAACTCTTCCCCGGGACCCAGGTGACGATCGGCCCGGCCATCGAAGAGGGCTTCTATTACGACTTCGCCCGGGACGAGCCCTTCTCGCTGGATGACCTCTCGGCCATGGAGGCGCGCATGGCCGAGATCGTCGACCGGGACGAAAAGATCGTCCGCGAGGTCTGGGACCGGAATGAGGCCATCGCCCACTTCAGGGAGATCGGCGAGGCCTACAAGGCCGAGATCATATCGGACCTGCCCGAGGACGAGGTCATCACGGTCTATCGGCAGGGAAGCTGGAAGGACCTGTGCCTCGGCCCGCACCTGCCGTCGACGCGGCATGTGGGCAAGGCCTTCAAGCTGACCAAGCTGGCCGGCGCCTACTGGCGCGGCGACCACCGCAACGCCCAGCTCCAGCGCATCTACGGCACGGCCTGGGCGAGCGAGGCGGACCTCGAGGCCTATCTGAAGCGGATCGAGGAGGCCGAGCGCCGCGACCACCGGCGGATCGGCCGGGCCATGGACCTCTTCCACCTGCAGGAAGAGGCGAAGGGGATGATCTTCTGGCACCCCAAGGGCTGGACCCTCTACCGCACGGTGGAGGCCTACATGCGCCGCCGCCTGGAGACCGACGGCTATGTCGAGGTCAAGGCGCCGCAGGTCATGGACCGGGGCCTCTGGGAGAAGTCCGGCCACTGGGAAAAGTTCGGCCAGGCCATGTTCACCTGCGAGACGACGGAAGGCGAGGAGCTGGCCGTCAAGCCCATGAATTGTCCGGGGCACGTCCAGATCTTCAACTTCGGCCAGAAGAGCTATCGCGACCTGCCGCTGCGCATGGCCGAGTTCGGCGCCTGCCACAGGTATGAGCCGTCCGGCGCCCTGCACGGCATCATGCGCCTGCGCGCCTTCACCCAGGACGACGCCCACATCTTCTGCCGCGAGGACCAGATCGAGGCGGAGACGACGAAGTTCGTGAAGCTGCTGAACTCGGTCTATTCCGACTTCGGCCTCGACCTGCACAGCGTCAAGCTGGCCCTGCGGCCCGACATCCGGGCGGGGTCGGACGAGGTCTGGGACATCGCCGAGGCCAAGCTCGACCGGGCCGCCCGCCAGGCGGTGAACATGGAGGTCGAGCCCCTGCCCGGCGAAGGCGCCTTCTATGGCCCGAAGCTGGAGTTCCACCTGCGCGACGCCATTGGCCGGACCTGGCAGTGCGGCACCCTGCAGCTGGACTTCGTCCTGCCCGAGCGCCTCGACGCCGAGTACGTGGCGGAGGACGGCTCCAAGCAGAGGCCCGTCATGCTGCACCGGGCGATCTGCGGCTCGATGGAGCGGTTCCTGGGCGTGGCGATCGAGAACTACGCCGGGGCCTTCCCCCTGTGGCTGGCCCCTACCCAGGCGGTGGTGGCCTCGATCACCTCCGACGCTGACGAGTACGCCCGCGAAGTGGCGGCGGAGATGAAAGCTGCAGGCCTTCGGGTCGAGCTGGACCTGCGGAACGAGAAGATCAACTACAAGGTGCGTGAACACAGCCTCGCCAAGACCCCCGTCATCGCCGCGGTGGGCCGTCGCGAGGCTGAGGGACGCGCGGTGGCGATCCGGCGACTGGGGTCCGAGGGGCAGACCATCCTGCCCCTGGGCGAAGCGGTGTCGGCCCTTGCCGGCGAGGCGATCCCGCCGGATCTGGCCCGTGCTGCGTTGAGGAGCTGATGCCGCAAGGTCCGGGCCAGGATGCTGTGACACGGGCGCCTCCCCACCCTGACGGGGGGGTCTCGGTGATCGTTGTCGTCTACATGACGGGCGACTCCCTTTTCCCGTCGCTCGAAAGCGCCCTGGCCCAACCGGAAGTGACCGAGGTCATCCTGGTGGATAACGGCTCCCTGCCGGAAGACACCGCCCGGCTCGGGGAGCTGGCGCGCCGGAACCCCCGGGTGCGCCTGATCTCCGGCCAGGGGAACATAGGCTTCGCACGCGGCGCCAACCTGGGGGCGAAGGCTGCGAAGGGAGGGCTGCTCGTGTTCCTGAACCCGGACGCCTTCCTGGGTCCTGGGGGAATCACCGCCCTTTCGGAGGCCCTCGCCGGGCGCCCTTCGCCCAGCCTGGCGGGCGCCCGGATCATGAACAGCGACGGCTCGGAGCAGAGGGGCGGTCGTCGGGGCGAGATCACGCCCGTGTCGACCCTGCTCAGCCTGTCGAACCTGACAAGGCTGGCGCCCGCCCTGCGCAGGTTCGAGGTGCACCTGGAGGACGAGCCGCCCCCGGCCGGCGTTGTCGAGGCGCCCACGGTGTCAGGCGCCTGCTTCGCCATGCGGCGCGCTGACTTCGAGGCCCTCGGCGGGTTCGACGAGGGCTATTTCCTGCACGTGGAGGACATCGACCTGTGCTGGCGTGTGCGCCAGGCCGGAGGGCAGGTGGTCTTCCAGCCCGCCGCAAGGGTCGTGCATGTGGGCCACACCAGCCGGGCGCACCCGCTGCGGGTGGAGTTCGCCAAGGGACGCGGACTGGCTCGCTTCTTCCGGAAGCGGGCGAGGTCGCGGATCGAGGCGCTGGCGGTCTGGGGGATCTCGCCCCTCATTGTCGCCGCCGCCGTCATCCGGCCCGTCCTCTGGCGGCTGCGCGACGCCAGGCCTGCACAGCGATCGGAAAACGGCCTCAGGCGGGTCGGGGGAAGAGCCCCGCACGGGTAACCGACGCTGTCGGGGTCTTGCCCAGCAGGGCGCAGATCCACTCCGCCGTCTCCATCAGGGCCGGCAGGTCGTATCCTGTCGCAAACCCTGCGCGCTCGAGCATGTAGACGAGGTCCTCCGTGCCGATGTTGCCGGTGGCGTTCGGCGCGAAGGGACAACCGCCAAGGCCGCCGCAACTGGCGTCGAGCACATCCACGCCGGCCTCTACGCCTGCGAAGGCGTTGGCCAGGCCGGTATTGCGCGTATCGTGGAAATGAAGGCGCAGGCGACGATCGCCGGCCACCCCCCGGCACGCCTCCAACAGCCTGCGGACGGTCCAGGGATCGGCGACGCCGATGGTGTCGGCGAGGGCGATCTCGTCGAGGGGAAGCTGGGCCGCCTCCCGCACCAGGGACACCACCCTCTGTGGCGACACCTCGCCCTCGAAGGGGCAGCCGAAGGCCACGGAGAAGGTCACGGACAGCCTTGGCCCCCCCGTCGCTGCGCGCCGCTCGGCCACGGCGGCGAGGGTGGCCATCTGATCCGAGGTCGGGGCCCCCTGATTCCGGATCCCGAAGGCGTCGGAGGCGCAGACGACCACGTTCGCCTCGTCGCAGCCGGTGGAGACCGCCCTCTCCCATCCTCGCATGTTCAGCACGAGGCCGATCCGGGACTGGCGCGGATCGGCGGGCAGGGCCTCGCAGACCTCCTCGGCCCCGGCCATCTGGGGAACGCGCGCTGGATTGACGAAGGAGACCGTCTCGATGCGCCGGGCGCCGGCGGACTCGAGCCGGCGGATGAATTCGACCCTCTGGGCCGGGGTCAGCGTCGTCTTCTCGTTCTGGAGGCCATCCCTCGGTCCGACCTCGACGATCTGGATGAAACGGCTCACGGGCGGATTTCCCTGGGCGGGGCGTAGACGGTCAGGACGGTATCGTCGCCATTGGAGTAGTTGAGGCCGGCGACCTGGCCGACCTCGCGCGGCGTGATCCCCTCCCGGGCGAGAGCGGCGCGGAAGGCCGGCTGTTCACGGCTCTCGACGACGGCGGCGCGCCCTGAGGCCAACGCCCGGGCGGCGTCCTCGGCGCCCCCCTGGCCCGTGTCGGTCCCGACCAGGAAGACCAGGCTGGGTTCGGCATAGCCGGCCACGGCGACCGGACCGGGCACAACCCCCTGGGCGGGGAGAAGCCGGGCCTCTTCAAGCACGGCGACCGTCCTTTCCGAAAGAAGCAGGGGTTTCAGGCCCGGCGCGAGGAGACCGGTCAGGGCGGCATGTCCGAGGACGCCCAGGGGCAGGGCCCAGAGCAGGGCGCGGACGGCCTGACCCCGGAGGAGGAGGATCGCGCCCGCGCCTCCGGCCAGGAGCAGGAGGACAGCCGTCAGAACAGCGGCGGGGAGGTTCCCGTAGGTCACCGCAAGGTAGATGGCGGCGCCCGCCAGCAAGAGGCCGGCGAGGCCGTGCAGAGCCGCGCCGAGGCGCCGGGGCAGCGGCCGGTCGGCCTCCGTGAGACCGGCGGCGCAAAGCCAGGCGAGAGCCGCGTAGCAGGGCAGCACATAGTGCGGAAGCTTGGTCGGCGTCAGCTCGAACACGATCCAGGCGGGGATCAACCAGGCAAGGGCGAAGCGTACGCCCGGCTCGGCCCTCCGGCGCCATGCGACCCAGGCTGCGGCCGGAAGAAGGAGGGTTCCGGGGAAGGTCAGCAGCGGGGCGGCCAGGGCGTGCATGCCCGGCGGGGCCCCGTGGCTCTCATGGCCTCCCGCCAGCTTGGGGGCGAGATCGCCGCTGATGGCCGTCGACCAGAAGGCGCCGTCGGTCGCGATGGTGACCGCCCAGGCCCAGGGACCGACGATCGCGGCGAAGAGGATCAGGCCCCAGGTCCAGCCGACGGGCCGGACCGTGAGGGGCTTGCGGTCGGCCAGTCGCAGGGTCAGGGCCGCAAGGGCGGCGACCATCAGGGCGATGGGAATCTTCACGAGGGATGCGAGAGCCAGGGCGATCCACATGAGGGGGGCCGTGTGACGGCCGGCCGCGGGCCCGCCCCGCGCCTCGGCGTAGAGGCGCGCGAAGGCGGCCATGGCAAGGACCGTCAGCCCGGCCAGCATTGCGTCGGTCTTGGCGATGAAGGCCTCGGTGGAGAGAAGAAGCCCTCCCCCCAGCAGCAGGCCGGCGAGGAGGGCCCGCGACCGGCTGAAGAACCCTGCAGCGCCCCAGACGCAGGCGGCGGCGGCGAGCATGGCGCCCATCAGGGAGGGGATGCGGTAGAGCCGGATATCCCGCTGGCCGGCGTCACCGAAGGCCGAAACCACCGCAGCCTGCATCCAGTGGATTCCGACCGGCTTCTTGAATCGCGGCTGGTCCTGGAAACGGATGACCACATAGTCGCCCTGCTCGAGCATCTGGGCGGTGGCCTGGGCGAACCGGGCCTCGTCGCGATCGAGGGGCGGCAGGGCCAGAAGCCCGGGAAGCCCAGCGAGGAAGGCGAACAGGGCGGCGAGCGCCGGGCCGCGCCAACCGCCGGGCCGTCGGAAGATGTCGATGGTGTTCGCCAGCCACATGGACGGCTGGTTAGCATGATCCTGCGGCGGCGTCGTTTCCCTTGAGACGCGAAAGATCGTAGAAACGGGTATGGATGCCGCCCTTCAGCCGAACCTGACCGCAGCTCCGCCGCCTCCGGGCGGACCGGAGGTTTCCGTGGTTGTGCCCGTCTTCAACGAGGCCGGGGCGGCCCCGGAGCTAGCGCGGGAGATCGCCGCCGCCTTCCATGGACGCGACATCGAGATCCTGTTCGTCGACGACAGCAGCCGGGACAATACGCGAGCGCAGCTCGCCGCCCTTCAGCCTGACCTTCCCGCCCTCAGGATCCTCGCCCATGCAGCGAACGCCGGGCAGAGTCGCGCCGTCCGCACCGGCGTTCTGGCCGCACGGTCCGACATCATCGTCACCCTGGACGGGGATGGACAGAACGATCCTGCCGATGCGCCCCGGCTTGTGGAGGCGCTGCGGGCCGGCCCGCCGGACCTCGCCCTCGTGGGCGGCGAGCGGGTCCGGCGCCAGGACAGCGCCGCCAAAAAGATCGCATCCCGCATTGGCAACAGCATCCGCCGCCGGCTTCTGAGGGACACGGCCAACGATACCGGCTGCGGACTGAAGGCCTTCCGCCGGGAGGCGTTCCTGCGCCTGCCCTACTTCGACCACATCCACCGCTACCTTCCCGCCCTCATGCAGAGGGAAGGCTATTCGACCCTGTTCCTTCCGGTCGGGCACCGTCCCCGGACCAGCGGAGCCTCCAAGTACACGAATCTCGGCAGGCTCTGGGCCTCAGCCTCTGATCTCGCGGGCGTCATGTGGCTCCAGTCCCGGGCCCGCAACCCCGGACCGGTCACCGAGATCTGAGGTCAGCGGACTCGCCCTCAGGTGAAGGCGGTAAGGATCACGACGACCAAGGCGACTTCGAAGGCGCGGGTGGCGATGCGGGTCATGCAGGGTCTCCGGGGGGAATTCCCGTGCGCTCCCTGCAAGGCCCGAGCCAGACTCTATTCCTTGAAATACATGATGAATTTCATCGGTCTTCGCGTTCGGGCGGGGGCAATTCCGGCCGGGCGGCCGAAACAGCCGGGTCCAGGGTCAGGTCTTGATCCGCGCCTTCCGTCCGGCCTTCTTGCGCCGATCCGCCCCGCCCGACCACTCTGCACTCTCATAGGCCTCACGGGCCGCGTCCAGCACTGGCGCGCCCCCCCGAAGGCCGCGACGGGCGCCCTCCTGGCCGATCAGATGAGCGCTGAGCGCAGCCGCGCCTGCAGCGAGCGGAGCCTCGGAAGGGGGGCGGATGCGCTCCCGTTTTCCCGCGCCGGCGGTCGGCGCAGGAAGCTCGACCTGGGCTTCCTCAGGGGTCGAGGGGGCCGGTCGGGACCTCCTTGTCCGCCGGATCGGCTCGATCGGCTTCGTCATCGTCCGGCGGCAAGCCTTTCGATCTGGGCGGCCATCTCCTCCATGCGACGCTTCAGGTCCGCAATGTCGGTCTCGGAGGCGCCCTCCGCGTCGTGGCCGGCCGCCGGGGCGGACCCCCTGTCTGCCGGAGCCGCGGGCGTCGACACAGGCTGAGGCGCGGCGGCGGGAGCGCCGGCGGCGCCCTCCGGGCGGCCATAGGCGAAGGGCGAAAACATCTGCATGGCCTGGCTGAACAGGGCCATGTTCTTCTTCACCTGTTCCTCGTAGGCGGCCAGCCCTGCGGGCTGGCCTACTCCGGTCAGCTGGTGGCGAAGGCGTTCCTGCTGCTCGGCGAAGGACGCGAGGGACATCTCCAGATAGGAGGGCAGGAAGGCCTGCATGGAGTTGCCATAGAAGCCGATGAGCTGGCGGAGGAACTGGATCGGCAGGAGGCTCTCGGACCGGCTCTCTTCGTCGAAGATGATCTGGGCGAGAACCGAACGGGTGATGTCGTCATTGGTCTTGGCGTCATACACCACGAAGTCGACACCCTTACGGACCATGTCCGCCAGGTGCTCAAGTGTGACGTAGGTGCTGGAAGACGTGTTGTAGAGGCGGCGGTTGGCGTACTTCTTGATGACTACCGGGCCGTCGCCCGCCTTGGCGCCCTTCGAGTCGGCCATTCCGGTTCCTTCCAGCGCGATTCCTCGCATGCTCGCGCAGTATTGCATTGCAGTATTGCCGATGCGAGCGTCTTCTGAAAGGTGATGGAAGCGGCCGGCGTGAATGGCTGGCCATACCCAGAAGGAGCCCACCGCCATGACCGACGTTGTCATCGTCTCGGCCGCCAGAACCCCGGTGGGTTCGTTCAACGGCGCCCTTTCCGGCCTTCCCGCCCATGACCTGGGCCGGATCGCCATCTCCGGCGCCCTGGAGCGTGCGGGGGTGGCTGCAGCTGATGTCAGTGAGGTGATCCTGGGGCAGGTTCTGCAGGCGGGCGCTGGCCAGGGCCCCGCCAGGCAGGCAGCAATTGGCGCCGGTATTCCCGTCGAGGCGCCGGCCTGGAGCCTGAACCAGCTTTGCGGCTCGGGCCTTCGGGCCATCGCCCTCGGCGCTCAGCAGATCACCGACGGCGCCGCACGGGTGGTGGTGGCGGGGGGCCAGGAAAGCATGAGCCAGGCCCCCCACGCCCAACAGCTGCGTGGCGGCCAGAAGATGGGCGACCTGGCCCTGGTGGACACCATGATCAAGGACGGCCTGTGGGACGCCTTCCATGGCTATCACATGGGTCAGACCGCAGAGAACATCGCCGCCCGCTGGCAGATCACCCGGGAGGACCAGGATCGGTTCGCCGTGACCTCGCAGAACCGCGCGGAGGCCGCCCAGAAGGCTGGTCGCTTCGCCGCCGAGATCGTTCCGGTAACGATCAAGGGCCGCAAGGGCGACACGGTGGTCGACCAGGACGAATTCATTCGCCATGGCGTCACCCTGGAAGGGATTTCCGGCCTGCGTCCTGCATTCAACAAGGATGGATCCGTCACTGCGGCCAACGCCTCGGGGATCAACGATGGGGCGGCGGCCCTGGTGCTGATGTCGGCGGCGGAAGCCAAGGCCCGCGGCCTGACGCCACTGGCTCGGATCGCCTCCTGGGCGCAGGCCGGGGTCGAACCCGAAGTCATGGGCACGGGCCCCATCCCCGCCACCCGGAAGGCCCTGGAGCGCGCCGGCTGGAGCGTCGCGGACCTGGACAGGGTGGAGTCCAACGAGGCCTTCGCCGCCCAGGCCCTGTGCGTCGTGCGCGAGCTGGGCCTGGACCCCGACAAGGTCAATGTGAACGGCGGGGCCATCGCCATCGGCCATCCGATTGGCGCCTCGGGAGCCCGCATCCTGACCACCCTGCTGCATGAGATGAAGCGGTCAGGCTCGGCCCGCGGCCTGGCGACCCTTTGCGTGGGCGGCGGCATGGGCGTCGCCCTCTGCGTCGAACAGGTCTGACGCGGGTTCAGAATATCCAATCCAGGAGGAGGCGGCGATGGCGAGAGTGGCGTTCGTGACCGGAGGCACCCGCGGCATCGGCCGTGCGATCTGCGAGCGGCTCAAGGCCGACGGCATGAAGGTGGCGGCGGGCTATTCGGGCAATGAGGAGGCCGCCCAGGCCTGCGCCCGCGAACTCGGCGTCATGGTCGTGAAGGGCAATGTGGGTTCCTTCGAGGACTGCGACCGGGCCGTGCGGGCGGTGGAGGCCGAACTCGGGCCCGTGGACATACTCGTGAATAACGCCGGCATCACCCGCGACGGAGTCTTCCACAAGATGTCTCCGGCCCAGTGGTCGGACGTCATCCGGGTGAACATGGACTCCGTCTTCAACATGACGCGCCAGGTCATCGAGGGCATGCGCGAGCGCGAGTGGGGCCGGATCGTCAACATCAGCTCGATCAACGGCCAGAAGGGCCAGATGGGTCAGACCAACTACGCCGCCGCCAAGGCCGGCATGATCGGCTTCACCAAGGCCCTGGCCCTGGAGAACGCCCGAAAGGGCGTGACGGTCAACTGCATCTGCCCGGGCTATATCGACACCGAGATGGTGCAGGCGGTGCCGGAGAGCGTCCTTGCCTCCATCATCGCCCAGATCCCGGTGGGGCGCCTTGGTCGCGGCGAGGAGATCGCGGACATGGTGGCCTTCCTGGCGGGCGAGCACGCCGGCTTCGTCACCGGATCCACCCTGTCGCTCAACGGCGGCCAGTACATGGCGGGATAACGCTCAGGTCCAAAATCCGCCCCAGTCGGCATGTAACCTCCATCCTTGATGTCTTCCCGCAGACCTCCTGAACTCCTGCGCCGAAGCGGCCTTGGCCTTCTCTTCGCCGGGCTGGCGGCGGGCGCCGTCCTGACCGGACCGCCTGCGGCCTGGGCGCAGGCGTCGAGGATGGCGGGCGGCGCACTCTTCGGTCCGCCCACGGGTCAGGCCGGGCCGGCGTGGGGCCCGCCGGTGGCGAGGTACGCCTCGGAAACCGGCGTCCGGTTCACCTTCGACCGCAGCCAGGGGCTGCCCCTGGTCAAGTTCGACCGCAGCCCGGAGGTCTGGGTCCTGAAGCCGCAGCCGGCGCCCCGTGGCGACGTCCTCTACCTGAACGACCTGGGGGAGCCGATCCTGAGGGCCAGCCGGACGGGCGGCCTGACCGTGTTCACCAGCGAGCGACCGGAGGGCCTGGCCGTCGCCCTGTCCGGCGGGGGCCAGACCCTGCGGATGACCGCCCTTGGCCCGCAGCAACTCCTGGAGCGACTGGCCCTGGCCAGCACCCGGGCCACCCGGGCTGCGCGGCGGCTGATTCCCTTCGAGGCGGACGCCTCACCCTCCTCCTCAGCACTGACGGCCGACGCCGCCATGGTCGCCGCCGAGGCCATCATCCGCATGACCCGCCTGCCGGACGGGAGACTCGTCCTGGGTGGCGTGGAACGGGTGCGCCTGATCGAAGGCCGGCAGGCGCGGGCTGACTTGCGCGAGGGCGTCATCGAAATCACCGTCGCCCCCGGCCAGGGATTGTCCGGGCGGCCCTCCTCGGACCGGATCCTGGCCGCAGCCGGACTCCGTTAACCCCGGAAGACATCCTTCTCGGCGCGAAGGGCGGCGAAGGCCTCATGTGGCGGCAAGCCCGGGCGAAGCTGCGGCGCGCGGAGGAAAGGGTTGGTGGCCTTCTCTTCCCCCAGGAGACTGGGCACGGTCGGCTCGCCGCGTTCGCGGGCGGCGAAGACCGCCTCGGCTCGGGCCTTCACCGCAGGGTCCGTGTCGACGGCGAGGGCGAAGCGGGCGTTGGAGGCGGTGTACTCATGCGCACAGTAAATCCGCGTGTCGTCAGGCAGGGCGGCCAGACGCTGCAGGCTGGACCACATCTGGGCGGGTGAACCTTCGAACATCCGGCCGCAGCCCAGGGCGAAGAGGGTGTCGCCGACGAAGGCGGCCCCTGCGGAGGGGACGAAGTAGGCGATGTGCCCCAGGGTGTGGCCCCCGGACTCCAGGACCTCGAATGCCGTCTCGCCCAGCTGGACCGTCTCGCCCGGTGAGAGCACCCTGTCGACCGGGAAGCGCCCGGAGACCTCGGCCGGACCGAGGAGATCGCATCCGGTCGCAGCCTTCACTTCGGCATTCCCGCCGGCATGGTCGGCATGCCAGTGGGTGTTCAGAACCAGATCCAGCTTCCAACCCAGACGCGCCAGTTCGGCCAGGATGGCGGCGGAGTCCGGGGTGTCGATGCAGGCGGTGCGGCCTGTCGCATCGTCACGCACAAGATAGCCATAGTTGTCAGAAAGGCAGGGAAACTGGTGAACGGTCAGGGTCATGGCTTGCTTCCTCGGGCCGGCCCCGAACCACCGGGGCTCGCCGTCGGCCGCGACTAGGCCTAAATCCACGTCATGCGGCAAGACATCTCTGATCTGGCGGCCTTCTACGCCTCGCCCCTGGGAGAGGCCGCCCGGGACATGACCGCCCGTCAGGTGCTTCAGCCCTGGGGCGATTGCCGTGGCCTGGAGGTGCTGGGAGCAGGGTACGCCACTCCGGTCCTCGACGCACTCTCGGACCGGGTTGCGCGGTCTCTCGCCATGATGCCGGCTGGGCAAGGGGCCGAGGCCTGGCCGCACATTCAACGGAGCCGGACGACCATGGCGGCGGAGGACGCCCTGCCCTTTCCCAACGCCCGCTTCGACCGGATCCTTCTTGTCCACGCCCTCGAGGAGAGCCCCGACCCCGGAGCCCTGCTTCGGGAGCTGACCCGGGTTCTGGCGCCCGCGGGCCGGCTGATCGCCGTGACAGCCGCACGGAACGGATCCTGGGCGCCGTTCGAGTCGACTCCCTTCGGACACGGACGACCGTTCAGTCGCCGGCAGCTGGCGCGCCGGCTTCGCGACGCGGGACTGGAGCCCACAGGCTGGACCCGGGCCCTCTATGTTCCGCCCGTCGCCTTGCTGGCCGGTTGGGCGGAGGGGTTGGAGCGGCTGGGATCGCGACTCTGGCCACCCGTTTCCGGTCTCATCCTGATGGAGGCCGTGAAGCAGACACTGACCCTGCAACCTCTCCACTCCCAGGCCTTGCTCCGCCGTCCGGACCGGCGACGCGCGCCTGTCGGCGCACGCCCCCAGCCCATCGGCCGGGATCCGCCGGGGGCTTGAACCCTTCCGGCCGGTTCTCCACCCTTGCCGCATTGAACAGAGGAGACGTCATGGACCGAAAGCTCGCCCTGGTGACCGGCGCCTCCGCAGGGATCGGCGCGGCCCTCGCCCGGACGCTCGCCGCCCGGGGTTATGATCTGGCCCTCACCGCCCGGCGGAGTGAGAGGCTTGAAGCCCTGGCGGAGGAGGCGCGGCTGCGTTTCGGGGTGGAGGCCCTGGTCCTTCCGGAGGATCTCTCGGATCCGGCCGCGCCGGCGCGGCTCCTCGCCGCCGTGGAGGCGGCCGGCCGGGACGTCGACGCCCTCGTCAACAATGCGGGCTATGGCCTGCCCGGGGTCTACGCCGAGACCGGCTGGCAGGAGCAGAGCGACTTTCTGCAGGTCCTGCTGCACGCCCCGACTGAGCTCACCCACCGGGTCCTGCCCGGAATGGCTGAAAGGCGGTTCGGCCGGATCCTGAACGTGGCCTCCCTGGCGGGGCTTCTGCCGGGCGCCCGGGGCCACACTCTCTATGCGGCGACAAAGGCTTACCTGGTGCGCTTCTCCCAGAGCCTGCACCTGGAGACCCGTGGGCTGGGAGTCCACGTCAGCGCGCTTTGCCCGGGATTCACATGGTCGGAGTTCCACGACGTGAACGGCACCCGGGATCTCACCCGGCGAAGCACGCCGGACTGGCTCTGGATGGGCGCCGACGAGGTCTCCGAGGCCGGGGTCGAGGCCCTGGAGGCCAACCGCCCCGTCTGCGTTCCGGGCGCACCGAACAAGATGATCGCCGCCCTGGGCCGCCTGATCCCGGAGCAATGGGCCCTGGCGCTGATGGACTCCCAGAGCGCGCGCTTCAGGCGACCCTGAGCCCGATCAGGACTGATAGGGCTTGGAGGCCTCCTCCAGGATCAGCCCGCTGGTGGAGTCGGCGATCCCGGACAGAATGAACTGCACCGCCATGGCGCACAGGATCAGGCCCAGAACCCGGACCACGATCGAAAGACCGATCCGGCCGAGCAGCCGCGAGATGAGCGGCGACGCCCAGAAGGACAGCATGGTGAGGAGGGCGACGAGGGCGATCACCCCGACGCCCGTGAGGGT
Source organism: Phenylobacterium sp. (assembly GCF_020253645.1). Classification (GTDB taxonomy): domain Bacteria; phylum Pseudomonadota; class Alphaproteobacteria; order Caulobacterales; family Caulobacteraceae; genus Phenylobacterium. The sequence continues at coordinate 34,308 of NZ_JADCBG010000019.1, forward strand.
GCCTGCGAGGCCATAGTCGCGCGCTTCACTGGCGTAGATGATCACGGTGGAGATGGCGCCGGGGCCGATCAGGAGCGGCATGGCGAACGGCACGATCATGGACTCGAAACGGCGCCGCGCCTGCGCCGCGCGCCCGCCCTCACCGGCCTCGTCCTCGCCCGCGGCGATGGACTCCGAGAAATCGTTCCGGGTCATGTCCAGCCCGAGGAGGAGGAGCAGGATGCCTCCGGCGATCCGGAAGGCGGGAAGGGAGATCCCGAAGAACGCCAGGAGGCTGAGGCCCGTAAAGAAGAAGAAGATCAGGAAACCGAGGACAAAGAGTGCGACAAAGACGGCGATTAGCCTCGCCGTACTGTTCTTGACCCCGCGGGTCGCGGCGGCGAACAGGGGTACGTTGCCCACCGGATCGATCAGGGCGAACAGGGCGATGAAGAAGTTGACGGCGAAAATCTCGGGGATCATGGGATTTGCTTAACCCACTTCGCTCCCGAAGCCGACACCGGAGACCGCAGGATGACCTCTCTCGTCGCCGATCCGCGCCTGATCGTACCCCTCGACCAGCCCGGACCTGAGGAGGCCCGGGCCCTCGTTGCGGCCCTCGGCGACCGGGTATGTTTCTACAAGGTCGGGCTGGAGCTGTTCGCCAGGGGCGGCATGGCGCTGGCGCAGGAGCTGAAGGACCAGGGAAAGCAGATCTTTCTCGACTGGAAACTACACGATATCGGCGCGACGGTGGAGCGGGCGGCGGCGGCCCTGTCGGATTCCGGCTGCGACCTCCTGACGGTGCATGCTGAGCCGCAGGTGATGGCGGCGGCGGTGCGCGGCGTCGGGCGATCCAGCCTGAAGGTGCTCGCCGTCACCGTCCTGACCAGCCTCTCGGACGAGGACCTTAAGGACATCGGCTATGCCTCCGGGGCGCGAAGCCTTGTCGAGCGTCGCATTCACCAGGCCCTGGCGGCGGGCTGCGCCGGCGTGGTGGCCAGCCCGCAGGAGGCCGAGCTGGCCCGCAGCATCGGGGGGAAGGACTTCCTGGTGGTCACACCCGGCGTCCGCCCGGACTGGGCCGCGAAAAACGACCAGGTCCGCGCCGCGACCCCTGCCGAGGCCCTGCGCGCCGGCGCCTCCCACCTGGTGTGCGGCCGCCCGATCTCGGCGGCGAACGACCCCGAGGAGGCGGCCCTGAAGGTCATCGCCGAGATGGCGTCGGTCCCCGCCCCGTCCGGCGCCGCCTGACCCTATCGGGGTCTGTGCCGAGCCGCCGCAGCGCCCCCTCACCCGGCTCCGCCGGGGGGCTCCCCCGCAGGGGAGCAATTGAAGGCTGTTGGTCTTTCCCGCGAGGTGCGTCGGCGCGGCTAGAAGTCGACTGCGATTCCCTTGCGCTCCCAGTCGCCGAAGCGGGTGGGTTCGAGGCCGGCGGGGCCGCCCTGCTCGGCGAGGCGCTCGGCCTCGGCGGCCTCGGCAGCCTTGCGTACAGCGGCCTCCTCAAGGGCGCGGCGGGCGGCGGGGGGCAGGACCTTGCCGGGGGCGGCGTTGGGCGGGAGCTCGTCTTCCATGGACCTCATCTAGGCGTCCGCGCCGTCAAACGCCAGTTGCTCTTGGGCCCGGAACCGGGCACGGGGGCCGCGTGACCGAACCCCGATCCCCCACAGGCCTCCCGGCCCGCCGCGCCGCCCTGGACCTTCTCACCGCCGCCCTTTCCCGCCGGGCGGGCCTGGAGGACGACCAGGCGGCGCCGGGACTGGCCGGACTCGAGCCCCGGGACCGGGCTTTCGCGCGGATGCTGGTGCTGACAGTCCTGCGCCGGCTAGGTCCCATCGACCGGGCGCTGGATGCGCGAATTCCCCGTCAGCCCCCGGAGGTCGTACGCAACATTCTGAGGCTTGGCGCAGCCCAGGCCCTGGCCCTGGGCGCCCCTCCGCACGCCGCAGTCAGCGCCAGCGTCGATCTGGCGGACTCCCTGCCGGCGGCCCGGCGCTTCAAGGGCCTGGTCAACGCCGTCCTGCGCGGCCTGCTGCGCGAGCCTCCCGACCTCGATGACCCGGAGGCCCTGGCGCCCGACTGGTTGCTGGCCCGCTGGAGCGCCGCCTTCGGCCGCACGGCCGCCCTGGGCGTCGCTTCGGCGATCGCCACCGAGCCAGAGACCGACCTGACCCTCCGTGACGATCCCGACCCGCTGGCCGGGGCGCTTGGCCTGTCCCACCTGGCGGCCGACACCTGGCGCACGGCCCGGCGGGGCGAGGTGTCCGCCTGGGAGGGCTTCGCCGAGGGCCGCTGGTGGGTGCAGGACGCCAGCGCCGCCGTGCCAGCCCGCCTCCTGCGGCCAAGGCCTGGCCTGTCGGCCCTGGATATGTGCGCCGCGCCCGGGGGAAAGACCCTTCAACTTGCAGCCGCCGGCGCCAAGGTCACCGCCATCGACCGCTCCGCCGCCCGCCTGCGCCGCCTGAGCGAGAACCTGGAGCGGACCAGCCTTTCCGCCGAGGTGATCGCCGCAGACGCCATGACATGGGACGACGGGCGAACCTTCGACGCCGTCCTGCTCGACGCCCCCTGCAGCGCCACGGGCACCTTCCGGCGCAATCCGGACGTGCTCTGGGCGGTGAAGCCCGGGGATATCGCGGTCCTTGTCGCCGCCCAGTCACGCCTGCTGGACGCCGCCGCCCGGCGGGTGAGCCCCGGGGGGCGACTGGTCTATTGCGTCTGCTCCCTGGAGCCCGAGGAGGGCGAGGGCCAGGTCGCCGCCTTCCTGAAGCGGCACGCCGACTTCGCCCTCGACCCCATCGCCCCCGGCGAGGGCGGGGCGCCGCCGGAGAGCCGCCGGGCGGACGGGACCCTCCGCATCCTGCCGATCCACCGCACCGGCGGGACGGACGGCTTCTTCGTCGCCCGCTTCGCCCGCCGGCCCAACCGCCGCGCCCGCCGGGACTTGGCGCAGGCGGCGGAGGCCGCTAAGTCCGCATCATGAGTCCGCGCCCGATCATCGCCCCCTCGATCCTCGCCGCCGACTTCGCCCGGCTGGGCGAGGAGGTCCGCGCCGTCCAGGCCGCCGGCGCCGACTGGCTGCACATCGACGTCATGGACGGCCACTTCGTGCCGAACATCACCCTGGGGCCCGACATCGTGAAGGCGCTGAAGCCGCACGCCACCGTCCCCATGGACGTCCACCTGATGATCGCGCCGGTGGATCCCTACCTGGAGGCCTTCGTCGAGGCCGGGGCGGACATCGTCTCGGTGCATCCCGAGAGCGGCCCGCACCTGAACCGGACCCTGAAGCGCATCCGCCAGCTGGGCGCACGGGCCGGGGTGGTCTTCAACCCCTCCACCTCGCCCTCGGTGATCGAATGGATGATGGACGAGGTGGACCTGATCCTCGTCATGTCGATCAATCCCGGCTTCGGCGGGCAGACCTTCATGCATTCCCAGCTGGCCAAGATCGAGGCCCTGCGCCGGATGATCGACGCCAGCGGCAGGGACATCGTGCTGGAGGTGGATGGCGGGGTGACCCCGGAGACCGCGCGCCTCTGCGTAGACGCCGGAGCCACCGCCCTGGTGGCCGGGACGGCCGTCTTCCGCGGCGGGCCTGAGGCCTATGCCGCCAACATCTCGGCCCTGAGGGGCTGACCGTCCCGCCGACGGTTTCCGGGAATCGCCTAAAGCGCTAGAAGACCCGCGTCCTGCGTGACTGGCGATACAGGTGGGCCACCACCGGGAAGCGCACGGACGCCATTGCGCCGCTCGCCTGGGCCGACCTCCTGACCTCCAACGGAGCGCGCCATGCCCGCAGCCCCCGACTTCCCGCCCGCGCCCGACCGCCTTCCCGTCCGCCGCGCCCTGATCTCGGTCTCTGACAAGACCGGCCTGGTCGAGGCCGCCCGCACCCTCGCGGAAATGGGCGTCGAGCTGGTCTCGACCGGCGGCACCCGGACGGCCATCGCCGCCGCGGGACTTGCGGTGAAGGACGTCTCGGACCTGACCGGCTTTCCCGAGATGATGGACGGCCGGGTCAAGACCCTGCACCCGGTGGTGCACGGGGGCTTGCTGGGGGTGCGCGACGCCCCGGCCCACGCTGCGGCCATGGCCGAGCACGGCATCGGCGGCATCGACCTCGTCTACGTGAACCTCTACCCCTTCGAGAAGACCGTGGCGGCCGGGGGCGACTTCGCCAGCGCCATCGAGAACATCGACATCGGCGGCCCGGCCATGATCCGCTCGGCGGCCAAGAACCACGGCTATGTGGCCGTCTGCACCGAGCTGGAGGACCTCCGGGAGGTGCTGGCCGAGCTGGCGGCGGAGGGGACGACCTCCCTGGTCCTTCGCAAGGCCCTGGCGGCCCGGGCCTACGCCCGCACTGCGGCCTACGATTCGGCCATCTCCACCTGGTTCGCCCGCGCGCTGGGCGAGACGGCGCCGAGGCGCCGGACCTTCTCCGGCAAGCTGGCCCAGACCATGCGCTATGGCGAGAACCCGCACCAGGCGGCGGCCTTCTATGTCGAGGAGTCCCCGCGCACCGGCGTGGCGACCGCCCGGCAGATGCAGGGCAAGGCGCTGAGCTACAACAACATCGCCGACACGGACGCGGCCATCGAGCTGGTCGCCGAGTTCGACCCGACGAAATCCGCCGCCGTGGCCATCATCAAGCACGCCAACCCCTGTGGCGTGGCCCTGGGAGCGGACCTGAAGACCGCCTACGGTCGGGCCCTGCAGTGCGACCCGGTCTCGGCCTTCGGCGGCATCGTGGCGGTCAACCGCAGGCTGGACGCGGCGGCGGCGAAGGAGATCATCAAGATTTTCACCGAGGTGGTTGTCGCCCCCGAGGCCGACGAGGACGCCATCGCCCTTTTCGCGAAGAAGAAGGACCTGCGCCTGCTGCTGACCGGCGGAATGCCCGACCCGCTGGCCCCGGGGGAGGTCTTCAAGCAGGTGGCCGGAGGGTTCCTCGTGCAGAGCCGCGACGCCTCGCGCCTGACGGCGGCGGACCTGAAGATCGTCACCAAGCGGCAGCCCACCCCCCAGGAGGTGGAGGACATGCTGTTCGCCTTCACCGTGGCCAAGCACGTCAAGTCCAACGCCATCGTCTTCGCCCGGGACGGCCAGACCGCCGGCATCGGCGCAGGCCAGATGAACCGGCGCGACTCCGCACGCATCGCCGCACTTCGCGCCGGCGAAGCGGCCGAGCAGGCGGGACTGCCCGAGAGCCTCGCCAGGGGTTCGGCCTGCGCCTCGGAGGCCTTCTTCCCCTTCGCCGACGGCCTGATCCAGGCGGCGGAGGCGGGCGCCACGGCGGTGATCCAGCCGGGCGGCTCGATCCGCGACGAGGAAGTCATCGCCGCCGCCGACGCCGCCGGCGTGACGATGGCCTTTACGGGCGTGCGGGTTTTCAGACACTAGTAGCGGGACTGCGCGGGACGCGCCCTGAAAGGTGATTGTGATGATGCTGCATAGACTCGCCGCCCTTGTGGCGCTGGTCTCGGTCCTGGGCTCCAACGACACGCAAGCCGCCGAGCTGGAGACCACAACACGGCCCGCTCCGGCCGAGAGGGTCAGGCCTGAGAGTGCGCCAGCCTGGGCTACGGCGACCCAACGGCGGACGGCCAGCTTCCTCGAAAGCCAGGCGGTGACCTCGGGCGTGCTGGTGATCGCGGCGAATTCCGCCGTCGCCGCGTCAGAGCGGGCGGCCCTTCTTCTTTCGCCCGAGGCGGCGGCGGCGCTCAAGAAGTCCGTCGAGGCCGAGAAGTTCGGCTTCGGAAGCGGGGAGATGCTGTCCTTGCGGGCGCTCGGCGGCCTGGACCAGGTGATTGTCCTCGGCTTGGGAGATGCGGCTCAGGAGGTGAACCTGAACTCGGCGGGCCAGGCCCTTGGAAGGTCCCTGTCCGGAGTGAAGGGGCCGGTCACCGTAGCGGCGGGTCCCCTCACCGGCGCAGGACTGGCGGAGGTCGCGATCGGGTTCGGCATCGGGGAGTACCGGTCGGACCTCCTCAAGGGCGGCCGCAATCCAGCGGATCCCGGGCCTGTTGTCTTCATGGGGTCAGGGGCGAAGGAAGCCGGCGCGATTTACCGGACCCGAGGCCTCGCCCTGGTGGAAGCGATCCAATGGGCCCGGGACGTCTCCAACCTGCCAGCCAACCTGATGTATCCTCAGGCCTTTGTGGAAAGCACCCGAGCGGCCTTCGCAGGGGTTCCGGGGGTCAGTCTGGAAGTGCTTGACGAGACGGCGATCCGTCGGCTTGGCATGGGAGCCCTTTCCGGGGTGGGCATGGGCTCGGTCCGGCCGCCGCGCCTGCTGGTCGTCCGCTACCGGGGTGCGGGCGTCTCTGCGGACCGACCTCTGGTCTTCGCCGGCAAGGGCATCACCTTCGACAGCGGCGGCCTGTCCCTCAAGCCGTCCTCCGGCATGATCAACATGAAGATGGACATGTCCGGCGCCGCTTCGGTCATGGGGGCCGTTCTCGCCCTCGCCAAGTCCGGCGCGCCGGTGAATGTGGCGGCGGTCGCCGCCCTCGCCGAGAACATGCCCGATGGCGCCGCCATCCGCCCCGGCGATGTCCTCACCGCCATGAACGGCAAGACGATCGAGATCATCTCCACCGACGCGGAGGGAAGGCTTGTCCTCGCCGACGCCCTCGTCTGGTCCGAGCGCAACCTGAAGCCGGCGGCCGTTGTCGACCTGGCGACGCTCACGGGAGCCATCCGGACCGCCCTGGGAGACGACTACGGTGGTCTCTTCGGCCGCGGGGACGCCCTGATGGACCGGCTGATGACCGCCGGGGAGCAGACCGGGGAACGGCTCTGGAAGCTGCCCCTGCATCCCAGCTACGCCGCCGACACCGCCTCGACGATCGCCGACATCAAGAACAGCGCCGAAGGCGGGGCCGGCGCGGGGACTGGCGCCTGGTTCATCGGCGAGTTCGTCAGCCGGGATGTCCCCTGGGCGCACATCGACATCGCAGGCGTGGCCTACGGGAGCGCGAACGCGGTCAAGCCGGCCGGTTCGGCGGCTTTCGGAGTGCGGCTCCTCGACCGGTTCGCCCGGGACTGGGGACGATAGCGCGCTCGCCTCAGACCGTATCGACCATGACGACCTCGGCGTCCTCGAGGGCGGCGATACGCAGCCGCGGCTCCGCGGCGATCGCGGCGCCGTCCCGGGTCCCGACACGAACTCCGTTGACCTCCACAGCGCCCCGGGCGGGCACGAGGTAGGCTCGCCGGTCATCTGCAAGCGCATAGTCCAGGCTCTCGCCGGCCTTCAGGGTGGCGCCCAGGACGCGCCCCGGGGTGCGGATCGGAAGGGCCTCGGCGTCCTCGGGGAAGCCCGAGGCCAGGGCGATGAACCGGCCGGCGCGCTCGCCCTTCGGAAAGGGTCGGGCGCCCCAGTAGGGCGCTCCGCCAGACATGGACGGCAGGATCCAGATCTGGAAGAGCCGTGTGACACCGGGCTCGCGATTGAACTCCGAGTGGCGGATCCCGGACCCTGCGCTCATGACCTGTACGTCGCCAGCCTCGGTGCGCCCGCTGTTGCCCAGGCTGTCCTGGTGGCTGATGGCGCCCTCCAGGACATAGGTGATGATCTCCATGTCCTGGTGCGGATGAGGCGCAAAGCCGCTGTTCGGCTGGATGGCGTCATCGTTCCAGACGCGCAGGGCGCCCCAGTTCATTCGGGCGGGATCCTGGTATCCGGAGAAGGAGAAGTGGTGGCGGGCTTGCAGCCAGCCGTGATCGGCGCCGCCGAGGGCGCCAAAGGGTCTCAGTTCAATCATCGCCGCACTCCGAAGTCTGAGGCTTGGTCTTTGCAGACGCAGAGATAGTCGCTAGCAGAGGCGAAGAAATCGAAACTTTGGAAAATCAACGTTTCCATGAGTAAACTTCCAGACCTTGAGGGACTGGCGGTGTTCTCCCGGGTGGCGGAGCTGAGGTCATTCACCGCCGCGGCCGCCAGCCTGGGCGTTTCCAAGGCCACCGCTTCCAAGGCAGTGAGCCGGCTGGAGGCGCGACTGGGGACGCAGCTGATCCACCGGACGCCCCGCAGGTTCTCCCTGACCGACGCGGGAAGGTCCCTGGCGGAGGCGGCGGCCTCCATGCTCGCTACGGCCGAGGCGGCGGAGGCGGGGGCCCTGGACCAGGCCGTCCGCCCTTGGGGCCGGATTAGAATGTCCGCCCCGATGTCCTACGGACTGGACCATCTCGCGCATCTCCTTCCCGATTTCCTGTCCGCGCATCCCGGGATTTCTATTGACCTCCAGCTCTCGGACGAAGTGGTGGACCTGGTCGGAGAGGGCTTCGACTGCGCCCTCCGGATCGCCGTCCTGCCCGACTCTCGCCTGACCGCCCGGAAGCTGAGACCCGTCCAGCTGCGCCTGGTGGGATCACCCGCCTATCTCGGACTACGTGGTCGTCCGGAAAGGCCTGAGGACCTCGAAGCGCACGACTGTCTCGGCTACGCGCACCGCGGAGAGGGCCAGATCTGGCGCTTCACTGGTCCCGGTGGCGAAGAAAGGGTCCAACGGCCAAGAGGTCCGCTGACGGCCAACAACGCCGACGCACTCAGGGCTTCGCTGCTGGCGGGCCTGGGACTGGCGGTCCTGCCGGACTTCGTCGTGGACGAAGACATTGCGGCAGGCCGGCTTGAATCGGTGATGACGGACTGGAGCGCGCCGGAGATCGGCATGCACATCGTCACGCCCGGCGGAGGCCCGCGACCGGCCAGGGTCATGGCCCTGATCCAGTTCCTGACGCGCAGGCTTGGTCGGCCGCTCCAGCCTAGAACGGTCGGGGCCTGACGCCATTGGCGCTGAAGTGAGCCAGCATCCGGGCCCAGGCGTCCTGGGCGGCCGCAGGGTCGTAGCTGGTCCGGTAGTCCGCGTGAAAGCCATGCTGGCTATCCGGATAGACGATGATCTGGCTTCCTGTCTTACGGGCGGCGGCAAGGGCGCTTCGCATCGCCTCGACATCCGTGAGCCGAATCCCCTGATCCTTGCCGGCATAGAACCCAATGACTGGCGCCCGCAGCTGCTCAACGCCCTGAAGCGGCCAGGGCCGGTTGGGTTCGCCCAGGAATTCACCCGGCTTGGGCGCTGTCAGGCGACCGTACCAGGCGGCCCCCGCGCGGAAATCGGGCATGCGCTGGCAGGCCAGCCAGACGATCGCCCCACCCCAGCAGAACCCGGTGATCGCGAGCCTGGACCTCTCGACGTAAGGCTGAGCCCTCAGGAAGCGAACGGTCCCTGCGAGGTCGTTGAAGATCTGCTTGTCGGTCGCAGCGCTGACGATCCGGCGGATCTGGTTGAAATCGTTGGTCTTCGATGGATCGCCAGAGCGGACGAACAGATCCGGCGCAATGGCGACATAGCCTGCACGGGCCAATCTCCGGCAGACATCCCGGATGTATTCGTGAAGGCCGAACACCTCTGAGATCACCACCACCGCCGCGAACCGCCCGCGCGCATCGGGCCGGGCGAGATAGGCCGGCGCCATCCGGTCGCCGACGTCGACCTCCACCTCACCGACCACAAGGCCGGCGGCGTCTGTCGTGATGGTCTGCGCCTCGGCGGAGAAGGCATAGAGCGCGTAGCCCCCAAAGGCCGCCAGCGCCAGCCGCCGCCGGGTCATTTCCAGATCCTCGGACCGGGTTCCCTCCGGTCGGGTCAGGGTCTTCATGATGCGCGTCTCCCTCGCCGGCTAACGCCGACGGAGGTCATTTGGCGATCCGGAAAGCCTCTGTCAAAGCCCCCGGCGACAGAAGCCAGGCGGGTCTTCCTATCCTCCGCCACCGGCGGCATTCTCGGAACGCGATGAAACCGACATCCATGACGCCCTGGACCGTGCGCTGTCTGACCCCGGCGGAGGTCGACCTCGCGGCGAGCGTGTTCGGAGCCGCCCTCAACGCTTCGCGGGTGCGGATTCTCGCGATCCCTTTCTGGCGGAGAGCCTTCGCTGCAGGCGGCTCTCTCATCGTCTGGCCGGCGCAACTCGCCCCAGGAGACTTCAGCACTGCCTGCCCGTCGGCACAGTCAGAACTGATCCACGAGCTGACCCACGCCTGGCAGGCCCAGATCGGGGTCAACCTGATCCTCGCCAAACTCAGGGCCGGCGACGGGCCCGGAGCCTACGATTACGCCCTGGGCTGCGACAGCGACTTCGGAAGCTTCAATATCGAGCAGCAGGCGATGATCCTGCAGCACGCCTTCCTCGCCGCCCGATCCCAGCCGGCGCCCTTCCCGGGGGAACGCTACGCCGCCGTCCTGGCGAGCACACCCTTCGCCGGGGCCCTAAGCCCCCTTGCCGCCTAGGGACTTTCCCCTTGCGCAATGCCGCTTCCGCACCATATCGCAGGGCGACGGCGTGGTTCCAGAAGGACCCGCCGGCGACCCTGAACTGTTCAAGGGGGCCGCAGGAAGGAGGGGTGCTTGGCGACGAGGCTCCTCAGGCGCGGTCCGCCAAATAGGAGCGTTTGAGACTCATCATGAGCAAGATCATCGGCATCGACCTCGGGACCACCAATTCCTGTGTCGCGATCATGGACGGCAAGACGCCGAAGGTGATCGAGAACGCGGAGGGCGTCCGAACCACGCCTTCGGTGGTGGCCTTCCTCGAGGACGGCGAGCGCCTCGTCGGCCAGCCGGCCAAGCGCCAGGCGGTGACCAATCCCGCCAACACCCTCTTCGCCATCAAGCGTCTGATCGGACGGAACTACAACGATCCGCTGGTGGAGAAGGACAAGGGCATGGTGCCCTATGACATCGTCCGCGGCCCCACCGGCGACGCCTGGGTCAAGGCCCAGGACAAGGACTATTCCCCGCAGCAGGTCTCGGCCTTCATCCTCCAGAAGATGAAGGAAGCCGCCGAGCAGCACCTTGGCGAGAAGGTCGACAAGGCGGTGATCACCGTCCCGGCCTACTTCAACGACGCCCAGCGCCAGGCCACCAAGGACGCCGGCAAGATCGCCGGCCTGGAGGTCCTGCGGATCATCAACGAGCCCACCGCGGCGGCGCTCGCCTACGGCCTCGAGAAGAACGACGGCAAGAAGATCGTGGTCTACGACCTCGGCGGCGGCACCTTCGACGTCTCGGTCCTGGAGATCGGCGACGGCGTCTTCGAGGTGAAGGCGACCAACGGCGACACCTTCCTGGGCGGCGAGGACTTCGACCTCCGCGTGGTCGACTTCCTGGCGGAGGATTTCAGGAAGGAAACCGGCGTCGACCTGCGGAACGACAAGCTGGCCCTGCAGCGGCTGAAGGAAGAAGGCGAGAAGGCGAAGAAGGAACTGTCCTTCACCGCCCAGTACGAGGTGAACCTGCCCTTCATCTCGATGAACGCCTCCGGGCCCCTGCACCTGAACATCAAGCTCACGCGGGCCAAGCTGGAGTCCCTCGTCGATGACCTGGTGTCCAAGACCCTGGGCCCCTGCGAGCAGGCCCTGAAGGACGCCGGGTTGAAGAAGTCCGAGATCGACGAAGTCATCCTGGTCGGCGGCATGACCCGCATGCCCAAGGTGGTCGAGACGGTGAAGGCCTTCTTCGGCCGCGAGCCGCATACCGGCGTCAACCCCGACGAGGTGGTGGCCCTTGGAGCCGCCATCCAGGCCGGCGTCTTGCAGGGCGACGTCAAGGACGTGCTGCTGCTGGACGTCACGCCGCTGACCCTGGGCATAGAGACCCTGGGCGGCGTCTTCACCCCGCTGATCGAGCGCAACACGACCATCCCGACCAAGCGCTCGCAGACCTTCTCCACGGCCGATGACAACCAGTCGGCGGTGACGATCCGGGTCTTCCAGGGTGAGCGTCCCATGGCGGCGGACAACAAGATGCTGGGCCAGTTCGACCTCGTCGGCATCCCGCCCGCGCCGCGCGGCGTGCCCCAGGTGGAGGTGACCTTCGATATCGACGCCAATGGCATCGTCAACGTCTCGGCCCGGGACAAGGCGACCAGCAAGGAGCAGTCGATCCGGATCCAGGCCAATGGCGGCCTTTCGGACGCGGATATCGAGGCCATGGTCCGCGAGGCCGAGGCCAACAAGGCCGAGGACGAAAAGCGCAAGGCGGTGGTCGAAGCCCGCAACCAGGCCGAAGCCCTGATCCACTCCACCGAAAAGGCCCTGGGCGAACATGGCGACAAGGTGGGTGAGACTGAAAAGGCGGCCATAACCAGCGCGATCGAGGACCTGAAGAGCGTCCTGGATGGCGGTGACGCCGAACTCATCACCACCAGGACCCAGGCCCTGGCCCAGGCTTCCATGAAGCTCGGGGAGGCGATGTACGCCGCCCAGCAGGCCGGAGACGGCGCCGCCGCCCGCGGCGGCTCGGACGACGTGGTCGACGCCGAGTTCGAGGAAGTCACCGACGACGGCAAGAAGGCCTGAACCTGACCGGGACCCGGCCCCGCCCCGAACAGGGGCGGGGCCGCAATCCTTTCGGAAAGACGCACCGGAACGCCTGACGCCTCATGCGCGACTATTATGAAATCCTAGGCGTCCCCCGCGACAGCGACGAGGCCGCCCTCAAATCGGCCTTCCGCAAGCTGGCCATGGAGCACCATCCTGACCGCAACGGCGGTTCGGAGGAGTCCGCGGGCCGGTTCAAGGAGATCAACGAGGCCTACTCGGTCCTCTCTGACCCGAAGAAGCGGGCCGCCTACGACCAGTTCGGCCACGCCGGCGTCAACAACGGCCAGGGCGGCGGCGGGGCCGGTTTCACCGACATCAACGACATCTTCTCGGAGGTCTTTGGCTCCGCCTTCGGCGACATGTTCGGCGGTGGTGCACGACGGGGCGGACCGTCCCGGGGCCAGGACCTGCGCTATGACCTCGAGATCACGCTCGAACAGGCCTATGGCGGGTCAGAGGTCGAGATCACCGCCGCTACGGCAATGACTTGCGAGGCGTGCGATGGCAGCGGCGCCAAACCGGGAACCAGCGCCACGACCTGCCCGACCTGCGGCGGCGCCGGCCGGATTCGCGCCTCGCAGGGCTTCTTCGCCATCGAACGCACCTGCCCGCGCTGTAACGGGGAAGGCCGGATCATCAGCGACCCCTGCACCACCTGCCGCGGCCATGGCCAGGTCCGGAGGAACCGGACCCTCCAGGTGCGGATTCCCGCCGGCGTGGATGACGGCGCCCGGATCCGGCTGGCGGGAGAGGGAGACGCAGGCGCCAGGGGCGGTCCCCGCGGCGACCTCTACATCTTCGTCTCTGTCCGGCCGCACGATCTCTTCGAGCGCGAAGGGCTGGACCTGCACTGCACTGTCCCCGTCCCCATGACCACCGCCGCCCTCGGTGGTGAGATCGAGGCGCCGTGCCTGCTTGATGGCGACGAGTCGCATGGCCGCCTCTCGGTCAAGGTGCCGGAGGGCTCCCAGACCGGCCGCACTGTGCGGATCAGAGGGCGCGGAATGCCCGCCCTGCGCAGCCGGGAGCGGGGCGATCTGGTCGTCGAGCTCTTCGTGGAAACCCCGACCCGGCTGAGCGCCCGCCAACGGGTTCTGATGCAGGAGTTCGCTGACCTCTGTGGGGAACAGCAGCACCCGGAGTCCAGCGGCTTCCTGAACAAGGCCCGCAAGTTCTGGGAAGACGTCACAGGCGGGTGATCCAGCGCTTCGGCCCCAACCCCTCAGGGCCCGCGATCGCCGATCCGTCACTGCGACCGGGGCGTCTCCCGACGCGTGAGGGGCCCGCTGGACCTAACCCGAGATTGCAGCAGCGTCAGCCTCGCCGGTGCGGATGCGCAGGGCCTTTTCGAGGTCCATGATGAAAATCTTGCCGTCGCCGATCTTCCCGGTGTTGGCGCTGCGGGTGATGGCCTCGACCACGGCGTCGGCGATATCAACAGGCACGGCGATCTCCAGCTTGACCTTCGGCAGGAGTTTCACCTCGTACTCGGCCCCGCGGTAGACCTCCGTCTTGCCCCGCTGACGTCCGTAGCCACGCACCTCCGTAACGGTCAGGCCCGACGCACCGGCCTCGGTAACCGCTTCGAGGACCGCGTCCAGTCGGCTTGGCTTGATCACGGCGACGATCATCTTCATGGGCGGCCTCCGGGCGTTTCGCGCCAGACTAACGCTGATCACGGCCGCCGGCCAAGCCCACGCGCGTCAGAGCCCGGCGAGATCCAGGAGATACTGGCCGTAAGCGGTCTTCGAGAGCGCCTCACCCGCCCTGCGGACCTGGTCCGCGTCAATGAAGCCGTTCAGGAAGGCGATCTCTTCGAGGCAGGCGATCTGCAGGCCCTGGCGCTTCTGAAGGGTGCGCACCAGTTCGCTGGCCTCGAGGAGACTGTCATGCGTGCCCGTGTCCAGCCAGGTGAAGCCGCGGTCCATCTTCTGAACGAAGAGGTCGCCCCGTTCCATGTAGAGGCGGTTGAGGTCGGTGATCTCCAGCTCGCCCCGGGCCGAGGGGCGGACTCGCCGGGCAAGGTCCACGACGTCGCGGTCATAGAAGTAGAGGCCGGTCACCGCCTGGCGCGATCGCGGGCGGGAGGGCTTCTCCTCAAGGCTCAGAGCGCGGCCCGAGCCGTCCAGCTCGACCACACCATAGGCCTCGGGTCTCTCGACCTCATAGGCGAAGATGGTGGCGCCGGTCTCCCGGGAGGCCGCGGCGTCCAGCAGGCCGGACATGCCCGCGCCGAGGAAGATGTTATCCCCGAGGATCAGGGCGGCGCGGTCACCCGCCAGGAAGTCCTCGCCGATCAGGAAGGCCTGGGCGAGGCCGTCAGGACTGGGCTGGACAGCGTAGGCCATGCGTACGCCGAACTGCGAACCGTCGCCGAACAGGCGCTGGTAGTTCTCCAGGTATTCCGGCGAGGAAATGATCAGCACGTCCTGGATCCGCGCCTGCATGAGGACGGACAGGGGGTAGTAGATCATCGGCTTGTCGTAGATCGGCAGGAGCTGCTTGTTGACCGCCAGGGTGGCGGGGTGAAGCCGTGTGCCGGCGCCACCCGCCAGGATGATGCCCTTCATGCGCGGTTCTCCTCCTCCCGGGCGGCGGCGATGAGCCGGCCGACCACTTCGTCCGCCGTTTCCGTCCAGGGACGCGGCGCAAGGTCGAATGTGCGGGTGAACCGCGTGGTGTCCAGCCGCGAGTTCGCCGGGCGCCGCACAGGCGTCGGCCAGTCCGAAGAGGCGATGGGCGACAGGGCCGGAACCTTCAGGCCCGCCGCCGCCGTTCCCTGAAAGACCCGCGAGGCCAGTCCGAACCAGGTGGTCTCGCCCGCCCCGGCGAAGTGGAAGACGCCGGAGGGCGCACCCGGGTCGCCGAGTCGGGCGCAGATGGCGCCCACCGCAGCAGCGATGTCGAGGGCCGAAGTCGGGCAGCCAACCTGATCATCCACCACCGAAAGGGTCTCCCGCTCCGCGCCAAGGCGCAGCATCGTCCGGACGAAGTTGTTGCCCCAGGGGCTGAAGACCCAGGCGGTCCTCAGGATCACGTGACGCGGGTTCAGTGCGGCCACAGCGATCTCACCCGCCGCCTTGGAGGCGCCGTAGACGCTCACAGGTCCGACCGGGTCATCCTCACGGTAGGGCCGGTCCAACCCCCCATCGAACACATAGTCGGTGGAAATGTGGACCAGGGGAGAACCCTGCGCGGCGCTGGCTCGCGCGAGGGCGGCGGCGCCGCGCGCATTGGCCGCCCAGGCCTCTGCGGGGTGGGTTTCAGCTGCATCCACCGCGGTCCAGGCGCCAGCGTTGACGATGGCCGCCCAGGGTCGCGCGGCGACCCAGCGCGCCACCGAGGCGGCGTCGGCCAGATCCAGCTCGACCCGGGACGGGGCCACGACCTCGAAGCCCGGTGGCGGGGCCTCACGCAGGGCGCGGCCGACCTGGCCGGAACCGCCGGTTAGCAGAATGGCGCGAAGGCCGGAGCCAGTCATGGCGAAGATTCAGGCCGCCCGGCCCGGGGGACGGGCGCAGCGCCCGATCAGCCCTCGGCGCCGTCGTCCGCCGCGGCCGAGGCGCTGGCCCGCTCTGCAGCGGTCATCTGGCGCTCGGCGATCCGCGCCGACTTCCCGCGGCGGTCGCGCAGGTAATAGAGCTTGGCCCGGCGCACGACGCCGCGGCGCTTGACCTCGATGCTCTCGATGTTGGGCGAGTGGATCGGGAAGATCCGCTCGACGCCTTCGCCGAAGGAGATCTTGCGGACCGTGAAGCTCTCGTTGATGCCCTGACCCTGGCGGGCGATGCAGACGCCCTCATAGGCCTGGACGCGCTCCCGCTCGCCTTCCTTGATGCGCACGTTCACGCGGAGGGTGTCGCCGGGGCGGAAGGCCGGGATGGCGCGCTTGGCGGCCAGGCGGTCGGCTTCTTCCTTTTCCAGTTCCTGGATCAGGTTCATGGGTCAGTCCTTTCGTACCGGGCTTTACTCGCCCTTTGCCTGTTGATTGGCGAGCCAGGCGGCCCAGAGGTCCGGACGCCGTTCCCGCGTAGCGCGCTCCCGCTCGGCCCGGCGCCAGTCCGCCACCTGGGCATGGTGGCCGCTGAGCAGGACCTGCGGAATTTCAAGCCCCTCGAAGGTCCGCGGTCGCGTGAACTGCGGATGCTCCAGGAGCCCGTCCTCGAAACTCTCTTCACTGAGGCTCTCCGCCTGGCCGAGGACGCCGGGCACGAGCCTTACGCAGGCCTCGATGGTCACAAGGGCGGCCGCCTCGCCGCCGGCGAGGACCGCGTCTCCGACCGAGACCTCCTCGAACCCCCGGGCGTCGAGCACCCGCTGGTCCACCCCCTCGAACCGACCCGCCAGGACGATCAGTCCCGGCCCGCCGGCCCAGTCCTTGACGCGCGCCTGGGTCAGGGGCCGACCCCGGGCGCTCATGTAAAGAAGCGGCCGTCCCCGCCGATCGACGCTGTCGAGCGCCGAGGCGATCACGTCCGCCCGCATCACCTGCCCCGGACCTCCCCCTGCGGGGGTGTCGTCGAGGAAGCCGCGCTTATCCTTGGAAAACCCCCGGATGTCCAGCGTTTCCAGGGACCAGAGGCCGGCTTCCCGCCAGGCCGTCCCGATCAGCGAAACGCCCAGCGGCCCGGGGAAGGCCTCGGGAAACATGGTCAGGACGGTGACCTCGAAGGGAGCGGCGCGGGACATGCGGGGCTTGTGGACGAAGACCGGCGGTTTTTCGAGTCCCTGCGACGGCCCGGGTGGTGCCTCACTTTGAAATCGGCCAGCGTTGACAAGCATTCCGCCTAGGCCAGGTCGGCGTTATGATGCCGCCAGGGCCGATCCGTTCGCTGATCCCAAAGCGGTAGCGCAGGCGACTTTCCTGCTGACGCGAAACTTATTGAAGCACCTCTACATCTCAGGAAAGTTTGACGATGGTGAAATCTCTGGATTGCTCAATGGCACAATCCAGGCGGCAGAGACCGGAGGCAGATTTGACGCCGCAAAGGTATTGCGCGGTCTCCGGGGCGATCTTGATGCGTACGAGGTCTAGCGATGCCTAAAGGGCCCCGCGGAGACAAGCGCCCCGCCGACGCTGTCGGGTTGGCTGTGTTGGTTAGCAGGATCGCCACTGGCGAAATCGAAGACACCGCCGACGACAGCAAGGCTCACCACCGCGAGGGCGGCAAGAAGGGCGGGGCCGTTCGCGCCGCAGCCCTGACGCCGGAGCAGCGGTCGGAGATCGCGAAGAAGGCCGCGGCCAAGCGGTGGAGCAAGCAGTAATCGGAGCATAGTGAGATTATGCTTGCTGAGAATCGCAGCAAGCAGTACCCGACTTCATGCAGCAAGCATGAGGCGAACATGACTAATTCCCCACAGAAACTCGGCGGCGAGGCGCGGTCGAGGTCCCTGTCAGCTCAGGAGCGTTCTCGCATCGCGCGCGATGCGGCCAAGGCCCGATGGGGTGACGCGAGCGCAAATGCTATCGCGGGATCGCCGGACAAACCGGCTCGGATCGGCGGGATCGAGGTTGCCTGCTTTGTCCTCGATGACGGTAGAAGAGTAATCGCGACAAATGGCGTATTGAGCGCCTTAGAAATGGCCAGGGGCGGGGCCATGGTCAAGGGTATGAATCGTCTTGAGCTTTTTGCAGCCCAAAACCGCCTTTCTGCCTTTGTTTCCAATGATTTACTCGCAAGAATAGCTAATCCAATCAAGTTCCGCGTCGGCAATACAACTGCACATGGGTTTGAGTCGGATGTCTTGATCGAATTGGCGGAAGCTGTGATCGCTGCCGACAATCAGGGTGCGTTACAGAAGCAACAAGCGGCGATTGCTCACCGATGTCGCGTAATACTTTCCGGCCTTACGCGGGTCGGCCTGATCGCTCTGATTGACGAAGCCACAGGATATCAAAAGCGGCGCGACGCCAACGAACTACAGAAGATCCTTTCGGCATATCTGCTGCCTGAGCATAGGCCCTGGATTCAGGCGGTGCCGGATGAATTCACGAAGGAGATCTATCGCGTCTATGGGTGGGAGAGAAAGCCTCAGAACCGAGGCCCGCGGTATGCAGGGAAGCTGATCCGCCAGCTCGTATATGAGCGCATGCCAAAGCCTGTTCTACCGGCGCTTGATCAAAGCAACCCATCTGAGAACGGACGCCGGAAGCGAAAGCATCATCAGTTTCTCACCCCACAGCAGGGTCTTGACCACTTCCGCAGCCAGGTGATCACCATCATGACCCTACTGCGAATTTCGGCCAACAAGCACGAGTTCAAGACGAATCTGCGGCGACTTTACGATCCGCAACGCGAATTCGATTTCAACTGAATGCTTGCCACTCAAGCAATAAGTTCAGATAAAAGGGGCATTAACATGCTGCCCCTCGCGAAGCGCGTCCTGATCCTCAACATGCTGGTTGAAGGCTCGTCGCTCCGGTCGATCTCGCGGGTGGCGGAAGTGTCGATCAACACCGTGACGAAGCTACTGGTGGACGCTGGCGAAACCGCCATCGACTTGCATGACAAGCTGGTCCGCAACGTCGAGGCGTCCAAGGTCCAGTGCGACGAAATCTGGTCGTTCAACTACTGCAAGCAAGGCAACGCCGGTTCGGCCAAGGCCGCGCCAATGGATGCTGGCGACGTTTGGACCTGGACGGCCATCGAAGCCGACACGAAGCTGATCGTGACCTACGCCGTTGGCGACCGCACCCTGTCGTGCGCGCGGCTGCTCATGGAAGACCTGAAAGAGCGTCTCGCCAACCGCGTCCAGATCACGTCGGACGGCCATCGCGCTTACGTCGAAGCCGTCGAGGGTGCGTTCGGCGATGATGTGGACTTCGCCCAGCCCGTGAAGATCTACGGCCCCGGCGGGCCGCCACAGCCCGGCGGAAAGCCTTGGCGCCAGGAAGATCGCGGTCACAGGCAACCCCGATATCCCGCACGTCTCAACGTCAAACGTCGAGCGCGCCAACCTTTCGATCCGGATGGGCAACCGGCGTTCACCCGCCTGACGGACGCCTTCCCAAAGAAGATCGACAACCACCTGCACGCCCT
Organism: Phenylobacterium sp.; assembly: GCF_020253645.1. Classification (GTDB taxonomy): domain Bacteria; phylum Pseudomonadota; class Alphaproteobacteria; order Caulobacterales; family Caulobacteraceae; genus Phenylobacterium. The sequence goes on from NZ_JADCBG010000019.1 coordinate 53,721, forward strand.
GGGGCTCTTCTTCCTGCACTACAATTTCGCGCGGATTCACAAGTCGCTGAAGGTCACGCCGGCGATGGCGGCTGGCGTGTCGAAGGACCTTTGGACCATGGAGCGGATCGCGGAGGAGATCGAAGTGCGCCGCCCGAGCCCCGGTGAGCGTGGGCCGTACGAGAAGCGGGCGCCGTAGGGAACGCTTAACCCGCGAAAGATATTGACAAGTACGGACGCAGCACTAGATGCTGCTTCCATATCCGCTACGCCCGTAGGCGGGCACCTATCCAGAGAGCCCCCAGCGCAGCAGTGTCTGGGGGCTTTCCATTTCCAAGCTCAGAGTCGCAGTTCTGATTGACGGCGGACACCTTCGCGCATTGGCGCGAGCGTCCAAGCACAAGTACGATCCTGACTACATCGAGAAGGTAGCTCACGCCTGCGTCGAGGCCGACGAAGAGCCGCTTCGCTTTCTGTATTACGACTGTGCGCGCTACGAAGGCACAGTGAAGCTACCCGTGAGTGGCGCGCCGCATGAGTTCAAGGCGTCAGATCAATGGCTCCGCGATCTTGGCGCGAAGAATCTCTTCGCGATCCGCCGCGGTGTTCTGAAGTTCCGCGGTTGGAAGCCGAAGAAGATGCCCATTGCTCCCGCCGCGCCAACCGACGCCGATTTCGCGCCCGATTTTGAACAGAAGGGCGTCGATATGCGGATTGGCCTCGACATGGCGACCTTCTCGGAGCGGCGTTCTGTTGACCGCGTCATACTCGTTTCAGGCGATACGGACTGCGTCCCGGCTATGAAGCATGTGCGAAAGGCCGGACTGCAAGTCGTGCTCGTAAGCATGCCCAACGGGCGCACTATCCCGGAACTGTTGTGGCACTCAGATTTCGAGCGGCTGGTAGCTTGGCCTTAGCCTCCATTTCAAACTGAGACACTACCACGGCCCGCCTCGCCTTGCCCGACAGGCCCTCTGGCTCTATGCCCTGCCCTTTCGCATCTGCAGCATTGATCCCGAAGCCATGTCCCAGCCTGAAAACCTCGTCGACACCCTGGCGCTTGAGCGCCTGGAGGTGAACCTGTTCCGCGGCGTCTCGCCGAACGAGGGTCCGGGGCGCATCTTTGGCGGGCAGGTCATCGCCCAGTCCCTGCTGGCCGCCTACGGCACGGTCGAGGACCGGGTCTGCCATTCCCTGCACTGCTACTTCATCCGGCCGGGCGACCCGACCACGCCGATCATCTTCGAGGTGGACCGGTCCCGGGACGGCGGCAGCTTCACCACCCGCCGGGTCATCGCCGTCCAGAACGGCAAGCAGATCTTCAACCTCGCCGCCTCCTTCCAGGCGCCGGAGGAGGGTTTCGAGCATCAGGCCCCGATGCCCGAGGTGGCGGGCCCGGACGACCTGCCCAGCGAGGCCGAGGCCCTGAAGGCCGCCCTCGCGAAGATGCCCGAGGAGGCCCGGAAGTGGGCGACCCGGCCCCGGCCCATCGAGATGCGCCCGGTGGACGGCTCCAGCCTGTTCGACCGCGACCGCCCCGACGCACGCGAACCCAGGAGCGAGACTTGGTTCCGCGCCCGGGCGCCCATCGGCGACGATCCGGTCCTGCATCAGGTGATCCTGTCCTACGCCTCGGACATGAACCTCCTGTCGACCGCCATGCGGCCTCACCGCGTGCACTGGCAGACACGCAACTTCCAGTCGGCCAGCCTCGACCACGCCATGTGGTTCCACAAGCCGGTGAACTTCAACGACTGGCACCTGTACGCCCAGGACAGCCCCAGCGCCTCGGGCGGGCGCGGCTTCATCCGCGGGTCCATCTACACCCGCTCGGGCGAGCTGGTGGCGAGCGTGGCCCAGGAGGGCTTGCTGCGGCTTCGCAAGGATTGAGGCGGGCTATTCCGTCTCGGCCGGCGGGACCGCAAGGATCCGTCCGCCCGCCAGATCGACCTCGGGGACAACCTCCCGGGTGAAGGGCAGCCAGAAGGACGCCCCGGCTTCTGGCTTGACCTCCAGGAGGTCGCCGGCGCCGAAGTCCTGGACGCCGCGCACGAGGCCCAGGAGATGACCGTCCGTGGTCTCGACCCTCAGGCCGACAAGGTCCGCCAGGTAGAATTCGTCCTCTTCAGGCGGAGGCAGGGCCTCCCGGAGGACGTGGAGCTTGAGGCCCCTGAGGGCCTCGGCCTGCTCCCGGGTGTCCACGCCCGCCGCCCGGGCGACCAGGCCGCCCTTGACCGGCCGGGCCACAGACAGGACCGGCGCCGCCGAACCGTCCGCGCGCCGCAGGTCGCGATAGCCGGCCAGGGCCATGGGGTCAGCGGTGAAACTGGTCACGCGCACCTCGCCCCGGACGCCGAAGGCGCCGGCGATGCGTCCCACGAGGATCAGCCGATCTGACATCACAGGCGCCCCTGAAGGGCCCGGCGCAGGACGCCGGGCCGTGGGGATCAGCCTTCCTTGGCTTCCTCGGCCGGAGCCTCCTCCGAGGGGGCGGCTTCGGCCGGGGCCTCAGAGGCGGGCGCTTCGTCGACGGGCGCAGGTTCAGGCTCGGGCTCAGGGGCGGGCGCTGCTGCGGCGGCGGCCGCGGCGGCGGCGAGGTCAGCCGCCTTCTGGGCCTTCTCTTCGGCGCGCTCCTTGGCCTTGCGGCCCGGTTCGCCCTTCTTGGGATTGGAGCCGGCCTGCCAGGCGACCAGGCCCTCGGCGGCGAGGAAGCGCGCCACGCGGTCAGAGGGCTGGGCGCCCTTGGCGATCCACTCGCGGATGCGCTCGACCTTCAGGGTCACGCGGGTCGGATCATCCTTCTTGAGGAGGGGGTTGTAGGCGCCCACCTTCTCGATGAACCGGCCGTCGCGGGGCGAGTGGCTGTCGGCGACGACGATGGAATAGTAGGGGCGCTTCTTGGCGCCGCCGCGGGCGAGACGAATCCTGAGCATGGGGTGTCCTTGTCTTTCTAGGATTTCTTGAAGGGATTGAAGCCCGGCGGCAGGCCGCCGCCGAGGCCGGGCAGCTTCACGCCGCCAGGGAGATTGCCGGGGAGATTGCCCGGGAGCCCGCCGCCGGGGAGCTTCTCGGCCAGCTTGGCCAGCTGCTCGAGCTGGGCGGCGTCCGCAGTGGGGACCTTGCCGCCGCCGAGGGCCTTGAGCCGGTCCATTCCCCCACCGCCGCCGAGCATGCCGGCCATGCGAGCGAAGCCCTTGCCGCCGTCGCGGCTCATCATCTTGAAGGCGTCCGCCATCTGGCGATGCTGCTTGAGAAGCCGGTTCACCTCGGCCACGTCGACCCCTGCGCCGGCGGCGATGCGCCGCTTGCGTGAGGCCTGGAGGATATCCGGCTTGCGCCGCTCGGCCTTGGTCATCGAAGAGATGATCGCCGCCTGGCGGTCCAGGGCCTTGTCCGAGATATTGGCTTCGGCGATCTGTTTCTTGACCTTCTGGACCCCGGGCAGCAGGCCCATCAGCCCCTGCATGCCCCCCATGCGCTTCATCTGCGCCAGCTGGTCGGCCATCATGTCGAGGTCGAACTGGCCCTTGGCCAGCCGGCGGGCCATGGCCTCGGCCTTGGCCGCATCGAGGTCCTGGGCGGCCTTCTCCACCAGGGCGACGATGTCTCCCTGGCCGAGGATCCGCCCGGCCACCCGGGCGGCGTCGAAGACGTCAAGGCCGTCGATCTTCTCGGAGACGCCGAGGAACTTGATGGGCAGGCCGGTGACCGCCCGCATGGACAGGGCCGCGCCGCCGCGACCGTCGCCGTCAGCACGGGTCAGGACCAGGCCGGTGAGGGGCAGGCGCTCATGAAAGGCCCGGGCGGTGCGCACCGCGTCCTGGCCTGTCAGGCTGTCGGCCACCAGCAGGGTCTCATGCGGCTGGGCGATGGCGGCGATCTCGGCCGCCTCGGCCATCATGGCCTCGTCCACCGTGGTGCGGCCCGCGGTGTCCAGGATGACGACGTCGAAGCCCTGAAGCCTGGCCGCCGAAAGCGCGCGGCGCGCTATGTCCGGCGCCGACTGGCCGGCGACGATGGGAAGGCTGTCCACCCCCGCCTGGACCGCGAGGGTCGCCAGCTGCTCCATGGCCGCCGGGCGACGGGTGTCGAGGGAAGCCAGCAGGACCTTCTTGCGCTCGCGGGACAGGCGCAGGGCCAGCTTGGCGGCGGTGGTGGTCTTGCCCGAGCCCTGGAGGCCGGCCATCAGGATGACCGTGGGCGGGTTGAGGCTGAGGTTCAGGCCCTCTGCGCCCTCTCCGCCCAGCATCTCCACAAGGCCGTCATAGGTGATCTTGACCACCTGATCGGCCGGGCGGACCGAGCGGATGACCGCCTCGCCCGAGGCCTGCTCACGCGCCCGGGCGATGAAGTCGCGCACCACGGGCAGGGCCACATCGGCGTCGAGAAGGGCGGTGCGGACCTCCTTGAGGGCCTCGTCGATGTCCTTCTCGGACAGCACGCCGCGGCCGGAAAGCCGGTCGAAGACGGACGAAAGGCGGTCTGTCAGGGTGTCGAACATGTCGATCTCTGCACGGGACTCAGCGGTTCAAAGCGTCCCGGCCCAAACGCGGTCGACCCCCGTGGACGATCACGTCGACGGGGGGCCTCGCCGCCCTCGTCCTGCACAGAGGCAGGGGTCGTGGCGGTGGAGGGCGCAACCGCACTGCGCCGGAGGAGGCGCGGAAATGCGCCCGGAAACCCCGAAAGTCAAGCCGAACGGGGCTCTTCACGGGGTGGCGGCGTCAGGCGGTGGGGAAGCCCTTGTCCCGGAGATAGGCCTTCACGTCCGGATCGCGGCCTCGGAAGTTCCGGTACTGCTGGGCCGGGTCGAGGGTGTTGCCGACGCTCAGGACGGTGTCCTGGAGGCGCCTTGCAACCGCCAGGTCGTAGGGTCCGCCAGCCTCTGTGAAGGCGCCGAAGGCGTCCATGGCGATCACTTCGCTCCACAGGTAGCTGTAGTAACCCGCTGAGTAGCCGTCGTCGGCGAAGACATGCTGGAACTGGGGCGTCCGGTGGCGCATGGGCAGCTCCCGGGGCATTCCCAGCTTCGCGAGCTCCTCCTTCTCGAAGGCGCGCGGATCAATCTCCGCATCGCCGGCGAGGTGCAGCTTCATGTCGATGAAGGCCGAGGACAGATATTCGGTCACGTCAAACCCCTTGCGGAAGGTCGAGGCCTTCTGGATCCGCGTCGCCAGTTCGGCCGGCATGGGCTTTCCGGTCCTGTGGTGCAGGGCAAAGCGATTGAGCACCTCGGGTGTGGGAAGCCAGCGCTCGATCACCTGCGAGGGGAACTCCACATAATCGCGCGGGACGTTCGTTCCCGAGAGGGACGGATAGGTCACGGCTGAGCAAAGGCCATGTAGGGCGTGGCCGAACTCATGGAACAGGATGATGGCGTCGTCCCAGGAGATCAGGACGGGTTCACCTGGGGCGCCCTTCACGAAGTTGGAGTTGTTCGAGACGATGGTGGTGACCCGCCCCCCGAGGGTCCGCTGGTCGCGGTAGGCGTTCATCCAGGCGCCGGAGTGCTTGCCCGGGCGGGCGTAGGGATCGAAGTACCAGAGCCCCACGTGCTCGCCGCCGCGGCCCTTGACCTCCCAGATGCGGATGTCCGGGTGGGCGACGGGCAAGCCCTTCACTTCCTCGAAGGCGAAGCCGAACAGCTGGCCTGCGACCCAGAACATGCCCTCGCGCAGGTTGTCGAGCTGCATGTATCCCTTCACCTCGTTCATATCGAGGTCGTACTTCGCCGCCCGCACCTTCTCTGCGTAGTAGCGATAGTCCCAGGCCTCTATCTTCACGCCCAGCTTTTCGGCGTCGGCCAGGGCCTGCATCTCGGCCACTTCCTCGCGGACGCGCGAGACCGCGGCCGGCCAGACCCGCGACATGAGCTCCATGGCCCTGTCGGGATCGCCGGCCATGGTGTCCGCAAGTCGCCAGTGGGCGTGGGTCGGGTATCCCAGCAGCTTCGCGCGCTCTGCCCTCAGCTTGAGAATCCGGCGGATCAGGTCGTTGTTGTCCTTCGCATCGCCGTTGTCGCCCCGGCTGTAGAAGGTGCGCCAGACCTTCTCGCGAAGGTCCCGCCGGGCCGAATAGGTCAGGAAGGGGTCCATGGAGGAGCGGGTGTTCAGGATGGCCCACTCACCCTTGCGGCCCCGGGCTTCGGCGGCGCTGGCGGCGGCGGCCCGCACGTCGTCCGGCAGTCCGGTCAGTTCGGCCTCAGTCTTCAGGTAGAGGACATAATCGGTCTCATCGGCCAGCAGGTTCTGGCTGAACCGGGTGAAGAGACCCGCCAGTTCCTGGTTGATGGCCGCCACGCGCGCCTTCTGCGGCCCCGTCAGGCGGGCCCCGGCGCGCACGAAGCGTGTGTGGTGGAGCCACATCAGGCGACTCTGCTCGGGCGTCAGGCCGGCCCGGGAACCCCGGGTGTAGACCTCGTCGATCCGACGGAAGAGGGCCTCGTTCTGGAGAATGGCGTCCTGGTGGGCGGCAAGCAGGGGTTCGACCTCGGCCTCCACCTTCTGAACTTCGGGGGAGGCCAGGGTGCTGGTCCAGATGAAGTAATAGGTCAGGACCCGGTAGGTCATCTGGCCGGTGAGCTCGAGCGCCTCGATCGTGTTGGCGAAGGTCGGCGGCGCCTTGTTGCGCGCGATCGCGTCGATCTCGGCTCGCTCCACCGCGAGGGCCTGGTCTATGGCGCCCCGGAAGTCCTCGACACGGACCTTGTCGAAGGCCGGCACGCCCCCGAAAGGACCCGACCAGGGCAGGGTCAGGGGGTTGGCCGGCGTCGCGGACAGGACGGCGGACGGCAGGGCTTGGGCGGCGGCGAGGGCGCCTGAGGCGGCGAGAAAGGTGCGACGCTTCATGGGAACTCCTTCTGGCGAGGCGTTTGTCCCGAAATAGGCGCATCCGGGCGGGCCGTCACCTGACAGCTCCGTCATGTGCGCAGGGGACCTCTGGCGCCCCGACGTTCGCCGGGCTAGTCGGGGGCATGGCGATTGGCGTCTTTGATTCCGGGATCGGCGGCCTGAGCGTGCACCGCAGGCTTGTGGAGCGTTTTCCGCGCGCCGAATTCGTCTACCTGGCGGACCAGGCCCACACCCCCTACGGCGGCCGGTCGGGGGAGGAAATCGTCGACCTGACCCGGGCCGGCTGCGTTCGGCTCTTCGAGGAGGGCTGCGACCTCGTCATCCTGGCCTGCAACACGGCGTCCGCCATCGCCCTGCGTCGCCTGCAGCAGACCTGGCTGCCGGCGGTAAGGGCCGACCGGGGGCGGCCGACCAATGTGCTGGGCATCATTGTGCCCACCATCGAGGCCGCCACGGGCCTGCCCTGGGAACACGAAGCCGAGCGGAGGGGCGACAAGGTCGAGAAGCTCGACGTCCTGGCCGTCTTCGCGACCCCCGCCACGGCGGCCTCCCGGGTCTATGAGATCGAGATCGACAAGCGCCGCCAGGACGTGGCGGTCTTCGTCGAGTCCTGCCCCGAACTCGCCGGGCAGATCGAGTCCGGCGCGCCGCGCCCGGTTCTTGAGGCTGCGGTCGCCTCGCACGTCGAGGCCGTCACCCGGCGTATCGGACGGGCGCCCGACAGGGCCATCCTCGGCTGCACCCACTATGAGATCATTTCGGAAGTGTTCCGGGACGCCCTGAAGCCGGGAACGCCCCTGGTCCACCAGCCTGACGCCACGGCCGAAGCCCTGGCCGCCTACCTTGAGCGCCGCCCCGAGTATGCCAGCGGCGAGTCGGCGCGGCGTGTCTTCCTGACCTCCGGCGCGCCAGGCCTGCAGCACGACCTTGCCGAGGCCTTCTGAGGCTCGCCGCTGAGGTTCGACCCGGCCTGAGGCGTGCGATTGGCGCTACCCTCGCGCCGCCGGGCGCGGCAAGATGCGGTCATGAAGCTCCTCCTGTCCCCTGCCTCGCCCTATGCCCGGAAGGTCTGGCTGGCGGCCGCCGAACTGGGCCTGGCCGACCGGATCGAGGTTTCAAGCGCCGCCGCCTCGCCGGTGGCCGAGAATCCCGACCTGTCGGTCCTGAATCCCCTGGGCAAGATCCCGGTCCTTGTGACGGACGAGGGCCAGGCCCTCTATGACAGCCGGGTCATCGCAGATTACCTCGACAGCCTGACGGCCCGCCGGCTGTGTCCGGCGTCCGGCCCCGAACGCTGGACCGTCCAGACCCTGCACGCCGCCGCCGACGGCCTGCTCGATGCGGCCCTGCTGGCGCGGTACGAGGAGGCCCTGCGGCCAGAGCCCCTGCGATGGACCGACTGGCGCCGGGGCCAGGGCGAGAAGATTCGCCGGGTCCTCGACCTCTTCGAGGCCACCGACCTGAAGGCTGGCGACGACGCCCGGATCTGCGACATCGCCGCAGCCTGCGCCCTCGGCTATCTCGACTTCCGCTTCGGCGCCGAGCCCTGGCGGGACGGCCGCCCGCGGCTGGCCGCCTTCTTCGAGGCCTTCACCCGCCGCCCGGCCTGGGGACGGAGCGACCCGGCGCGGATGGCATGAGCGACCCGGCCCCTCCCTCCGACGGGCGTGAGACCTTCGCCGCCCGCTTCCTCAGCGCCGAGGGGCGCCTGGGGCGGCGGGGCTTCCTGGTCTCGGCCCTGGTCCTGCTGGCGGTCGCGGTGGTCTACGACGCGGTCTCCTCCGGGGCCCTTCAGTGGATCACCGGTTGGCTTGTCTGGCCTCTGCTGGTCTGGATCGGCGCCTGCCTGCTGGCCCGCCGTCTGCATGACCGTGGTCACAACGGCTGGATCGCGGCGGTCATCCTCGCGGCGGTGGTGGGCGTCTGGCCGCAGCCGACGGGCTTTCTCGACTTTCCCCTCGTCCTGGTGCTGGTCTGGGCCGCGATCGAGCTGGGTCTGATGGTCGGCGAGCCGGGGGTCAACCGCTACGGGCCGCCGCCGCCACGCGGCTGATCCCGTCGGCCGCCTCAGTCCAGGCCGAGGGCCCGGGCGAGGGAGAGGACGACACGGTCCACGTCGAGGTCAGCCATGGCCGGGAAGAGAGGCAGGCTGAGGCAGCGTCGGTACCAGGCGGCGGCGCCGGGCAGGTCGAGCGGACCATAGCGCCCGACATAGTAGGGCTGGGAGTGGACGGGGATGTAATGGACCTGGGAGCCAATTCCGTCCGCGGCCAGGGCCTCAACCACCTGCCGGCGCGGCCGGTTCAGGCCCTGGAAGTCGATCAGGACCGTCAGAAGGTGAAGGACGGGCCGGCTCCACGGCGGCGTGACCGCCAGCCGGACGTGCGGAGCAAGGGGCGCGAGGCGTGAGGCGTAACGATGCGCCAGTTCCCGACGCCTGGCGGCGAAGGCGGGGAGACGTTTCAGCTGTGACTGACCGAGGGCGCAGAGGATGTCCGGCAACCGGTAGTTGAATCCGGGCTCCCGCATTTCGTACAGCCAGGGATCGGCGCCCGCTGTCCGTTCCATGCCGTGGCTGCGCAACCTGCGAAGCCTTGCGGCCAGGGCTTCATCGGCGGTCACGACCATGCCGCCCTCGCCCGTGGCGATGGTCTTGACCGGATGGAAGGAAAAGGTCGCCGCCGCCGACCAGCGGCCGCTCCCGATGCGCTCGGGGCCGTCCCCGAAGTCGACCTCCGAGCCCAGCGCATGAGGCGCATCCTCGACGAGGACGGCGCCAGCGCTGCGGGCGATCCGGGAAAGACCTGGAAGGTCTGCAGAATCTCCCCTCAGATGGACCGGCAGGACGGCGCGGACCGGGCCGGGCGCGCGCTGCAGGGCCTCTTCCAGAGCCCCTGGGGTCATCAGGCCGGTGTCGGGGTCGACGTCGGCGAAGACGACCTCGGCGCCGACGAACCGGGCGCAGTTGGCGGTGGCCAGGAAGGTCACGGAGGGTGCGATCACCCAGTCTCCCGGGCCAATCCCGAGGGCGAGCATCGCCAGATGAAGACCGGCGGTGCCATTCGCGCAAGCCACGGCATGGGGCGCGCCGACGGCGCTCGCGAACGCCGCCTCGAAGGCCTCGACCCGGGGGCCGGTGGTGAGGAAGTCGGACTGGAGCGCCTCGGTGACGGAGGCGATGTCCGCCGCATCGATGTCCTGCCGGCCGTAGGGGAGGAAGGCGGCGCCAGACACTTCAGGCCCTGCCCACCGTCGCCGTAGCCTCGACACCGGTGTCATTGAGCAGCCGCAAAAGCCCCGCGTGGCTCAGCCACTCCGAGTTTGTATCGCTGGCGTAGGAGAAGCCGTCCTCCACCGAGGGGAAGTCCCTGCTGAAGCTCTCCCGGGAGAACTCCACGAAGGCGGGCTCAATGGCGTAGCGATCCCCCAGGTCGATGACATGGCGGGCGTCATCCGCCGAAATCATCATTTCGTGCAGCTTCTCCCCCGGCCGGATTCCGATGACCCGTATGGGAAGGTCCGGGGCCATGGCGGCGGCGAGATCGGTCATCTTCATCGACGGGATCTTCGGCACGAAGATCTCGCCACCCCGCATCATGTCGAGGGACGAGATCACGAAGTCCACACCCTGGTTCAGGGTGATCCAGAAGCGCGTCATCCGCGGATCGGTGATGGGAAGATCTGTCGCACCCTCGGCGATCAACCGCTGGAAGAGGGGGGCGACCGAACCCCGGGATCCAACCACGTTCCCGTAACGAACCACCGAGAACCGCGCGCCGATATCCCCGGAAAGATTGTTGGCGGCGATGAAGGTCTTGTCCGACGCCAGCTTTGTGGCCCCATACAGGTTGGCTGGATTGCAGGCCTTGTCCGTGGAGAGTGCAATCACCTTGCGAACCCGGTTGGCGAGAGCGGCCCAGACAACGTTCTCCGCGCCGACGACATTGGTTCGAATGAACTCCGAGGGGTTGTACTCGGCGGCGGGCACCTGCTTGAGGGCGGCGGCGTGGACCACGATCTCGACCCCGCGCAGGGCGAGGGTAAGCCGTTCCCGGTCACGGACATCACCGAGGAAGAACCGCATCCGGCTCATCTGCTCAGCCGAAAACCGGGCGGACATCTCGACCTGCATTTCATGCTGCTTGAGTTCGTCCCGGGAGAACACGATGAGCTTGCGGGGGTTGGCCCGGGTCAGGACAGCGTCGATGAAACGCCGCCCGAAGGAACCGGTTCCGCCGGTCACAAGGACGACGCTGTTGTCCAACCCGCTCACGGATGTACTGAATCGGTTCAAGGATGGCCTCCGGGACAAAGCGGTGTGTCGCCGAAGTCTGAGATTGACGGAAGGAGCGTAAAGAGATTGCTAACCATAATCGGGGTCCAGTCCCGAATGCGCCGACGCGCGGTTCTCGCCGCACTGCCTCTGCTCCTTGTCTCCAAGGCGTGGGCTGCTGCTCCTACGCCGCCGGCCGGCGGCGGCGCCCGCCTTCCCAGCTTCATGCGGTTGCCGGTGATCAACGCCAATGTCGTCCGCTCGAACCGGACCCGGGGCGTAATGTCCATTGAAAGCGGGCTGGACGTCCCGGATCCCAAGCTGCGCGCCCGGGTGGAGCTTCTTGTCCCACGCCTGCGGTCGGATCTTTCCCAGCGACTGGCGGCCTATACCGCCAACCTCCCTGCCGGGGCCGCCCCCAACCTGGATCTCCTGACGCCGCTGCTTCAGAAACAGGTCGACGTGACCGCAGGACAGCCGGGCGCCCGGCTGCTGATCATGAACGTCCTGATCAACTGACGCAGATCAGCGGGCTCCGAGTTCCGCGGCTGCGGCGTCCATGAAGGCGGCCATCTCGACGTCCAGGGCCGTCACTCCCCCAGCGTCATGCGTGGTCAGGGTCACCTCCACCCGGTTCCAGACGTTCGCCCATTCCGGATGGTGGTCCATGCGCTCGGCCTTCAGCGCCACCCTGGCCATGAAGGCGAAGGCGGCGTTGAAGTCGGCGAAGACGAAGGTGCGCGAGATGGCGTCGCGGTCGCCGGGAAGGTCGCTCCAGAGAGGCAGCTTCTCGAGGGCGTCAATGGCGCCCATACGTACCGGCCGGCTCATGCCGCGCCCCCGAAGGAGAGGCCTGTGGCGCGCGACAGGTCGGCCAGGGCCTGGGCCTCGCTCACCACCTTGATGGCCGTCATGCCGAGGGCGGCGGCGGGCTTGCAGTTGATGCCGAGGTCGTCGAGGTAGATGCAGGCCGCAGGCGCGACCTGCAGCTGCTCGCACATCATCAGGTAGATCCGAGGGTCGGGCTTGCGCACCCCCGCCTTCGAGCTCTCGATGATGGCGTGGAAGTGGGGCATGACCCGCCCCATGGCGCTGACCATGGGCGTATCCGAGCCCGGCGAATGGCTGGAGGCCATGTTGTTGGTGATGCAGCCGACCTTGAAGACCGCCTTGCAGGCCAGCAGGGCGTCGACCATGGCCGGGCGGAGATGTCCGGACAGCAGGGGCAGGACCTCCCGGCCCGGGACGGGGTGACCGAGGGCCGCGCTTTCCTCGTGGAAGAGCCGGTCGAACCCCTCGGCGTCGATCTCGGCGCGCTCGAACAAGGCCCAGGCGTTGGTGTCAGGATTGGTCGCGTTGACCGTCCGGATCAGGTCGCGGGGCAGGCCCTTTTCAGCCTCGTAATGGTTGAAGGCCTCGAAGGGCGAGGAGGTGAACACCCCGCCGAAATCCCAGATCACGGCTTCCACGCCCATGGCCCAATCTCCCTTTGCGACCGGCGGGAAACTAGGATGGTTCCGGCTTGAGGGGAACAGGCGTCGGGGTGCTAGACTTCGACACGCCATGCCTCCCCGCCTCGATCCCCTGATGTCTGATCCGCCCTGGGCCGGGCCGCCGGGTTTCGGCATTGGGCTGAGGCGGATCGATCCCGGAGCCTGGCTCGAGGGCGGCGAAGCGCGGCCCTGGAGACGCAAGGACGCGCTTCTCAAGCGGGTCCCGGGAAGGGTCTGGGGGGAGGTCGTGGGCTCCCGCCCCGGGCAGGCCGAGGCCGCGGGCCTCGTCGCCAGCGCCCTGGACGTCCGGATTTCCGGCCCGGACCTGCCGCCCCTGTTGCGGGCTGCACGCCGGATCCCGGATGACCTGGTTCTCATGGAGCGCCGGGACGGCGACTGGTCGGTCACGGCCCTCAGTCTTTGCGCCGGTTCCTTCTTTACGGCCGACGAGGCTCTGGGCCGGTCGCTCGCGGAACTGCACGGTCCGGTTCCCGGCTTCGTCGACATCCTGTTGCTTCGTGTACGGAGGATCTTCGATAACCTGCCGCCTGACACTGTCGTCGAGCGACGCAACTGGACCGTCACCCCGCTTGGTGATCTGCACGCGCCGGATGCCGCCGCTGCGCGGGCGAGGGCGGCGCGCCAGAGGCCCGGAGCCTCAGGCCGGGGGCTCTTCCTGCGCTGTGAGCGCCAGACCCTGAGGCGCCTGCCCCGGACCGGGGGCGTGCTCTTCACCATTCGCATCCACAAGACGCCACTGCGCAGCCTTGCCCTGCAGCCCTCCGCCCTCGCGGCGTTCGCCCGGGCCTGGGCTGAAGCGCCACCCGACTTCCGCCGCTATAAGGGACTGTCCGCCGTCTCAGGGGGTGTCGAGGCCTTCCTCCAGGCCAGCCTTCCCGACATCGTCACAAATCCAGTCCAGGATATCGCGCCATGACCCCAGAAGACCGGATTCTGCCCCTCGAGGGCGTCGAGAACTTCCGAGATTACGGCGGCTACGCCGTGCCCGGCGGCCGGAGGATTGTGCGCGGCAGGCTCTGGCGCTCGGCCCACCACGGCGGCGCCACCGACTCAGACCTCTCGCAGATCGCAGGCCTGGATCTGGCGGCGGTGGTGGACCTGAGACGACCCACCGAGCGGGCGAACCAGCCGTCGCGTCGGCCCGGAGGCTTTGCCGGGCGCGTGATCGACTGCGACGCCGGCGATCAGGCTGAACCGCCGCATGTCGCCTTCCTGCGCGAGACGGACCTGTCGGCGGAGAGCGCTCGGGCCTTCTTCCGGGATTACTACCGCAAGGCGCCCTTCGAGCCGCGCCACCTGGAGCTGTTTCGGCGCTATTTCGAGGCCCTCGCCGAGGGCCGTCCGGTGCTGATCCACTGTACTGCGGGAAAGGACCGGACCGGGCTGCTGGCGGCCCTGACCCACAACCTGCTGGGTGTGGGAGAAACAGACATCCTGGCGGACTTCGAGCTGACCAACCTGGCCGCCCGGATCGAAACGCGGCTGGACCAGGTCACCGAATCCATGACCGCAAGCCTCGGCCGGCGGCCGTCGGAGACGGCCGTGCGGGCGTTCCTGGGCGTGGACCCGTCCTATCTGGTGGAGGCTTTCGGCGCCATCCGGCGGCAGGCCGGCTCCGTCGAGGCCTACCTTGCAGACCTCGGAGTCGACGCGGTCGCAGCCGAGCACCTGCGCGAAACCTGGCTGGAGACCCCACCGGTCTGAGCGGCGCCCCCTGCCCCGGAATCCAG
>NZ_JADCBG010000190.1 GCF_020253645.1 Phenylobacterium sp.
CGGCTCTTCACCGACCTGCCGCTGGACGAGGTCGCCCGGCTGGAGGCCCTCTCGGGGGCGGAGATCAACGACGCCAAGAAGGTGCTCGCCACCGAGGCGACCCGGATGCTGCACGGCGCCGAGGCGGCGGCGGCGGCCGAGGAAGCCGCGCGGGTGGCCTTCGAGGCAGGGGGGCTTTCGGCCGACATGCCGACCCTGGCCTTGAAAGCCTCCGAACTCGCCGCCACATCCCATGTCGCGCTGATGGTGGCGGCGGGCTTCGCCGCATCGAACTCCGAGGCGCGCAAGCAGATCGCCAACGGCGGCTTCCGGATCAATGGCGAGAAGGTCGTCGATCCCCAGGCCAATGTCGCCGTCAGCGGCGCCGAAGCGGAGCTGAGGTCCGGCAAGCGCCGGGTCAGGCTCGTGATCGAACCCTGAGGAGCTGGAAATGGCGGAACTGGATGTCGGCGCAAAGGCGCCCGAGTTCGAGATGGCGGGCGCCGACGGGCCGGTCCGTTTGGCGGACTTCGCGGGCAAGACCCTCGTCCTGTACTTCTATCCCAAGGACGACACGTCCGGGTGCACGAAGGAGGCGCAGGAGTTCACGGCCCTGGCGGCTGACTTCGCTGCGGCGGGAGCCGCGGTCCTGGGCGTGTCCAAAGACTCGGTCGCCAGCCACGGGAAGTTCACCGCCAAGTACGGCCTGGCTATACCCCTGGGCTCCGATCCTGAGGGCGTGACGATCGAAGCCTATGGCGCCTGGGTCGAGAAAAGCATGTACGGGCGCCAGTACATGGGCATTGACCGATCGACCTTTGTGATCGACGGCACGGGCGCGATCCGCAGGATCTGGCGAAAGGTCAAGGCGCCCGGACACGCCGCGGAGGTCCTGGAGGCCGTCCAGTCACTTTGAGGCCCGCAGACCTCCCCCGGGCGATCCGCGAATCAGCGGGTTGCCTTCGGAGGGGTTACCAGACAATAACTGCGTCCCCGCAGGTTGACGGCAAGGTGAGCATGTCGCGTCTCGCGCAACTCCGCAGCTTGGTCCAGGCCCTGTTCCCCGAAAGGCATCTC
Organism: Phenylobacterium sp.; assembly: GCF_020253645.1. GTDB lineage: Bacteria > Pseudomonadota > Alphaproteobacteria > Caulobacterales > Caulobacteraceae > Phenylobacterium. The sequence goes on from NZ_JADCBG010000190.1 coordinate 1,057, forward strand.
TATCTCCGGTCCGGAGGGGAGATGAGGGGCGTGGTCCTGACGCCAGCCCGACAGATGATTTTCGCCGCTGCCGGCGTCGGGCTCCTGACATGGATCATCATCTCGTTCATCGCCATCCTGATCGGTGCGGTGACACAGTCGCGAAGCGACCAGGAACTGGCCGAGATGCAGGCCCGTTCGGAACGCTGGGTTGCGGACCGCGAAGCCCGACTGAACAGCGCCGTTGCTCAACTGAACGCCTCCGGCGCGACCCTGGGCGGCCTCGCGGACTCCATCGAGAAGCGCCATGCGGCCCTGGCCCCCCTCCTGACCGATCTCAAGGGCGAGCCCGGGGCCATGGCGGCCATCGCCCCCGCCCTGAGAAGCTCGTCGACCCCGGAGGACGACCCGATTGAGCGGATCGCGGGCGTGCAGGCCAGCCAGGAGCGTCTGGTGGACGCGGCGGAGGACTACGCCCGCAGCCGTGCAGACCGCCTCAGACTGGCGTTTCGTCTGGCGGGTCTTGCGCCCTCAAGCTACGCCTCGCCGGCCGCGTCGGGAGGTCCCCTGCTGGAAGCCCCCGATCCGAGAGCGCTCGCCGCAGTCCTGGACGTCGATGAGCGGTTCGCCGCCCGAATCCAGCGAGCCGCCGAGAACCTCTCCACCGCCAACGCCCTGTCGGAAACTGCAGCGCGCCTGCCCTTCTCGCACCCGGCGAACGGCGCCCGTCGAACCAGCGGCTTTGGCGTCCGGTTTGATCCGTTCACCGGGCGTCCTGCCTTCCATGCCGGGATCGACTTCGTATCGGCCTTCGGTGCGCCAATCCTGACCACCGCCCCTGGCGTGGTGTCCTATGCGGGCGTTCGGTCCGGGTACGGCAAGACGGTCGAGGTGGATCACGGGCGGGGCTTCAAGACCCGTTACGCACACCTTTCCGCAATCGCCGTGTCGCCCGGGCAGAGGGTGGCGGTCGGTCAGAGGGTGGGCGCCCTTGGCAATACGGGGCGTTCGACCGGACCTCATCTGCATTACGAAATCTGGCTCAATGGCAGGGCCGTGAATCCCTATCGTTTCCTCCGCGCAGGTGAACATGTTCAGCAAGCCCACACCCAAGCCGGATAATCGCTCAGTCAGCCTTCCCATGGAGGCCTCCAGCTCTGGAGGGGCCGCAGACCCTGCGGCCCGGAACCGCCCACGCCCAGCCTCCCTGCTGGCGCAGAACCTCAGCGTTGAAGGCTCCATCCAGAGCGACAGCGAAGTCCAGATCGATGGCCTCGTGAAGGGCGATGTCCGAGTCGAGAAACTGGCGGTCGGCGAGACGGGCCGCATTGAGGGACAGGTCACGGCGGAGACGGTCGAGGTCCGCGGGCGCATCACGGGGGGCATCGTCGCCAAACTGGTGCGCCTCTATGGCTCCGCGGGCGTCGAGGGCGATATCACCGCCGAGCAATTGGCTATTGAACCGGGCGCCTCTTTCGAAGGGCGCAGCATCAAGCTCCAGCGCCCGAAGCCTGCGGCCATTCCGGCCCAGACAGCCTCGGGGGCGAGCTAAGTCCCTGAGGCGTCAGCCTTCCCGGGTGACTCCGACCCGCTGCGCGAGACTGGCCCCCATGAAGGCGTCGAGATCTCCATCCAGCACGCCCTGGGTGTCGGATGTCTCCACCTGGGTCCTGAGGTCCTTGACCATCTGATAGGGCTGAAGAACGTAGGAGCGGATCTGGTGCCCCCAGCCGATATCCGTCTTCTGGTCCTGAAGCGCCTGGGCTTCCGCCTCACGCTTCTGGAGCTCAAGTTCGTAGAGTCGGGCCCGCAGCATGCGCCAGGCCTCTTCCCGGTTCTGATGCTGCGAACGCCCGGTCTGACAGGCCACAACCACACCCGTCGGCACGTGGGTGAGCCTGACCGCTGAGTCCGTCTTGTTGATGTGCTGGCCGCCCGCCCCCGAGGCCCGATAGGTGTCTGTCCGGACATCCGACGGATTGATGTCGATCACGATGGTGTCGTCGACCACCGGATAGACCCAGACTGAGGCGAAGCTTGTGTGTCGCTTGGCCGCGGCGTCGAAGGGCGAGATCCGCACCAGACGATGGACGCCGGCTTCGGTCTTCAACCATCCGTAGGCGTTGGCGCCCTTGATCTGGATGGTCGCAGACTTGATGCCGGCCTGCTCGCCCGGGGTTTCCTCGAGGAACTCCACACTCATGCCGTGGGCATTGGCCCAGCGCGTGTACATCCGCAGGAGCATTCCCGCCCAGTCGCAGGACTCCGTCCCGCCCGCGCCGGAGTTGACCTCCAGAAAGGCGTCGTTGCCATCCGCCTCTCCGGACAGGAGGGCTTCGAGCTCTGCGCGCCCCGCCCGCTCCCGGATCGCCCTCAGCTGCCGCCGGGCTTCCTCGAGGCTGGCTTCGTCACCCTCTTCATCCGCCAGTTCAGCGTAACCTACGGCGTCGGACAGATCCCGCTCGAGCCCAAGGACGGCCTCAACCGAGGCGCCCAGCCGGGATCTCTCGCGACTGACGGACTGGGCTTCATCGGGCCTGTCCCAAAGGGTGGGGTCCTCGACCCGGGCGTTCAGCTCATGCAGTTTTCGAAGCGCGACATCCCAGTCAAAGTCGCCTCCTGAGCAGCGCGATCGACTGCTCGATGTCGGCCTTGGCAGCCTCGACATCCGCTCTCATGGGATCACTCCTGAAACTCGGCGGGCGGAAGTAGCGCGGACCACGCCCTAATACA
>NZ_JADCBG010000191.1 GCF_020253645.1 Phenylobacterium sp.
CTCGAAGCTCCTGGCATGTCGGTCATCGGCGCGGGCGAACCGGCACTTCCCGGCGTCTCGATCGGCCACAATGGGGCCATCGCCTTCGGGCTGACCATCTTCTACGCCGACCAGGAGGATCTCTACGTCTACCAGACCTCGCCGGAGGACCCTGGACTCTATCGCTACCGAGACGGCTGGGAGAGGATGGAGACGGTGCGAGAGCGGATCGAGGTGCGCGGGGAGGCCCCTCGGGAGGTCGACCTGAAGTTCACACGGCATGGCCCGGTCATACATGCCGACGCTGCGGGCCAGAGAGCCTTCGCCCTGCGCTCCGTCTGGGCCGAACCCGGCGCCGCCGCCTACTTCGGTTCGCTGGGCTACATGAACGCCCGCTCGTGGCCGGAGTTCAAGGACGCCCTCGCGAACTGGGGCACGCCGAGCGAGAATCAGGTCTACGCCGACGTCACGGGCCGTATCGGGTGGGTCGCTGCGGGCCGCGCCCCGGCGAGACCGAATTGGGACGGTCTGCTGCCGGTCCCCGGCGACGGGCGTTACGAGTGGCGGGGCTTCCTGTCGCAGGATCAACTGCCGTCCCGCGTGGATCCCGCAGAGGGCTATATCGCCACAGCCAACGCCATGAACCTGCCTCCGGATTATCCCGTGGCTGAGCACAAGGTCGGTTTCGAGTGGGCGAACCCGGCGCGTCAGCAAAGGATCGATGAAGTGCTCGGCGCCGGCGGCCGGATCAGCCTGCAGGACGCCATGGCTCTCCAGACGGATCCGACCGACATCACGTCTCGCCGGCTCATTCGTCTCCTTGCGCCGCTGAGTTCCGCCGATCCTCTGACGGCGAAGGCCCTGGAGCTCCTGCGCGACTGGGATGGAAGGGCCGAGGTCGACAGCGCGGCGGCGGTCGTTTTTCTGACATGGACCGGAAAGCACCTCGGTCCCGCGGTTGTCTCACGGGCTGCGCCTGAGGGGGCCCGCGGCCTGATCGGTGGCGGCGATCTCGCGGCGGTCATGGACCTTCTGGACTCTCCGGGACCGGAGCTTGGCGCGAATCCCGGGACGGCTCGCGACGCCCTTTTGATCCAAAGTCTGGAGGCGGCGGTGGCGGAGGTTGCTCAGCGCCTCGGCTCCGATCCCTCGGCCTGGGCCTGGGGCAGGCTTCACCAGGCTGAGTTCACCCATCTGCTGGCGCCTCTTGCGAAAGAATCGGAGTCAGAGGGTCTGAAGGTGGGGCCTGAGCCTCTGGCGGGGACCGCTCTCTCGCCCCTGGCCGCGAGTTGGCGCGCCGGCGACTTCAGGGTGACCTCGGGAGCGTCCTTCCGGATGGTTCTGGATGTCGGCGACTGGGACGCCAGTCGGTTCATCAACACGCCGGGCCAGGCCGGAGATGTCGACAGCCCGCACGCGCGGGATCTTTTCCCGGTCTGGGCGAAGGGCGGCTATCTGCCGCTGGTCTACAGCCGGCGGGCGGTCGAGGCGGCGACGTCGCAGGTCTTGAGACTGTCCCCCGCACCCTGAAGGCGGTCGGCATTGACAACCCCGGCGAGGACCGCGAGAACCCGCGCCGGAAGCGACCTGAGCCCGGAGGCGGAGAGCCGCGATGACCTATATCGTCATGGACCCCTGCATCAAATGTAAGTTCATGGACTGCGTGGAGGTGTGTCCGGTCGACTGCTTCTACGAGGGCGAGAACTTCCTCGTCATCAACCCCGATGAGTGCATCGACTGCGGGGTCTGCGAGCCCGAGTGCCCGGTGGATGCGATCAAGCCGGATACCGAGGATACGCCGGACGGAAAGTGGCTGCGGGTCAATACCGAGTACTCGAAGGTCTGGCCCAACATCACCCTGAAGGGCGAACCGCCGGCCGACGGCGCCCAGTTCGAGCGGGAAACAGACAAGTTCGAGAAGTATTTCAGCGAGAAGCCGGGCAAGGGCTCCTGAGGCCTGAACGGCGCAAGCCTTTCTTTGATCTCAGCTTTGTGATATGTTCCCAGTGGTTCCGACGGAGTCCCGTCGGGGCGTTTGTGTTCACAAGTCGTCGCTCGCCGTCGACCTCCGCCCCTGGAAGGCGAAGGGTGTCCTGACAGGAAGCCATCGGAAACAGACAGGGCCGGACCCGCACGTTTTGCGGGGCAGGACCGTTTGTCTCTGGGCGGAAGGCCAGGAACTGGACGGCGAAACGCCGCGGTGCGTTGAAGGGATCACAATATGAGCAAGGACGGTCTTCAGTTCTCGGTGGGCGATCACGTGGTCTATCCTGCGCATGGCGTAGGCCAGGTCCAGGGGATCGAGACCCAGGAGGTCGCCGGCTATTCTCTTGAAGTCTACGTCATCACCTTCGACCATGAGAAAATGACCCTGCGGGTGCCCACCGCCAAGGCGCGGGTCTCGGGTCTGCGATCCCTGGCCGAGGGCAATGTGGTCAGCCAGGCCCTCACCACCCTCAAGGGCCGGGCCCGGGTGAAGCGCACCATGTGGTCGCGCCGCGCTCAGGAATACGAAGCCAAGATCAACTCGGGCGACCTGATCTCGATCGCCGAGGTGGTGCGAGACCTGCACAGGGCCGAGAACCAGCCGGAACAGTCCTACTCAGAGCGACAGCTCTACGAGTCAGCCCTCGACCGGATGGCCCGGGAAGTGGCCGCCATTGAGCGCATTGACCGTGAAGCGGCTGTCGGCATCCTGACCAAGAGCCTGACCAAGGCCACCGTCTCCGCCTGAAGGAAGCCCCCTCCCAGGTCAGTCGGCAGACCTCTGACCGGTCCGGTAGTCGCCGAAGGCTGAGTCCCGGCTCGTGAGCGCCTTTGTGACCCCCTGCCTGAGCTCGGCCATGTAGGCGCGGCTCGCCGGAGTGTGCCACCCGAGAGCATGGAGGTCCGTGCCGGCCCGTATGCCGGCCCGCATCCCCATCGCCTCCATCTGACGGTGGACAAGGCGCTTGTTCAACTGGGCCAGTTCAGGATCGACCCGGGCGATCCGCTCAGCCATGGCGAGCACTTCGGCCTCCAGCACTTCGGCCTTGAAGGCGCGGTTGGCGAAGCCGAGCCTTACGGCCTCAAGGCCGTCGAACGCGTCGCCGGTGAGCATCAGCTCCATCGCCGCCCGCATCCCGACGATCCAGGCGTGATACTGGTTGTCCGGCGGACTCATCGTCCTGACAGCCGGATAGCCGATCTTGGCGTCCTCGGCGACGTAGACGAGGTCGCAGGCGACCGCCAGCTCCGAACCGCCGGCCAGGCACCACCCATGAACCTGGGCGATGATCGGCTTGGCCATGTCCCACATCCGGAAGCAGCCTTCCACGACATGACGGGCCCACTGCCCCTGCCCGCCCGCAGTGTGGAAAGGGAGCGCGCCGACACCGGCGAGGTCGTATCCCGAGGAGAAGCAGGTCCCTGCGCCACGGAGAACGATGACCCTGACCTCCGGGTCCTGGTCCGCCGCCTCGAGGGCCCTGAAGAGCTCGCCGCGAAGAGCGTTGGACAGGGCGTTGCGCTTATCGGGCCGGTTGAGGGTCAGCCGCCGGATATGCGGCGCCGGATCGTCGGTCAGGAGGATGGGCTGATCGGTCATGTCGTGTCTCCCCAAGGTTGGCCCCAGCCTAGGCGCGACAGGCCCGGAGCGACAAGCACCGGCGTGTTGACGTCAGGTCCGCCTTGACGGCTCCCGCAAGGCTCCGGCTAATCGGCGCACAATCAGGAGACCCAGGATGAAGCTTTTCAATTCCGTCGGACCCAATCCGCACGTGGTGCGCATGTTCATCGCCGAGAAGGGCCTGGACATCCCTAGGCAGGAAGTTGATCTGATGGGCGGCGAAAACCGCCGACCGCCCTTCAACTCCACCGTCAATGTCGCCGGTCAGCTCCCGGCTCTTGAGCTCGACAATGGCAGGACGATCTCCGAGATCACGGCGATCTGCGAGTACCTCGAAGAAGTCGGGTCGGGCCCGTCCCTGATCGGCTCCACGCCGGAGGAGCGCGCCGAGACCCGCATGTGGGTGCGCCGCATCGACCTGAACATCTGCGAGCCGATGGCCAACGGCTTCCGCGCGGCGGAGGGCCGCGCCCTGTTCGCCAACCGCATCAAGCTGGTGGGAGCGGACGGCGCCAAGGAGCTCAAGGAGATCGCCCGCGACCGTCTGATCTGGCTCGATGGTCTTCTGGCGGGGCGCACCTGGGTGGCGGGCGAGCGCTTCACCCTGGCGGACATCCTGCTCTTCTGTTTCCTCGCCTTCGGGGCCCAGGTCGGACAGCCGATACCTGAAGAAGCGGGGAACATCCGGGGCTGGTTCGAGCGCACCAAGGCCCGGCCTAGCGCGGCAGCCTGAGGACCAGGGCCAGGGCCGGGGCGTCGGAGCCTCCGGGCGGGACCTTGCGGCCTTGGCCCGTCCCGTATTCGCGCTGAACAGGGGCGGATCGGGCCTGTTCGGGAGCAAGGCCGGGCTGGTCGTTCCGCGCCGCCTGAGAGGCTGACCGAAGCCGCTGTCGCCGGAGGACC
>NZ_JADCBG010000192.1 GCF_020253645.1 Phenylobacterium sp.
AGGGCTGGTCCATGCACCTGTCCTGGTCGCCGTCCGAAGACCTCGAAATCCGGTCCATCTCAGCCTACCGGCGGGTGAAGCAGAGCCAGTACGACAACGCCATCGGAGCCCACGCCGGCGTCTTCGTCCCGAACGCACAGTTCGCCCGGTACAGCATCGCCTCCCTGCGTCAGGACCAGGTGAGCCACGAGATCCAGGCGCTCGGGACCCTGGGCGACCTGACCTATGTGGTCGGGGCCTATTACTTTCGCGAGGAGGGGGACGACGACGCCTGGACGCCGAATACCCTGCAGTGGAACGCCACGGGGACGGCCGCCACGCGGCTGCCCAGCCTGCTCGCAGGCGCTCGCTGGCCCTTCCCGGACCGGGCGAGCACCGCACGGGCCACCAGCACGGCGCTCTTTGGCCAGGCCACCTGGGTCCCGGCCGCGCTCGAGGGGCGGCTCAGGCTGACGGCGGGCGGGCGCTTCACCCAGGACAAGAAGGACGGCGAGCTGACCCGGGTGAACGGCGCGGTGACGGCCTTCACCTTCGACTTCGAGGATGATCGCTTCGATCCCTCGGTGTCGGCCCTCTTCGACCTGACCGAGACCACCAGCGTCTACGCCAAGTGGGGAACCGCCTATCGGGCGGGCGGGGCCAACTCCCGTTCGGTCAGTTACCGGGCCTTCGGAGCCGAGCAGGTCGCCACCACCGAGGCGGGGGTGAAGAGTGAATTCTGGGATCGGCGGGCCCGCCTCAACCTGGCGGCCTTCACGACAGAATACACCGACATCCAGATCGACTTCTCCGCCGTGAACCTCAACAACAGCAACCGGGGCACGATCGAGACCGTGAACGCCCCTGGTGAGGGCCGGATCGGGGGCCTCGAGGTGGATTTCACCATAGCGCCCGTCTCCGGTCTCACCCTGTCGGCGAACTATGCCTTCACGACCAGCCGCCTGCCCCTGGCGGCGAACCCCTTCGCCGGCGGCCGGCTGCAGCCTGTGTACATCGTCTATACGCCCAAGAACGCCTTCAGCGCCTCGATCAGCTACACGCGACCCGTCGGTGAGATGACCCTGAGGGCACACCTCGACGCCAACCTGGCCGATGGCTACCGCGGGTCCTCCGGTGAGGCCACCTTCTCGGACTTCTCGCGGGTCTGGAACGGCAGGCTGGCGCTGGGCGACATTCCCGTCGGAGAGCGGGTCCAGATGGAACTCAGCCTCTGGTCTCGCAACCTCTTCGACGACTCCCACGTCTTCTACCGGAGCGCCGCGGCGTCGGCGGCCCAGGGCGTGTTCGGCATGTTCAATGAACCCCGGACCTACGGCCTAGATATCTCGTTCCGCTACTGACCCCAGGAATCCCCGAACCATGTTCAGGTCCTTCACCCTCGCTGGGGCCATGGCCCTTGTCCTCATCGCCCCTGCCGCGCAGGCCCGCGTCGCCTCCGAGAAGGTCGAACGCGCCTCGCCGGACCGCATCTTGGTGACCTGGTCCGCACGGGGCCCGGTCGACGTCTATGTCGCAGATCGGCCCGACGCTCCGAAGGAGACGATGCAGCTGGTTTCCGACGATGACGGCGACGGACGGCACGAACTGGCGGCCGATCTGATCAGCCGACCCTACTTCCTCCTGGTGGATGTCACCGACGGCGAGACAGTCCGGGTCGCGGAGCGCATCCTGCCCCTGACCCAGGGGTCGAACTTCCGCGATGTCGGGGGTTATCGGACCTCCGACGGCCGAACCGTCCGTTGGGGCCGGATCTATCGCTCCGGAGCGACGCCCTCGCTGACCGAAGATGATCTTCGCCGGGTCCGCGACCTGGGTCTCACACAGATGATCGACCTGCGCTCCAATGAGGAACGGGTGTTGGCGCCCTCGCGGATCGAGGGCGTCGCCACCACCACCGTAGGCTACTCCATTGGGGCGATGGCCCTGGGGCGGAACGGGACAACCCCAGACATGGAGGCGATCTATCGCGGCTTTCCGGATCTGCTTGCGCCCCAGATGAAGATCCTGTTCGCCAGCCTTCTCCGGAACGAGGGGCCTGTAGTCTACAACTGTTCGGCTGGCCAGGACCGGACAGGCTTCGCCACGGCCCTGATCCTGCGGGCGCTCGGTGTGCCCGTGAAGACGGTCATGGCGGATTATCACCTGTCTACGACCTATCGCCAGCCGCAGCACGAGATGCCCAGGTTGACCCCGGAACTCATCGCCGCCAATCCCGGCGCGGCGGTGTTCGCCCAGTACCAGAAAGACCCGAAGTACCTGACGCCGCAGCCGCTCAGGGACAGCGTGGGGACGGGCTATCTCGCCTACGCCCTGGACGAAATTGATCTTCGATGGGGGTCGGTCGCCGCCTATCTCCAGGCGGAGGCCGGGATCGGCCCGGCGGAGCTCAGCCGGCTGAAGGCGATGTACCTGGAGTAATTAGCCTAGGGGCGGCGCAGAGCAGCGCCACGGCTGTGGATCAACGCCCCTACCCTGCCCGCCGCGGCGCTGGTAGGGTCGGGGCCTCAGTTTCCGGAGCCCGACCATGATCCGCCACACCGGCCCCGTCATCCTCGCCGCCGCAAGCCTTCTGACCCTCTCCGCCTGCCAGCATGCGCCCGACGGCATCACCTCGCCCAAGGCGGCCGTCCGAAGCTTCTACAACACCTACGAGGGCGATTTCCGCCAGGCTGAGCTGGCCCGGCTGAGTCCCGGTCTCGCCGCTGAGGTCAAGCGGGCCCGGGACAATGAGGTCGAGTCCGCCCCTCGGACCAAGGCCGGGCCAAACCCCACCGACAAGCCCAACATCCTGGAGGGCGAGATCTTCGCCGGCCTCTACGAGGGTTACACCAGCTACAAGATGGGCCCGGCGCGGGTGATCGGCGACCGGGCTTCGGTGGCGGTGACCTTCAAGAACAAGGGCTACAAGACGCGGTGGACCGACGACGTCAAGCTGGTCAACGACAACGGCTGGAAGATCGACAACGTCCTGTTCACGGGCGGCTGGACCGGCCTGACGAGCACCCGCGACGCCCTGCGCCAGTTCAACGCCATTCCTGTCGAGCCTTGAAGCCGGCGTCCGCCGTCTTCGAAACCATAGGGCCCCCGGCCTGCAGATATCGGGCGGAAACTGACCGCACCTTCGGTTTCACGCCCGCCACCGACAGCAGGCTCTCCACGCAGTCCCGTATCGAGTCGTCCAGGGGTCTGAACTCGATTCCGGTGACGGCGCGGATGCGGTCGTTCCTGAGGTCCGCCAAGGCCCAGACCGCCCGGAGTTCGGCCTCCCGCGCCTGGATCCGCTCGGGGAAGGGATCCGTCACCTCGGGCGTGTCATGGCCGATCTCCGGCAGGAGCCTGTCAATGTCGGCGCAGATGTCCTCGACCTTCCGCATGTCCGTGGACCAGGCGATGAAGCGCTCGCCATTGGCCACCTCGGTGCTTTCCAGGAGGCCGATGTGGCAGAGGGCGTCATCACGCACGTCGACGGTCATCCAGGGACGGTAGGCCCCGTTCTGGAAGTACTTGCCCAGCAGCATCATCTCGATGTTGTGCTGCCAGGGGCCCATGTCCTTCTGGTGAGCGGATAGGATGGGCCCGAGATTGTCGCCGGGACAGCAGGTAATGGCGTCCCAGCGACCGCTGGACTCAGCGGCTTCGGCGAAGGCGCGCTCGGCGTGCAGCTTGCCCATTGAGTAGCCCTGACCCCGATCCGGCGTCCGCTTGGGGTTTGTCTCGTCCGGATACCGGTCTTCATAGAAGACCGGACGCCGGGCCACCTCGTAGATGTCGGCCTCGGAGATCACCGCGGCGATCGAGGAGGTCAGGACCACCCGCGTCACGCTGCCCGAGGCCTCCACGCTCCTGATGATGTGGTCGCAGACCCGGGCGACATAGGCGGGGTCGTCGTAGGTGCTGACGTGGGCGATGTGGGCCACGCCATGACAGCCACGGAAGATGTCGTCGTAGCAGCCGTCCCGGTCAAGATCAGCGGCGTGAAGGGTCAACCGGCCCGAGGCGTAGCCGGGCATGGCCTTCAGGAAGGCTGTCCGCGTCGCATCCTCCGTGTCGCGGACGCAGGCCCGGACCCGGTACCCCTTGCCCAGCAGCAGCCGGACCGTCCAGCCGCCGAGGAACCCCGCCGCCCCGGTGACAGCGATGGTCCCGCGCTTGGGTATGGGCGCCATGTCTTCCTCCCCCGTCTCTGTGTCCGCGACAGCAAGACCCCTGCGGCCGCGACTGTCAAATCAGCCCGGCGGCCCGGATCCCGAGGCCGAGGAGGACCAGGACAAGGGCGGAGAGGAACCCAAGGCCGACACCGTCGGCGAGCCCTGGCCGGCCCTCGATTTCGGGGGGTGTGCGAAGCGCGAGCTCCCGCGCGGCGAGGAACAGCGGAACAGCGAAGGCCAGGGCGACGGCCCAGCCCAGGAGCGGATAGAGCCAGACCGCCTTCATGCGCCGGCGACGGCCCTCGACGACCATCCAGATGGAGACGGCCCAGCCGAGGATAAGGATGTCAAAGGCAATGGACCGGGCGCCTGGATTGACTACCGTCGCCCTGAGGAAGTCGATGAGACCGCCGGGACCTGCTGCAGGACCGAGATAGGCGAGGTTCTGGCTCCAGGTCAGGACGAGGCCGGCCAGACCGAGGATCAGGTAGATGAAGACGAGCGGACGTCCGGCCATCGCATTCTCCCGGTTCAGCGCAGCCCGAGGTCGGCATGGCGCACCTTGCCCGCCGATGATGGCGCGCCGGGACAGGCCCTGCGCTGCCGGTGACTCGGCCGCAAGACGGCAGCAGGGGCGCCCCCCCTGGCGAATCCGGAGACCGAGATCGGCGCGTCGTTCATTCCGACAGCCTAGACCCGGTCGGCCATGACGCCAAACCCCGGGTTCAGCGCGGAAGCCGCGAGGTCCCCATCAGGTAGGCGTCGACAGCGTGAGCGCACTGTCGCCCCTCCCGAATCGCCCAGACGACCAGAGACTGGCCCCGACGCATGTCGCCGCAGGAGAAGATGCCCGGGGTGGAGGTCTGGTAGGAGACCGTATCGGCCCGCACGGCGCCCCGGATGTCGAACTCGACGCCGGCCTGGTCTGTGAACGCCGACTTCTTCGGCCCGACAAATCCCATGGCGAGGAGCACAAGGTCCGCCTTGAGCTGGAACTCGCTGCCGGCCACTTCCTGCATCTGCTGGCGGCCATCCGGCCCGGTCACCCACTCCAGCCGGACGCACTCCAGGGCCTCGACCCGGCCGTTCGAGCCGATGGCGCGCCGGGTGGCGACGGCGAACTCGCGATCACAGCCTTCCTGGTGACTGGAAGAAGTCCGCAGGCGCAGGGGCCAGTCCGGCCAGGTGAGGGCCTTGTTCTCGCGCTCTGGCGGCTGGGGCATGATCTCCAGCTGGGTCACCGACGCGGCTCCGTGGCGGTTGGAGGTGCCGATGCAGTCCGATCCGGTGTCGCCGCCACCGATCACCACCACATGCTTTCCGGTGGCCGAGATGGCGCCGGTGGGCGCCGCGCGCAGTTCGTCGTCCCCGGCGACGCGCTTGTTCTGTTGGGTCAGGAAGTCCATGGCGAAATGGATTCCGCCCAGTTCTCGGCCCTCGATCTCGAGATCGCGGGGCGCCTCGGCGCCGCCGGCCATGACCAGGACCTCGTAGTCATCCATCAGGCGCTGGACGGAGACATTGACCCCCACCTCGAAGCTGGTGCGGAAGATCACGCCCTCCGCTTCCATCTGGGCGACCCGCCGGTCGATGAGATGCTTCTCCATCTTGAAGTCGGGAATGCCATAGCGGAGCAGGCCGCCAATGCGGTCGCTCTTCTCGAAGACCGTCACGGCGTGCCCGGCGCGGGCGAGCTGCTGTGCGCAGGCAAGACCCGCCGGACCAGACCCCACCACGGCCACACGCTTGCCGGTGCCCTTCGGGGCCATCTGCGGCGTGATCCAGCCTTCTTCCCAACCCCGGTCGATGATCTGGCACTCGATCGTCTTGATGGTGACGGGCGTGTCCTGGATGTTCAGGGTGCAGGACGCCTCGCAGGGGGCGGGGCAGATCCGGCCGGTGAACTCGGGAAAGTTATTGGTGGACAACAGGTTGTCCAGGGCGGCCTTCCACTGCTCGCGGTAGACGAGGTTGTTGAAGTCCGGGATCTGGTTGTTCACCGGGCAGCCGTTGTGACAGAACGGAATCCCGCAATCCATGCAGCGCGAGGCTTGGGCCACCAGCTCCTGTGTCGGCAGCGGATTGACGAACTCACGGTAGTTGCGGAGCCGCTCCTGGGGGGGCTGGTAGTCGCGGTCCCGACGGCTGACCTCAAGAAATCCGGTCGGCTTTCCCATGTCTCGACTCCTTACTCTGCCGCGACCGCGGCGCCGGCCCGGCGGGCGGCGGCGAGGTCGGTGAGGGCCCGGCGGTAATCCTTCGGCATAACCTTCCAGAACTGGCCGAGGGAGGCGTCCCAGGTCTCCAGGATCCTGGCGGCCTGCCGCGAGCCGGTGTGCAGCAGGTGACGCTCAATCAGGATGCGTAGACGTTCAGCGTCATGCGACAGCATGTCACCCATGCCGGAGTCCTCCACAGAAGGCGACCGCTGGCTCGGGCGACCTTCGTCGCCGCCGATGGTAGGATCGATCCGTTCCAGATCGACCATGGCCGCATTGCAAAGCAGCGGGAACTTCTGCGCCGGGTCGTAGACATAGGCCACGCCGCCGGACATGCCGGCGGCGAAGTTGCGTCCGGTATCGCCCAGGACCACGACGACGCCGCCGGTCATGTACTCGCAGCCGTGGTCGCCCACGCCCTCGACCACGGCCACCGCCCCGGAGTTGCGGACCGCGAAGCGTTCGCCGGCGACCCCCTCGATGTAGGCCTCACCGGCGATGGCCCCGTAGAGCACCGTGTTGCCGACGATGATGTTGGCGGTGGGGTCGCGCGGGGCGCCCGCCGGCTGGCGGACGATGACCCGCCCGCCGGAAAGGCCCTTGCCGACGTAATCATTGCCGTCACCGGTCAGCTCCAGGGTGAGACCCCGGGCTGCGAAGGCGCCGAAGCTCTGGCCCGCCTGTCCGGTGAAGGCCAGGCTGATGGACCCGTCCGGCAGGCCGGCGTGACCATGGCGGCGGGCGATCTCGCCGGACAGCATGGCGCCGACCGTCCGGTTGATGTTCCGCACCGGATAGGTTCCGCGCACCGGACTGCGGCCATCGAGGGCCTGGGCGCAATCGGCGATGAGCTGCTGGTCCAGCGCCTTCTCCAGTCCGTGCTCCTGGCGGTCCTGGTTATTCAGGACCGCGCGATCGCGGGCAGCGCCGTCATGCAGGATGCGCGACAGGTCGACGCCGGCGGCCTTCCAGTGGTCGACGGCCGGCTGCATGTCGAGGCGATCCACCCGGCCCACCATCTCGGCGACCGTCCGGAAACCCAGCTCGGCCATGATCTGGCGAAGCTCCTCGGCCACGAAGAAGAAGTAGTTGATCACGTGCTCGGGCTGGCCGGTGAACCGGGCCCTAAGAACCGGGTCCTGTGTGGCCACCCCGACCGGGCAGGTATTCAGGTGGCACTTGCGCATCATGATGCACCCGGAGGCGATCAGGGGCGCGGTGGCGAAGCCGAACTCGTCAGCGCCCAGAAGGGCGGCGACGGCCACATCGCGGCCAGTCCGCAGGCCCCCGTCCGCCTGGACGGCGATGCGCGAGCGCAGGCCGTTGAGGAGGAGGGTCTGCTGGGTCTCGGCGAGTCCGATCTCCCAGGGGGAGCCGGCGTGTGTCAGGGAGGTCAGGGGCGAAGCCCCCGTACCCCCCTCGTAGCCGGAAATCGTCACATGGTCGGCGCGCGCCTTGGCGACGCCGGCGGCGACCGTCCCGACACCGACTTCGGACACCAGCTTCACCGAGATCCGGGCGGCCGGATTGACGTTCTTCAAGTCGTGGATCAGCTGAGCCAGATCCTCAATCGAGTAGATGTCATGGTGTGGCGGCGGGCTGATCAGGCCAACCCCGGGGGTCGAGTGACGCACCCTGGCGATGTTGGCGTCGACCTTGTGACCGGGCAGCTGGCCGCCCTCGCCGGGCTTGGCGCCCTGGGCCATCTTGATCTGAATGTCGTCGGCGTTGACCAGGTACTCTGCGGTCACGCCGAAGCGGCCCGAGGCCACCTGCTTGATCGCCGATCGCAGGGAGTCGCCGTTGGCGAGCGGCTTGAAGCGGTCCGCCTCCTCGCCGCCCTCGCCGGTGTTCGACTTGCCGCCGATCCGGTTCATGGCGATGGCCAGGTTGGTGTGCGCCTCGCGGCTGATCGATCCGAAGCTCATCGCCCCGGTCGCGAAGCGCTTGACGATCTCCGAGGCGGGCTCGACCTCGTCAAGGCTGAGCGGGGTTTCGGCGTTGCGGAACCGCATCAGGCCGCGCAGGGTCAGGTGACGTTCCGCCTGGTCGTTGATGGACTGGGCGAAGGCCCGGTACTCGTCAGGCAGGTTGCCGCGCACGGCGTGCTGCAGGCGCGAGACGGACTCCGGAGTCCAGGCGTGGGTCTCGCCGCGCAGCCGGTAGGCGTATGTGCCCCCCACGTCGAGCATGTCGGCATAGATCGGGGAGTCGCCGTAGGCGTCCCGGTGCCGACGAACCGTCTCCTCGGCGATCTGCACGAGGCCGGCGCCCTCAATGGTGGTGGCGGTGCCGGTGAAGAAAGCTTCGATGAACTCGCTGGACAGGCCCACGGCATCGAAGATCTGGGCCCCGCAGTAGGACTGATAGGTCGAGATGCCCATCTTGGACATGACCTTCAGAATCCCCTTGCCGACCGCCTTGATGTAATTCTTGCGGACCTCGTAGGCCGTCTCCGGCAGCTTGTTGCGGACCCGGATATCTTCCAGCGTCTCGAAGGCGAGGTATGGGTTCACCGCCTCGGCGCCATAACCCGCCAGGACGCAGAAGTGATGCACCTCGCGGGCCTCGCCGGTTTCGATGACCAGGCCGGTCTGCATGCGCAGGCCCTGGCGGATCAGGTGGTGGTGCACCGCCGCCGTGGCCAGGGCCGCCGGGATCGGAATCCGGTCCGCAGACGCCTCACGATCCGACAGGATCAGGATGTTGCTGTCGGCGAGGACCTGGTCGGTCGCTTCGCGGCAGAGCCGCTGTACGGCGGCCTCCAGGCCCGCCGCCCCCTCCGAGGCCGGCCAGGTGGCGTCCAGGGTGGCGGTTCGGAAGGCGCCGTCCAGCAGCTGGTGAATGGACCGGATCTTGGCCAGGTCCTCGTTGGTCAGGATGGGCTGGGAGACTTCCAGGCGTTTGTGGGCGCCGGCCTGACGGCCGAGCAGGTTCGGGCGTGGCCCGATCATTGAGACCAGGCTCATGACCAGCTCTTCCCGGATCGGATCGATCGGCGGGTTCGTCACCTGGGCGAAGTTCTGCTTGAAGTAATCGTAGAGCAGCTTGGAGCGCGTCGAGAGCACGGCGATGGGGAAGTCCGACCCCATGGAGCCGACGGGATCGTCGCCGCTCCGGGCCATGGGCTCCAGGAAGTGGGAGAGGTCTTCCTGAGTGTAGCCGAAGGCCTGCTGACGATCGAGCAGGCTGACCGGGTCGGCCGGCGGCGGTGGTTCGACCGGGGTGACCTCAGCGAGGTCCTCGAGCTTGAACTGGGTGCGCGAGAGCCACTCCTCATAGGGCTCGGCGTCGGCGAGGGTGCGCTTGATCTCCTCGTCCTCGATGATGCGGCCCTGGTCGAGGTCGATCAGCAGCATCCGGCCGGGCTGCAGCCGCCACTTGCGGACGATGCGCTCGTCGGGAACGGGAAGAACGCCCACCTCCGAGGCCATGATGACATTGTCCTGGTCGGTGATGATGAACCGGGCGGGGCGCAGGCCATTACGGTCAAGAGTGGCGCCAATCTGGCGGCCGTCCGTGAAGGCCACGGCGGCGGGTCCGTCCCAGGGCTCCATCAGGGCCGCATGATACTCGTAGAAGGCCCGGCGCTTGGGATCCATAAGCGGGTTGCCGGCCCAGGCCTCGGGAATGAGCATCATCACCGCCTGGGCGAGAGGAATCCCACCGGCGATCAGAAGCTCCAGCGCGTTGTCCAGGCAGGCCGTGTCGGACTGGCCATGCGGGATCAGCGGCCACATCTTGTTCAGGTCCGGGCCCAGGAGGTCGCTCTCCAGGGTGCGCCGGCGGGCGTTCATCCAGTTCACGTTCCCCCTGACCGTGTTGATCTCGCCGTTATGGGCGATGAACCGGTAGGGGTGGGCCAGCTTCCAGGAGGGGAAGGTGTTGGTCGAGAACCTCTGGTGGACGAGGGCGAGAGCCGAGACGGTGCGCGGATCACGCAGGTCGCAGTAAAAGCTTCCCACCTGGTGGGCGAGGAGCAGGCCCTTGTAGACCACCGTCCGGGTCGAGAAGGACGGCAGGTAGAGCTGGGTCAGGTTGGGCAGGTTCTTCTGAACGGCCAGCTCTGCCAGCGGGTTCTGGAGTTGCTTGCGGATGGTCAGGAGCTTGCGCTCGAAGGCGTCCTGGTCCCTGACGTTCGGGCCCATGCCGACGATGGCCTGACGAATGACAGGCATCTGGGCCAGCACGGCGGCGCCCAGCCCCTTTGTGTCGGTCGGCACGTCGCGCCAGCCGAGCAGGACCTGGCCCTCGACCTTCAGGAAGTGCTCAAACTGCTGGATGGCGACGTCGCGCGTCTCCTGGTCCTGGGGCAGGAAGCACATGGCCACGGCGTACCGGCCTGCCTCCGGCAGGTCGACGCCAGCCTCGCCAGCCCAGTCGCGCAGCAGGACGTCAGGAATCTGAATCAGAATCCCGGCGCCGTCGCCCACCAGGGGGTCCGCGCCCACGGCGCCGCGGTGGTCGAGATTAATGAGAATCTCCAGACCGCTGGTCACGACCTCATGCGATTTGCGCCCTTTGATGTTGGCGACAAACCCCACGCCGCACGAGTCATGCTCGTTCCGCGGATCGTATAAACCCTGCATTTCCGGAGCGCTCATGGCGGACCCCACTTCAATGGCTTCAAGGCGCACGCAACCGCGGCCGCAAAGGGCCGTTTTCACGCGCAGAACCGTGTCGCATTACCGGCTGTCAAAGGGCTTGTCGACGCCTGCTCGGCTTCGTCAGCGAAAGTTTTTATGGCGCCGCAGCATCAAGCAGTCGAGCGTCCGCCCGGGTCACCTCGCGGCAACCCGTGAGGATCATCGCGGTATTCAGTTCCGCGCGCATGACGCCCAGCATCCGCGCGACCAACGCCTCGCCCCCCGCGCCAAGGGCCCACGCCCACGGACGGCCGACGAGACAGGCCCGTGCGCCGAGTGAAAGGGCCTTGAGCACGTCCAGGCCGGAACGGATCCCGCCGTCCATGAGGATCTCCAGGTCACCTCCGACGGCGTCAGCGATCCTCGGCAGGGCGGCGATGGAGGACAAGACGCCATCGAGCTGTCGCCCCCCGTGGTTGGAGACCACCAGTCCCTGCGCCCCGGCGCGGACGGCGTCCCGCGCATCATCGGGATCCAGTACGCCCTTGATCACGATGGGCCCGTCCCAGGTTTCCCGGACAAAGTCGAGATCCTTCCAGGTCACGGAGCGGTCGAAGTTGCGGGCGATCCAGCCCAGGAAGTCATTCACTCGCCTCCCTCCCCCCACGGCCGCCTGGACATTGCCCAGTGTGTGGGGTCGGCCATGGACGAAGAGGTCCCAGGACCAGGCCGGATGGGTCGCGCCCTGCCAGAGGGTGTTCAGGGCGGCGGGTATTCCGCTCAGCCCGGTGAAGCCGGAACGGACGTCGCGGTACCGCGCCCCGGGAACCGGCAGGTCGACCGTGAAGACAAGCACCGGACAGCCTGCGCCGCGGGCCCGGGCGATGAGTTCGCGCATGTAGCCCCGGTCCTTGAGCATGTAGAGCTGGAACCAGGGGGGCGTTCCGGCGGCGGCCACCTCCTCGATGGAGCAGACCCCGACCGTGGAGAGACAGAAGGGGACGCCGGCGCCCGCTGCGGCCCGGGCCGCCTGGACCTCGCCGCGCGCGGCATACATGCCGGCCATGCCCACGGGCGCAAGGGCGACGGGCATGGCGAGGGGTTGTCCGAAGAGGGTGGTGGAGAGATCCACCTGCGACATGTCCCGCATCACCCTTTGGCGAAGGGCGATGGCCTCCAGGTCACGGACATTCCGCCTCAGGGTCTCCTCGGCGTAGGCGCCGCC
>NZ_JADCBG010000193.1 GCF_020253645.1 Phenylobacterium sp.
CACCCCGGAGGAGGCCCAGATGTCCCTCAGGCGCCGGCCTGTGCGCCCGACCACCTGGCGCCTCCAGGAACAGGGGCGGCGGTTTCCGCCCCATCATCTGCACGAGTCGTGGATGGACTATCTCTACTGGGACGTCGAACTGGACCCGTAGCGGGCCTGGTTCCGTCAGATCTTCTCGCTGATCCGGATCGCGGTCCTGCAGCCTGCACGGATGACGGCCGCCAGGAGAGGATAGCCGGGCGCGTCGCGAGCCCCTTCCTCGACGGCGAGATCCCGGTGAGCCAGCTCCTCAGCCTGAAACTCGGACAGCTCTGCGGCGAGGTCAGGCTGGCACGGTGACAGTTCCCTGACCTGGTTCGCATAGTGTTCGCCGATGACGGTCTCCACGGCTTCCGTGCAGGCGTGCGCGGCCTTCTCGCCCATCAGGGCCGTACCAGCGCCAAGGGCGAAGCCAGCCAGTCTCCAGAGCGGGGTCAGTAGGGTGGGCCGAACTCCCCGCTCGGCCAGGAGGGTCTCGAACCGGGCCAGATGACGGGCCTCGTGGGCTTCCATCTCCTCAAGTTGACCGGCAATCCTCTCCCGGCCGGGAGCGCCGCCCAGGACGGCTCTCTGTCCCCGGTAGATGTGGACCGCCCCCAGTTCACCCGCATGGTCCACCCTCAGGATTTCCGCCAGGCGGGCGGCGCCCGCGCCCGCGCCAGGTCGTCGAGGCGACTGCGACATCAACGTCTCCTTTCGCACATCCAGGCCAGCAGGCCTGTCGCCGCCAGGGCAAGGGAGATGAGGGCGTTCCAGCCCGCCATGGAAAGGCCCAGCAGGCGCCAGGCGGCCTCGTCGCAGGCTGGCGGCTTGACCCTGAGGCTGCCGTCAAGCAAGCCGCTCAGGTCGAGATCCGCGACCGACGCGCCGCCCCCGGCACAGGCCCCGGGGCCTGGCCACCACTTCCACTCGACTCCCGCATGGTAGGCGGCCAGGGCGGCCCCGAAGATAAACACGGCGGCCAGGGCGAGGGCCAGCCAGGGCCTCAATCCCGCACCCCGAGGATGCCGGAGCCAAAGAGCGCCCGCAAACGCGAGGCCTGCGGCTACCCAATAGACCTGTCTTTGCTGCAGGCAGAGGAGGCAGGGCGCGTATCCGCCCAGCCGTTCAAAGCCATGGGCGGTGGCCAACATGACCACGCTGGCCGCGAGGGCCAGAGCCGGCCATGCGCCGGGAAGGCGATCCCTGAGGCTCTGGACGAGGGCCATCATGCCGGCCTTATCCCTCGAAACGCTCCAGCCTCCAAGGGGTGTCAGGCCTCCCGCATCGGCGTCGTGGCGGTGTCGTGGCAGGCGGCGTTCTTCAGCCCCCGCCGAGGAGGCGCGCGCCCTGGAACACGAGGAAGGCGCCGCCGTAGGCGAGGCCCAGCATGTAGGCGAACATCACGAGCGGCCAGAGCCACCCGCCCGTCTCTCTCCGAACGACTGCAAGAGTCGCCACGCACTGGGGTGCGAACACATACCAGGCCAGGAAGGCGAGTCCCGAGGCCAGGGACCATTGCCGTGCGAGGATCTCCGCAAGGGCGCCCTCTTCGCCGCCGACGGCGTAGATCGCGCCCAGCGCCGCGACGGCGACTTCACGCGCGGCCATCCCCGGGATCAGGGCCACGACCATCTCCCAACTGAACCCGATCGGTGCGAAGACAGGCTCCAGCCACCGGCCAAGCTGACCCGCCGCACTGTAGGAGATCGGCGGGCCCTCGGCGCCCTGCGGGGGGGCGGGCCAGGTGGAGAGGACCCAGACCAGAACCATCAGGGGAAGGATCACCCGACCCGCCCGGCTGATGAATGCCCAAGCCTTCTGCCCGAGTTCACGGGCCAGATTTCCGGGTTCCGGGAGCTTGTAGTCCGGAAGCTGCATCATGAAGGGCTCCCCGCCGCCCCGCCAGAAGACCCTTCGGATCACGAAGGCGACCGCCAGGGCCGAAAGGATGCCCGCTGCATAGAGGCCGAACATGACCAGGCCCTGGAGACTTAGAAAGCCCCCGATCCTCACGTCCGGGATCAGGGCCGCTATGATGAGGGTGTAGACCGGAATCCGCGCCGAGCAGGTCATCAGGGGCGCGGTCAGGATCGTCGTCAGCCGGTCTCGCCGGCTGTCGATCACCCGGGTGGACATGATGCCCGGGACCGCGCACGCGAAGCTGGAGAGAAGGGGGATGAAGGCCCGGCCGTGAAGGCCCGCCCCCCCCATGATCCGGTCCATCAGGAAGGCCGCTCTGGACATGTAGCCAGAGTCTTCCAGCAGGAGAATGAAGAGGAACAGGATCAGGATCTGGGGCAGGAAGATCAGGACGGACCCGACGCCTGCGATCAGGCCGTCGACCACAAGGCCGGTCATCCATCCGGCGGGCAGGACGGCGGCGGAGGCCGACCCCAGGGCGAGGAAGCCCGCCTCAATGAGATCCTGCGCAGGGGCCGCCCAGGTGAAGACCGCCTGAAACATGAGGAACAGCACGCCCAGAAGAACCAGGACTCCGCCGAGAGGGTGCAGCAGCACGTCGTCCAGCCGTCCTGTGAAGGTGTCTGGCCGACTTGGCGGGCGAACCGTCGCGCGCATCAGGTCCCTCGCGCGGCGGTGTGCGGCCCGGACATCAGCGGTTGACGGCTCGCGCCAGGAAGCGTTCGGGCCACCCTCTCCTGCACCCCGGCCGATCTGGGCTGCGGCGATCTCCAGCAGCGGCTGCAGGCCGCGCTTGCGGGTGGCCACGGTGGCGGCGACAGGCGCCCCGAGGCCTTCTGAAAGGGCCTGAATGTCGATGACGACTCCCTGCCTTTCGGCGATATCAATCATGTTCAGGACAAGGACGACCGGCCGGCCGGTCGCCTTCAGTTCGAGGGCCAGCCGCAGGACGAGGCCCAGGTTCGTCGCGTCCGCGACGCAGAGGATCACGTCGGGCGCAGGCTCGTCCTTGAGACGGCCCAGGACCGCATCCCGGGTGATCGCCTCGTCAGGAGACCGGGCCCTCAGGGAATAGGTCCCCGGCAGGTCCACCAGCCGGATCCGCCGACCGTCCGGCAGCAGGACCTGGCCCTCCTTACGCTCAACTGTCACGCCGGCGTAGTTCGCCACCTTCTGACGGCCGCCAGTCAGGGCGTTGAACAGCGCCGTCTTTCCGCAATTGGGATTTCCGACCAGGGCGAAGGTGGCGATGGCCGACTCGGTCACGACGCCTCCGGCGTCAGAATGACGTTCATCGCCTCTTCCCGACGGAGGGCGACCCGCATGTCGTCGACCTTCACGGCGATCGGATCGCCGCCCAGAAGACCCTCGTGCAGCACCTCGACATGCGCACCCTCGACAAAGCCGAATTCCAGAAGTCGAAGCTCGAGCTCATGAGGGTCGAGCGCACTTGCGGCCTGAAGAGTCGGGGCGAGAACCCGGAGAATGACCCCCCGGTCGCCGGGGCGCGCCTCACCCAGGCGAAAGGAAGTTCCGTCGTCCATCTTTGAGGCGTGGTTGGACATGGGGCCGCCTCCAGGTCGGAAGGTAAGATGCGAAGTGTTTTCGTCTGGCCCCACTCGCGCCTTGGCGCAAGCCCGGCAGAAAACGGATGCAGGTCTTCTGGACAGGGAGTATCACCGGAAAGGATCAGCGGGCGTGGCGGAATTGGCAGACGCGCCGGACTCAAAATCCGGTTCCGAAAGGAGTGTCGGTTCGACACCGACCGCCCGCACCAGCCGCCTCTAGGCAACAGGCGGGCTCACGCGACAGCACAGGCGAGGCCTCAGCTGGCCGTCCTGCGGGGCAGGCGCCAGCTCTGGGTCCGGGGACGGGTCGACTCGCCCCCTGCATAAGCACATCCACCCTTGTCCTTGTCCCGGCCACCCCGGCGGTTGCGCGTAGGAAAGGCGACCGCGCCTACGACAGACTCAAGGAGGCGCGGGAACGTGGTCCGCCGGCGACCCCCGCCGCAGCGTCCGCTGCGGGAGGGGTCGACCGACCCGCCTCAGGCCGCCGCGCTCGGCCGGGCCTTGGTGCGCTCAAACCAGGCGCGGATGTTTCCGGCCTCCTCCGGGA
>NZ_JADCBG010000194.1 GCF_020253645.1 Phenylobacterium sp.
AGCCCCGGTAGAGCTGGCCCGAGACCACGAACTTGTGGAACTCGGCGACGATGGCCGCCTCGGAGCCATAGTCCATGGTGGCGTAGCGGTTCTCCCAGTCGCCCAGCACCCCCAGGCGCTTGAAGCCGGCCTTCTGGACCTCGATCCACTGGGCGGCGTAGGCCCGGCAGCGCTCGCGGAACTCGGCCTTGGAGACGTCCTCCTTGCGGCGGCCCTGGGCGCGCAGCTCCTCCTCGATCTTCCACTCGATGGGCAGGCCGTGGCAGTCCCACCCCGGGACGTAGTCGACGTCGTAGCCCAGGGCGAAACGCGAGCGGACCACAAAGTCCTTCAGGGTCTTCTGCAAGGCGTGGCCGATGTGGATGGCGCCGTTGGCGTAGGGCGGGCCGTCATGCAGCACGAACAGCGGCGCCCCCCGGCCCTGACGGTCGGCCCTCAGGCGCGCGTAAAGGTCCTCCCAGCGGGCCAGGATTTCCGGCTCCTTGACCGGCAGGCCGGCGCGCATGGGAAAGGGGGTGTCGGGAAGAAAGACGGTTTCGCGGTAGTCGCGCGAGGTGGGAGCGGCGTCGTCGGCCATGGGACCTTCCAGGTTGGACCGGATCAGGGAGGGGTGAGGAATTCCCGGCGCGCGCTGGAGGTCGTCCGGCGGCGTCACGCCGGGGGGGTAATTCGCGCAGGAGTCCGGACCAGGGTCATGGGGCGGGGCTATAGCAGACCGGCGGGGCGGCTGTCAGCAGGGGAGGGGGAGAGGCGGGCCGGAAGGGTGGGCTCCCCGACGCCGGGGCGGGTCCCTGCTACCCGGTCGGGAGGCGAGTTCGGGCTGGACGGGCGGCATCCTGTGTGGACTATGGTTGTGGGCGGGGAAGAAGCGTGTCTTCAGCCAGAGGCATGGAGAGGATCAATGGCTCACGATGACCACTCTCACGGCGCCCCGGACCCGCATGAGCGCCTGACGTCACGCGTGAAGGCGATCGAGTCCCTGCTTGTCGAGAAGGGGCTGCTTGATCCTGCGGCGATGGCGAAGATGATCGACATGTACGAAAGCCGCATTGGTCCGAGGAATGGGGCCAAGGCGGTCGCGCGGGCCTGGACAGACGCGGACTATCGACATCGCCTGCTTTCGGACGCTACCGCCGCACTGGCGGAACTCGGGTTCACCGGCATGCAGGGCGAGGAGGTCATCGTTGTCGAGAATACGCCGGACGTCCACAACCTGATCGTCTGCACCCTCTGCTCCTGTTATCCGTGGCCGACGCTAGGCCTTCCGCCCAACTGGTACAAATCTCCCGCCTATCGCTCACGCGCCGTCATCGACCCGCGCGGGGTGCTCAGGGAGTTCGGAGTCGAAGTGCCGGACAGTACCGAAGTCCGCGTCTGGGACAGCAATTCGGAGCTTCGATACATGGTGCTTCCGCAGCGGCCCAACGGCGCCGAGGGTCTCAGCGAAGCTGAACTCGCCGAGCTCGTGACGAGGGATTCCATGATCGGTGTCGGCTTCCCGGCGCCCGTCTCCGGCCAGGGAGCCTCGTCGTGAACGGGGTCCACGACCTCGGCGGCCGGCATGGCATGGGGCATATCGAGGCCCCGCCAGCGGAACCGGTCTTTCATGAGGATTGGGAACGTCGCGTCTTCGCCATGCACATCCTGTTGTCCGGTGCGGGCTACGCAAACGTGGATGAATTCCGCCACGCCATCGAGCGGATGCCGGCGGCCGACTACTTGCAGACGACCTACTACGAACATTGGCTCTACGCGATCGAATCGGGCTGCTTGCAGGGTCGACTACTCAGCGAAACCGAAGTCCTGACGGGAAAGCGGGACCCTGGCGCACCCCCGCCCTCGCGCTCGGCCTTTCCGGCCAAACACGTCGAAGCGATGGTCTTTGGCGGAGGGACTTACCGGAAGAAGATCGGACAGCCTCCGCGGTTTGAACCCGGGATGCGGATCCGGGCCCGCAACATTCACCCCACCGGGCATACGCGGTTGCCCCTCTACGTCCGGGGAAGGGTGGGACACATCGTCCAGCATCACGGATCATTCATCTTTCCCGACAGCAACGCCCATGGTCGTGGTCACGACCCCCAGCACATGTACGGCGTCGCCTTCACGGCGGAAGCGCTCTGGGGCGAGTCTGCGCCCAACCCGCGGGACACGATCAGGCTCGACCTTTGGGAACCCTACATCGAACTGGCGGAGGGCTGACGGTGTCTGGTGCGGCGAGTTCATCCGAAGTCCATCCCCTCCCGCTTGGAGACGGGGAGCCCGTCTTCTCCGCTCCGTGGGAAGCCACCGCCTTCGCCATTGCCGTCTCGGTCGCCGGGACTGGCGCCTTCACATGGTCGGACTGGGTCCGAACCTTCTCGGCCGAAATCGCAGCGGAGGCCCACAACGGCGCCGCCTACTATGTTCTCTGGCTGCAGGCGCTTGAGCGCATGCTCCTGGCGCATGGCCTGTTGAGCGCCGAGGAGATCGAGCGGCGGCAACGGCAGATCGAGGACAATCCGCCGCCTCACGCCCACGCGGGACAGCGCATCCCCATCGCGATCGCCTGAGCCCTGCCTGGCCGCGGCCCGAGACGACCCTCACTCCGCCGACAGGATCATCCGCGCCATGGAGGCGTCGTCGTCGATCTGGGCGGTCATCTCCTCCAGGGAGGCGAACTTGGCCTCGGGGCGGAGGAAGGCGATGAGGTCGGTCTCGATCACCTGGCCGTAGAGGTCCTCGTCGAAGTCGAAGAGCCAGACCTCCAGGCGCGGGGCGATCTCGCCGGCGACGGTGGGGTTGACGCCGATGTTGGCGACGCCGGCCCGGGTGCGGCCGTCGGCCAGGCGGGTGCGGGTGGCGTAGACGCCGAAGCGGGGGGCGACATAGTCGTCCAGCTCGACATTGGCGGTGGGATAGCCAAGGGTCCGGCCCAGCTGACGGCCCTGGCGGACCTCGCCCTCGATGGCGAAGGGCCGGCCGAGAATGGCGGCGGCCAGGTCCGGGCGGCCCTCGCGCAGGGCGTTGCGCACGTCGGTGGAGGAGAACTTGCCCTCGCTGTCGCCGTCACCAATGGCGTCCGCCACCGAGACGCCGAACCCCAGGGCCCCGCCATAGGCCTGCATGGTCGCCGGGCTGCCCGAGCGCCCCTTTCCGAAGGAGATGTCGAAGCCCACGGCCACGTGGCGGACGCCCAGGCCCTCGTGCAGGACCCGCTCGGCGAAGGCCTGGTCGGACAGCTCGCGCATCACCTCGTCGAAGGGCAGGAGGTAGAGCTGGTCCACCCCGAGCGCCTCGAGGGCCCGGGCCAGCTGATCAGGCTTCATCAGGCGAAAGGCCGGGGCGTCCGGCTGGAAGATGCGCCGGGGATGGGGGTCGAAGCTGACGACGCCGAGGGGAACGCCGAGGTCCCGGGCGGCGGCGGCGGCCAGGCCGATCACCGCCTGGTGCCCCCGGTGGACGCCGTCGAAATTGCCGAGAGCGATGCTGGCGCCCTGGTCGTCCTCCGACAGTCCCTGCCAGCCCCGGATGACGCGCATGGTCAGGCTGCGGCTCCGCGCCGGGGGGCCAGGACCACGGCCTCCCCCTCCACCACGCGCTTGCCCGCCACCTCGCAGATGGTGGAGAGGGTCACCTCGCCCCGGGCGGGATCGAGGGCCTCGACCGTGACACGGACGTCGACGACGTCGCCCAGGCGCACCGGCCGGCGGAAACGCAGGGACTGGGACAGGTAGATGGTCCCGGGCCCGGGCAGCTGCATGCCGATCACCGCCGAGATGTAGGCGCCGGAGAGCATGCCGTGGGCGATCCGGCCCTTGAACATCGTGCCCTCGGCATAGGCCTGGTCGAGGTGGACGGGGTTGGAGTCGGTGGAAACCTCGGCGAAGGCCTGAATCACGGCGTCTGTGACCGTCCGGGTCATGCCGGCGCTGTCGCCGACGGAAAGATCCTCGAAGAAACGTCCCTGCATGCGCTTACTCCCCTGCCCGGCAGACTAGCGACCTGAATCGCCGTCGCGAAGGGGCGCCGCCCAGTCGAGGCCCGCGCTGGCCCACCGCGCGCCGGCGCCGGCCTGGGCCAGGAGGTCGCGGGCGGCGGCCATGTCCAGCCCATCGGGGCCCAGAAGCTCGGCGCCATGGATGCCCCCGGCGACGAAGAGGACGTCGAGGTCCTGGGCGTTGGCGCCGCGGATGTCGGTGGGGATGCCGTCGCCGATGCACAGGATGCGCCGGCGGTCGACCGGGCGTCCGAGCCTCCGCTCGGCCTCGGCGATGCAGAGGTCGTAGACGGGGGCGTGGGGCTTGCCCGCCATGCGGACCTCCCCGCCCAGGTCGGCGTAGAGCTGGGCCAGGGCCCCGGCGCAGGGGATCAGCCGGTCGCCCCTCTGCACCACGATGTCGGGGTTGGCGCAGAGCAGGGGCAGGCGGCGAGGCAGGATGGCCTCGAAGCGTTCGCGATAGTCTTCGGCGGTCTCGGTCTCGTCGTCGTAGGGGCCGGTGACGCAGATCAGGGCGGCGTCCTCCGGTCCGGACATTTGCAGGCCGAGGCCGGCGTAGAGGGGGGCGTCTCGGTCGGGGCCGATGGCCCAGACGGGGCCGGGCGCCCGCTCGGCCAGCAGGGTGCGGGTGGCGTCGCCGGAGGTGATCATGGTGTTCCAGGCGGCGCGGGGTACGCCCAGGGCGTCCAGCTGGGGAACCACGTCGGCGGCGGGGCGTGGGGCGTTGGAGATCAGGATGACCGGCCCGCGGCTCTCCGCGAAGGCGGCCAGCGCCCGGCAGGCGGAAGCGAAGCTCTCCCGGCCGTTGTGGATGACGCCCCAGACGTCGGACAGGACCACGTCATAGCGGTCGGCGATCTCGTCCAGGCCCTGGATTGGCTCGGGAAGGCTCATGACCCGGGGCGGTAGCCGCCCCGGTCCCGCGGGTCAACCGGCCAGTCGGCGCGGACCTCTGTTCAGGCGCGTTCGCCGGCCCGGCGGCGCAGGGGCGCCTGGAGGTAGTCGGCGGGCGGATCCGTCTCGGCCAGGATGGCGCCGCGGATGGCCCGGGGCTCGCCGAAGAGGTGGCCCTGGCCATAGGCGATGTCGAGTTCGAGGACGTCGACGGCCTGGCGCTCGTCTTCGACCTTCTCGGCGATGATGTCGACGCCGTAGCGGCGGGCGAGGGCGGCGAAATCCTGGGCCGCCAGGTCCGGCACGGCGCGGAACACCGGCCCATCGCCGCTCTCGACGATCTCGTCCTGCAGGGACTGGGCGTCGATCTTGAGGAAGCGGATGTCGCTGCGGGCCAGTTCCTGTAAGTCCATGTCCAGCCGCCGCACCTTGTCGAGGCTGAACCGGAAGCCCAGCTCGGCCAGCCGGCTCATGTTGCGGACGACCAGGGAGGTGCGGTTGTCATACGCGGACTGGCCGATCTCGAAGATCACCGAGCCGGAGAGGTCGCGGTTGGCGCCCATCAGCTCGAGGAACTGAGGAAAGAAGCCTTCGTCGGACAGGGAGCTGATCGAGATGTTGCAGAAGATTCCGACCTTCCGGTCGGTCTGGGCCAGACGCCGGACGATCTGGACGCACCGGAAAAGGAGCAGGTTGTCCACCGCCGCCACAAGGCCCTCCGGCTCGGCGACGGTGAGGAACTCGGCGGGCATCAGGACGCGGCCGGTCTCGTCCCGCAGCCGGCTGTAGCTCTCGTAGAAGACGGTGCGCCTCTGCGGCAGGCTCACGACAGGCTGCAGGTAGAGATCCACCCGGCCGCTGACCAGGGCCTCGCGCACGGTCTGGAGACGTTCGCGCCAGCCGGGACGCGCCCCCTCGCCGGGGCGTCCGCCCGGTCCATCGGCCAGGCGCTCGTCAAGGCGTTCGCTCATGCGCTGGACAAGGTCTTCCAGCAGCTGGACCTCGGTGCTGAGCTGCTCGGACCGACGCTGGGCGTCGAGGGCCACCGTTTCGAGAACCTCGGCCACCCGGGAATCGATCTGCTCGATCTGGCCGACCAGGAGGCGATGGGCGTGGCGAAGGGTCTCGATCTCCTTGCGCAGCGCCGATTGGCCGAGCACGCCGGTGATCAAACCGTGGAAGGTGAAGCAGAGCCCCAGCCCCCCGGCAAGCGCCGCCACGCCGGCGCCCCAGCCTCCGCCGTTGCGCCAGATCAGGACCGCAAAGATCAGCGAGAGGCTGAAATAGCTCGCGGTCAGCAGCGGCAGAATGAGGCGTCTCATGGTCCCGCCCGTCCCCGAATCACTCCGGAGTTTCGGTTAACCATGATGGGGTGTCCAACGGAAAAGCCACGCCCTGTCAGGGGGTTCCTTGCAATCGCCCCCAGGTTGTCACCACCCGGCAGGCCGGTCAGCGGGTGGGGACGGGCGTTTCGCCGCGATAGTCATAGAAGCCGCGGCCAGTCTTGCGGCCCAGCCAGCCGGCCTCGACATACTTGGTCAGCAGGGGACAGGGCCGGTACTTGGAATCGGCGAGGCCCTCGTAGAGGACGTTCATGATCGACAGGACGGTGTCGAGGCCGATGAAGTCGCCCAGTTCGAGCGGTCCCATCGGGTGGTTCGCGCCCAGCTTCATGGCCGTGTCGATGGCCTCCACCGTGCCGACGCCCTCGTAGAGGGTGTAGATGGCCTCGTTGATCATCGGCACCAGGACGCGGTTGACGATGAAGGCCGGGAAGTCCTCGGCGTTGGCGGTGGTCTTGCCCAGGGAGCGAGCGGAGTTGACGGCGGTCTCGTAGGTCGGCGCGTCGGTG
>NZ_JADCBG010000195.1 GCF_020253645.1 Phenylobacterium sp.
CATGCGCTGGGCGACGTTGAAGGGGTGGTGGTAGGGCAGGGAGATCACCCCCGTCCCCAGCCGGATCCGGCCGGTATGCTCGCCGACGGCGGCGAGGAAGAGCTCGGGCGAGGCGATCATCTCCCAGCCGGTGGAATGGTGTTCACCGACCCAGAACTCGTCAAAGCCCAGCTCCTCAAGGCGTACGGCGAACTTGATGTCGTTCCGGAACTGGAGCCTGGGATGCTCGCCGATCGGATGATGGGGCGCCAGGAATGCGCCGAACTTCGTGCGAGCCATGGGTTTCCTCCGGAACTGCCGTATCCGCGCCGCCGCCCTTCGGGCCAACGGTCGTTCCGGACACCGATAGCCGCAGGCGCGGAATACGCAAGCGCCCGTCAGGCGGAGAGGTTCCGGGTCCGCCGCCAGAGGCCAAACATGTAGGTCGCCGCCCCCGCCCAGATGAAGGCGAAGGACACGCCCCTGAGGGCGGTGAAGGGCTCGCCCTGGGCCAGGCCGATGCTGAAGCCGATGGTCGGGCCGATGAACTGCAGGAAGCCCATGGCCGACAGGGGCATGCGCAGGGCGGCCCAGGCGAACAGGACCAGGGGTATGGCGGTGATCGGCCCCGCCGCCAGCAGCCAGGCGGCGGCCGCAGGAGAATCGTCCATATGCCCCTGCCCGGTCAGGGTCAGGTGCGCCATCCAGAGGGCGCCGGGGATCGCCAGGAAGAGGCACTCGACGAAGAGACCGGTCTGGGCGTCGGCCTGCACCTGCTTGCGGACGATCCCATAGGCGCCGAAGGTCAGGGCCAGGACCACCGCCATCCAGGGAAAATGCCCCAGGGCCAGACCCTGGAGGGCCACGCCGACGCCGGCCAGGACGATGGCGCCGAGCCCCAGGGCGTCGAACCGCTCGCGGAAGATCAGGGCGCCCGCCGCCATGTTCAGAAGAGGCGTCAGATAGTAGCCGAGGCTGCTTTCCAGCACCCGGCCGGCGTTGACGCCCCAGACATAGAGGGCCCAGTTGGCTCCGATCAGGAGGGCGGACAGGGCGAGCATGCCCAGCCTCCGGGGAGACCGCAGGACCGCCGCCACCTGGGCGCCTTGGCGGGCCAGGACCACGAAGACCCAGGCGGCCAGGGTTCCCCAGACCGCCCGGTGGGCGAGAATCTCCCAGGACTCCGCACCGAGACGGCCCATGGCCTGGAAGAAGAGGGGCGCGAAACCCCAGATCAGGTAGCAGAGAACCCCCGCGCCCAGGGCGGCGCGGGAGGCGGCCTCATCTGACGGTGCGGCCCCCCCGGCCACCCGTCAGCGGTCGCCGATCAGACCGCGCTCGTCGAGGAGCTGGGCGATCTGTACGGCGTTGAGGGCGGCGCCCTTCCGCAGGTTGTCGGCCACGACCCACATGTTGAGGCCATGCTCCACGGTCGGGTCCCGGCGGATGCGGCTGACGAAGACCGGGAATTCGCCCTGGGCCTCCTTGGGGGTGATGTAGCCCTTGTCATTCCGCTGATCGATGACGATCAGGCCGGGGCTGTTGCGCAACAGGTCGCGGGCCTCGTCCTCATCCAGGGGCTCGTGGAACTCGATGTTCACCGACTCCGAGTGGCCGACCATGACCGGCACCCGCACGCAGGTGACGGTGAGGGCGATCTCGGGATCGATCATCTTGTGGGTCTCGTTCCACATCTTGGCCTCCTCATCGGTGTAGCCGTCGTCGTTGAAGGCGCCGATGAAGGGGATGACGTTGAAGGCGATCTGCTTGGGGAACTTCTTGGGCTCCGAGGGGCCGAGGACGAAGATGCCCTTGGTCTGATCCCAGAGCTCGTCCATGCCCTCCTTGCCCGCGCCGGAGACCGACTGGTAGGTCGAGACCACCACCCGCTTGATCCGGGCCCGGTCGTGCAGGGGCTTCAGCGCCACCACCAGCTGGGCGGTGGAGCAGTTCGGGTTGGCGATGATGTTCTTGCGGTCCGCCCACTCGACGTCATCGGGGTTCACCTCGGGCACCACCAGGGGCACGTCAGGGTCCATCCGCCAGGCCGAGGAATTGTCGATGACGATGGGGCCAGCGGCGCCGATCTTCGGCGACCATTCCTTGGAGAAGGACCCCGAGACGCTCATCAGCACGAGGTCGACGGTGGAGAAGTCGAACCGCTCGACGTCCTGGCATTTCAGGATCCGGTCGCCGAAGGAGACCTCGACGCCAATGGACTTGCGGCTGGCGATCGCGTGAATCTGATCCACCGGGAACTCGACTTCCTCGAGGATGTTCAGCATTTCGCGGCCCACATTGCCCGTGGCCCCGACGACGGCGACGCGATAGCCCACCTGTGTCTCTCCTTTACAGAACGGACGGTCCCCCTACGCCCCGTGCGCCCCCGGCGCAAGGCGAGGCCCCTTGCTGCATTGCGGAAAATTCACTGGAACCCTATCTCCCGCAGGCTAGACAACCCGTGGGCGTTCCGAACCTTGGCTCTCGAGAGGCCTGAGCATGACCTTGACTGACCCGACCCGACGCGCCCTCCTGACGGCAGGCGCCCTGCTGGCGGTCCCCACTCCCCTCCTCGCCGCGCCGCCGGCCAACCGGCGGCTGGTCTTCTCCGCCGCGAGGAACGGGGTGCGGATCGGCGAGCACCGCATGACCTTTTCCGGCGACGCGGCCTCTCCCACCATCTCGACCGAGGTGGAGATCGCCATAAAGATCGGCTCGGTCACCGTCTACAACTACCGTCACACCGCCCGCGAGATCTGGGAGAACGGGCGGTTCGAGAGCCTGGAGACCGTGACGGACGCCACCGCCGGCGACCGCAAGGTTTCGGCCCGGCGCACCGCCGACGGGGTGCTGATCCGCACCGGCCGCCGGGAGGTCCTGGCCCCGGCGGGGACGGCCCCCCTCACCCACTGGAATTCGAAGGTTCTCACGGGTCGCCTGTTCAACCCGCAGGAGGGCAACCTGGCCCGCATCACGGCCTCTCCGAAGGGCCTGCGCCCCGTGACCCTGGCCGACGGCCGGTCCCTGGAGGTCCAGGTCTGGTCGCTTCGCGGCGAGGCGGAGATCGACAACTGGTACGACCGGAACGGGGTCTGGACGGGCCTGAACGGCCGCCTGGTGGACGGCTCCCGGATCGAGTACCGCCGGATCTGAGGCCTCAGAGGGCGGCGAGCACCGCGTCGCCCATCTGCACGGTGGTCAGGCTTCCGCCCAGGTCCCGGGTGCGGGCCCCAGCGTCGAGGGCGCGGACCACGGCCGCCAGGATGCGGTCGGCGGCCTCGGGGCGCCCGAGGGACCAGCGGAAGGCCATTTCCAGCGACAGGATGGAGGCCAGGGGATTGGCGATCCCCTGCCCGGCGATGTCCGGCGCAGAGCCGTGGATGGGCTCGTAGAGGCCGGGCCGGCCGGCATCGCCCAGGGCCGCCGAGGGCAGCATGCCGAGGGAGCCGGTCAGCTGGGCCGCGGCGTCGGCCAGGATGTCCCCGAACAGGTTGTCGGTGACCAGGACGTCGAACTGGAGCGGGTCGCGGACGATCTGCATGGCGGCGTTGTCGGCCAGGATGTGCTCCAGCCGGACGTCCGGGAACTCGCGGGCGTGGAGGTCGGTGACCACCTGGCGCCAGAGCAGGCCGGAATCCATGACGTTGGACTTCTCGGCCGAGTGCACCAGGTTGCGCCGGCCCCGGGCCAGCTGGAAGGCCACCCTCGCCACACGCTCGATCTCGGCGGTGGTGTAGACCTGGGTGTCGACGGCGCGCCTGCCGCCGCCGGGCAGGTCCTCGATGAAACGGGGCGTCCCGAAGTAGATGCCGCCCGTCAGTTCACGGACGATCATGAGGTCCAGCCCTTCCACCAGGTGGCGCTTGAGGCTGGAGGCGTCGGCCAGGGCCGGGAAGCAGAGGGCGGGCCGGAGGTTGGCGTAGACCTCCATGCCGGCGCGCAGGTTCAGAAGCCCCGCTTCCGGCCGCTTGTCCCGGGGGGCGCCCGCCCACTGTGGGCCGCCGACGGCGCCCATCAGGACGGCGCGAGCGGCCTTGGCGGCGGCCAGGACCTCGTCGGTCAGGGGCGTTCCGTGCGCATCGAAGCTGCAGCCGCCGAACAGGGCCTCGGCGATGGACAGGTCCGGCGCAACCGCCTCGGCGACCCGGCGGGCCTGGGCGGTGACTTCGGGGCCGATGCCGTCGCCCGGCAGGAGGAGGAGGTCGGTCATGGGCAAGCCTCTGCAGATCGGAACAGCGCCATTGCACGTCCACCCCCTCGCGGGCGGGACCGGTCAAAGCAGGCGCTGAGAGGCGTTCTCGTAGGCGAACAGGCGCCGGTCGGAAACCCCGAAATTGGGTCCGTCCGGCGACGGAAGCGAAAGCAGACGAGTTCAAAGTCACAATGGTCGACCCGGTGCTTCTTCGCCACCCACGCCGATATCTAGAATGTCTTCAATCTGCAGCCCCACCTGAGCCGCACACTGACCCTCCGCTTGTTCCGGGCGGAGGGTCATCGGATGTGCGAGACTGCGATCGTTGCGGCGCGAACAGAGCACCGTGAAAGGGGCTTTGTCCGGCTCCTCTGGTCAAGCCGACAGGACCGCTGCGGCTGGGTCGAAGACCTATTGGCCTGCGCGTCTCGAACTGAAAGTGGAAACCTTCAGGGCAACCGACTTCCGTGGACTTTTTGAACGGGGATGGAGTCTAGATCTAGCCCTGCAAGGCAACGCACGTTTATGCCCCAGAGTTTCGGTGCTGTTCGGGGCCGCCTGAAAGGTAAGATACCGCAATCTGAACAGAAATAGTCGGTGGCTTGGCCAGTATGAAACCTGTAGGTGGTAAGCTCGTCGATTGGCGTGAGAAGCTCCAACGCGTCCTCTTCAACCCGGTGGATTAGGGCGCCTCGACGGCGGCAAATCGAACAATCACAAGCCCGCACATGGTCAATCTCTGCTTCGACCCTGAAGCGCACACGGCTGCAGTGGCAGCTTCCGTTATAGACGGTCACTTCCGCCTCGTGTCGTTGGGGTTCAAAACAGTCGCGGCGTGGATGTCGGCCCGCTTGGTCACGTCGAGCGCCGTCTGGCCCGAAACGCCGTCTCGACCGAGGGCATCACGAGCCACCCAATTTCCTCGCCCATCGCATCCAGCTCCTTAGCCGTGCTGGATGACACATGCAGGAACTGCGCATCACAAATGAAGTGGACCATCGGGATTGTGGAATCAATGCGTTCCGCCAACCCGTGAAGATTGAACTCCTCATTGAAATTGGTAGCCTCGCGTAGACCTCTAACTATGTGGGTCGCACCGATTTTCCGCGCATACTTGATGAGGCTTTGATTCGTATACTCACCTACCTCAAGCACCTCCCCGAACAAATTATCAGCGTCCGGCCAGAGCTCTAATACAGACTGTTTGATGAGATCGAGAGACTCTTCAATGCTGAAGGCCCGTTGCTTTCTGACGTTCGTTCCGATGGCGATATGCACTGTATCGAAGGTAGCCATCGCCTTGCGAATAATATCGAGATGCCCACGCGTCACCGGATCAAACGATCCCGCGTAAAGGGCCTTCGTTCTTTCAGCCTTCTGCATGCGCCGCTCCGCTGGCTGGAGGCCGATTAGGTTTAGAGCGAGAGTCCTGCCGTGACAATGACTTGTGGAAGACTGCGACCGTTGCGTCGTTAACTACCAGGCGGGGGAGGGCGACCCCCAAACCGCCGAAGTTAAGCTGAGAGGATCCTGGAAATGGCCTTCATGAGCGGTCGGAACCGCTCGAGGTTCTCGGGCGGCACGCGCACTGAGCCGGCGATGATCAGGGTCATGCCCGTTCAAGCCAGGGATGGGTCAGGGCGCGGCGGGCCTCCCAGGCGTCGATGTCGGGGGCGGCGGTCAGGGTCTCGCCGATGGCGTCCAGGCCGTTCAGCATCTTGGCCTTGCGGGAGGGATCGATCTGGAAGGTGAAGACCTTGCCGGAGGGCGAGGT
This sequence comes from Phenylobacterium sp., assembly GCF_020253645.1. GTDB lineage: Bacteria > Pseudomonadota > Alphaproteobacteria > Caulobacterales > Caulobacteraceae > Phenylobacterium. Next base: position 5,946 of record NZ_JADCBG010000195.1, read on the forward strand.
GACGGTCTGGGCGGCGAGGTCGACGCTGACCATGTGGTTGCCGCCCTGGCACTCGCCCAGCAGGTCCTGGACCTCGTCGGGCTTGAGCACGACCGGCAGGAGGCCGTTCTGGAAGCAGTTGTTGTAGAAGATGTCGGCGAAGGACGAGGCGATGACGCAGGTCACGCCGAAGTCCATCAGAGCCCAGGGAGCGTGCTCGCGGCTGGAGCCGCAGCCGAAGTTGTCGCCGGTCACCAGGACGCCGGCGCCGGCGTATTCCGGCCGGTTGAGCACGAAGTCCGGGCGCGGCTTGCCGGCGTCGTCGAAGCGCAGGTCGTAGAAGAGTCCGCGGGACAGGCCCTCGCGCTCCACGGTCTTGAGGAACTGCTTGGGGATGATCTGGTCGGTGTCGATATTGGCCAGGGGCAGGGGCGCGGCCCGGGCGTCGAGGCGGGTGAAGGGCTTCATGGTTCGGCTCCGGCCGTTCCGGCGTTCTGCTGCAGCACCACGGTGGGCGTGAAGGGCACGCCCTCGCGGAGGGTGAAGATGCGGGTCCCGGGCTTACGGCCGTCACGGACCTCGGAGACATTGAAGCCGAGGCCGGAAAGCCGGCCCTGGACGGCGTCGGCGTCGGCGGCGCCCCAGGCCAGGCCGTTGAAGATGTCGGGACGTTCCGCGGTCTCGGCCTCGCCCAGCCGCAGGACGACCTCCATGACGAGGCCGCCGCAGGCGAAGAACATCTGGCGGGCGCCCCAGGCGGGATTGGACCGGTCAAGCCGCAGGTCGAGGCCGAGGCGCGCGCCCCAGAGGGCCAGGGCCCGGTCCCCCGAGCGGGCGTTAATGACCACATGGTCGAGGGCGCCGACGGCGCCGGCCGCCGGGACCGCCGTCCGGGATGCGGCGGGACCGTCGCCGGCGACCAGGGCCAGAGCGATTCCGCCGGCGGCCCCGGGGTCGAGGCGGACCATGCGCCGATCGCCGAAGGTCGTCTCCTCGCCCAGGGCGGGGAGGCCCCGGCGCCCAGCCAGGCGCACGGCGGCGTCCAGGTCGGCGACCTTCAGGACCAGGAGTTCGCCGGGGTCATCCTCCCGGCGCGCGCGCAGGCACAGGGCGGTGTTGGCCAGGACGAAGAGGCTGGCGGCGGCCCCGTCGAGGAGCCCCTCCCAGGCGGGCTCCAGGCCCAGGAAGACGCCGTAGCGGGCGGCGGCGTCCTCCACGTCGTCGACGGGCAGGACCACATGGTCGAGGCCGAGGATCACCGCAGGTAGTCCCGGACGTCGGCGATGTGGCCGGCGAGGGCGGCGGCGGCGGCCATGGCCGGGCTCATCAGGTGGGTGCGCCCGCCCCGGCCCTGCCGGCCCTCGAAATTGCGGTTGGAGGTGGAGGCGCAGCGCTCGCCCGGGGCCAGGCGGTCGGGGTTCATGCCCAGGCACATGGAACAGCCGGGCTCGCGCCAGTCGAAGCCGGCGGCGCGGAAGACCTCGTCCAGGCCCTCTTCCTCGGCCTGGGCCTTCACGAGTCCCGAGCCCGGGACCACCATGGCCCGCACGCCCGGCGCCACCGTGCGGCCGCGCACGATGTCGGCGGCGACCCGCAGGTCCTCGATCCGGCTGTTGGTGCAGGAGCCGATGAAGACCACGTCGACCTTGGCGGAAGCGATGGGCTGGCCGGCCTCCAGGCCCATGTATTCCAGGGCGCGGGCGACTGAGGCCCGCTTGTCGGGGCTGGCGAAGGCCTCGGGCGAGGGGGCGGCGCCGGTGACAGGGACCACGTCCTCGGGGCTGGTGCCCCAGGTGACGAGGGGGGCGATGGCCGAGGCGTCGATCCGGACCTCCCGGTCGAAGACGGCGTCCGGGTCGGAGAAGAGGGTCTTCCAGCTGGCCAGGGCGATGTCCCAGGCGCCGCCCTTGGGCGCGGCGGGGCGACCGCGGAGATAGTCGAAGGTGGTCTCGTCAGGCGCCACCAGGCCGGCCCGGGCGCCGCCCTCGATGGTCAGGTTGCAGAGGGTCATTCGGCCCTCCATCGAAAGCGCGCGGACGGCGTCGCCCGCATACTCGATGACGTAGCCCGTTCCGCCCGCCGTGCCGATCTCGCCGATCACGGCGAGGGCGAAGTCCTTGGCGCCGACGCCGGGGGCGGGGGTTCCCTCGATCACCACCCGCAGGTTCTTCGCCTTCTTCTGGCGCAGGGTCTGGGTGGCGAGGACGTGCTCCACCTCGGAGGTGCCGATGCCATGGGCCAGGGCCCCGAAGGCGCCATGGGTGGAGGTGTGGGAATCGCCGCAGACGATGGTCATGCCCGGCTGGGTGCGGCCCTGCTCAGGGCCGACCACGTGGACGATGCCGTTGCGGATGTCGCCCATGGGGAAGAACTCGATCCCGTGGTCGGCGACGTTGCGCTCGAGGGTGGCGAGCTGGAGGCGGGCCTCCTCGTCGGCGACGGCGGCCACGCCCAGGCCCTGGCCCTCGGTGGGGATGTTGTGGTCGGCCACGGCCAGGGTGCGGTCCGGCCGCCGGACCTTGCGCCGGTTGGCGCGCAGGCCCGCGAAGGCCTGAGGCGTCGTCACCTCGTGGATCAGGTGCAGGTCGATGTAGAGGATGGACTCGCCCTCCTGCTCGGAGACGAGGTGCGCATCCCAGATCTTGTCGTAGAGGGTCTTGCCGGCCATGGCGCGCATCTAGGGGGCGAGGGGCGGCCCTGTCCAGCGCCGGACGCGCGGGGCGGGCCTCAGGCCTTGACCACCCGATCGCCGGGAAGGCCGCGCCGGGCCATGGCGTTTCGGGTGTCGACCACCAGCCGGGCGGCGCGGGAGAGGAGGGCGTAGTCCACGGCGTCGTGGTCGGTGGCGATGAGCACGGCGTCGTAGGCGGCCAGGGCCTCTGCGGTCAGATCGACGGAGCGGCGGCCCGCCAGCCCCGGATGCTCCCGGGTCGGCGGGATCTGCGCGATCAGAGGGTCGTGGAAGTCGCAGGTGGCGCCGCGGGCCTCGATGGCCTCGATCAGCACCAGGGAGGGCGACTCCCGGGTGTCGTCGACATTCTTCTTGTAGGCGGCGCCGATCAGCAGGATTCGGGCGCCGTTCAGGGCCCGGGCCGAATGGTCGCTGAGGGCGCGGGCCAGCCGGTCGACCACCAGGCCGGGCATGGCGGTGTTGATCTGGCCGGCCAGCTCGATGAAGCGGGTCTCCATGCCGAACTCCCGGGCCCGCCAGGTCAGGTAGAAGGGGTCCACCGGGATGCAGTGTCCGCCCAGGCCCGGTCCGGGGTAGAAGGGCATGTAGCCGAAAGGCTTGGTGGCGGCGGCGTCGATCACCTCCCAGACGTCGATGCCCATGGCGTCGTAGACCAGCTTCAGCTCGTTCACGAGGGCGATGTTCACCGAGCGGAAGATGTTCTCGGTCAGCTTGGCGGCCTCGGCGGCGGCGGCGCTGGAGACCGGGACGACCCGGGTGATCATGGCCTCGTAGAGGGCGACGGCGACATCGCGGGAGGCCGGGTCGTCCGCCCCGACCACCTTGGGAATGGTGCGGGTGCCATAGTGGGCGTTGCCCGGGTCCTCGCGCTCGGGCGAGAAGGCGAGGAAGACCTCCCGCCCCACCTTCAGGCCGCCGGCCTCGAGCAGGGGCTGGACCACCTCGGCGGTGGTGCCGGGCCAGGTGGTGGACTCCAGCACGACCAGCTGGCCGGGCCGGAGAACGGCGGCGGCGGAGGCGGCGCTGGCCCGCACATAGGACAGGTCCGGGTCGCGGTTGCGGGTCACGGGCGTCGGGACGCACAGGATGACGGCGTCGGCCTCGGCAAGGCGGGCGAAGTCGGTGGTGGCGTCGAGGCGTCCGGTGTCCAGGGCGCTGCGCACGGCCTCGGGCGGCAGGTAGTTGATCACCTGCCGGCCGGCCAGGATGGCCTCCACCCGGGCGGGATTGATGTCGAAACCGAGGACCGGGAAGCCGGCCTCCACGGCGGCCAGGGCGAGCGGCAGGCCGACATAGCCCAGTCCGATCACCCCGACGACGGCGCGGCGGGACCGGATGCGCTCCATCAGGGCGGCGCCGTGTGCGGTCTCGGTCATGGGCGGGCGTCCCCGGAAGACTCAGGCGAGGTCATCGATCTCGGCCTCGGAAAGGTCGCCCGGCACGACGGTGACGGGAAGGTTGCGGCCGCCCCAGCGAACGCCCTCCCGGGCGATCGAAGTGACCAGGGGGCCGGGGCCGCGGCCGCCGGTCGCCGCCGCGAGCACCAGGATCTTGATGTCACGGTCGGCGCTGATCACCCGGCGGAGGGCGTCCCGGGTGTCATCGGCGCGGACGAAGAGCAGCTCGGGCTGACTGCCGGTCTCCGTGAGGACGAGGGGCTCGAAGGCCTCCATCTCCTGCGCCGCCTCGGCCCGGGCCTGGCGCTCGATTTCCTCGCGCACGCCCGACCAGTGCTCGAAGACCGCCGGGGTGATGACCCGCAGTATGGCCACCTTGCCCCCGGTCGATCGGGCGCGGCGGCAGGCGAAGCGCAGGGCGGCGGCGAATTCGGCGCTGCCGTCGGCGATCACCAGGAACTTGCGCGGAGGCGCCGATCTCGAGGTCATGGCGCGAGCGTGGCCCGTCGCCGGCGCGGAGACAAGGCCCTCACCCCGCCCAGTAGCCGACCGCGGCCTTGACCTCGGCCAGGACGGGGGCGCCGACCTCGCGGGCGCGCTCGGCGCCGGCGGCCAGGATGCGGTCGATTTCTGAGGGATCTGCGAGAAAGTCGCGCATGGCCTCGCCCACCGGGCCCAGCTTCGCCACCGCCAGGTCCGCGAGGCGCGGCTTGAAGGCCCCGAAGCCCAGGCCCGCGAACTCGGCCAGCACATCGGCGGAGGTCCGGCCCTCCAGGGCGGCGTAAATGGCCACCAGGTTCTGGGCTTCGGGCCGGCCGGCAAGTTCCTCCGGCGTGTCCGGCAGGGGATCGGGATCGGTGCGCGCCTTGCGGATCTTCTGGGCGATGGCGTCGGCGTCGTCGGTGAGGTTGATGCGCGAATAGTCCGAGGGGTCGGACTTGGACATCTTGGCCGAACCGTCGCGCAGGGACATGACCCGCGCGCCGGGCCCCTCCACCACCGCCTCGGGCAGGGGGAAGAAGCCGGGGACGCCGAAGTCGTGGTTGAACTTGGCGGCGATGTCGCGGGTCAGCTCCAGGTGCTGGCGCTGGTCCTCGCCGACCGGCACGTGGGTGGCCCGGTAGAGCAGGATGTCGGCGGCCTGGAGCACCGGGTAGGTGTAGAGACCGACGCTCTCGCGCTCCTTGTGCTTGCCCGCCTTGTCCTTGAACTGGGTCATGCGGTCGAGCCAGCCGAGGCGGGCGACGCAGTTGAACACCCAGGCCAGCTCGGCGTGGGCCGGCACGGCGGACTGCGGGAAGATGGTGGCGACCTTGGGGTCGAGGCCCGAGGCCAGGTAGGCGGCGGCGATCTCCCGCACCTGGTCCTTCAGCCGCTTCGGATCCTGCCACTGGGTGATGGCGTGCAGGTCGGCGACGAAGATGAAGGTCTCCATCTCGTGCTGCAGCCGGGTGAACTTCACCAGGGCGCCAAGATAGTTGCCCAGGTGCAGGGCGCCGGTGGGCTGGACGCCGGACAGGACCCGGGTCGGGCCGGCATAGGCGGGGGGAGGGGTGTCGGTCATGGAGGCGCAGGGCTCCGGAAGGAAGGCGTACGAGGGGGCGGCGAGCTCAGCCGCGGCACCATCGCAGGTTGGGTTCGGACTTCCGGAACATGGGGGGCGAATAGCGCCGAACCGGCCTCAGGACAAGTCCGCCTCGGGGGTCGCGGTCTGGCCGGCCGGGCGGCGGAGGGCCGCGCGGACATCCTCGCGGGTCAGGCCGCCGAACGCCACCAGCAGGCCGACATAGACCGCGGCCCCCACGAGGCAGACGGCCAGGACGGTGAGTTCCTTGGCGCCCAGTCCGAGGAAGGACAGGCCCGCCAGGGGGGACTCCAGAACTGGCCTGTAGTGGGAGGCCAGGGCCAGGAGCAGGCCCAGGAGAAGGCTGGCGGCGACGATCCGCGCGATCCGGCCCCAGGCCGCGCCGGAGGGCGCGTAGGCCTTCCGGCGGTGCAGGGTGAAGGCCATCTGGGCCACAGTGATCCAGGTGGCGATACTGGTGGCGGCGGCGAGGCCGGTGAAGCCGATAGTGTGGAAGAGGGCCACCCCGAGGGCGATGTTCACCGCCACGGACACCAGGGAGAAGATCATGGGGGTCCGGGTGTCCTGGCGGGCGAAGAAGGCGGGCTGGAGGATCTTGACCAGGACGAAGGCCGGCAGGCCCCAGCCGTACTGAAGGAGGATCAGGCCGGCGGCCCGGGCGTCCTCAGCCAGGAACTGTCCGCGGGTGAAGAGGCCGTCCACCAGGTAGACCGGCATGGCGACGAGGGCGGCGGCGGCGGGCAGGCACAAGGCGAGGCCGAAGACCAGGGCCTGGTCCATGACCGCCTGGCCTTCGGGCCGGTCGTCCTGAGCGAAGGCGCGGGACAGCTGGGGCAGGAGGGCGACGCCGATGGCGGTGCCGACCAGGGACAGGGGCAGCTGGTAAAACCGGTCGGCGACGCTCATCCAGACCCGCAGCCCCGCCACGTGAGAGGCGAGCATGGTGGAGATGAAGATGTTCACCTGCACGGCGCTGGAGGCCACGGCGCCGGGGATGGTCAGGCGGATCAGCCTGCGGACCTCCGGGGTGAGCTGCGGCAGGACGAACCGGATGCGGGCGCCGGCCCGCCGGACCCCCCAGGCGCACAGGCCCGCCTGGGCGATGCCGGAGACGATGGTCGCCCAGGAGGCGGCGTAGGCCGCCTGCACCGGGTCGGTCTGGGGCAGGACCGCCGCCAGCACGCCGATGTTGAGGACGACGGGATAGACGCCATAGATGATGAAGCGGCCCCTGGCGGTGAGGACGCCGGCGAGCAGGGCGGCGATCACCATGCAGGGCAGGTAGGGCATGGTGATCTGGGTCAGGATCACGGCCAGCCGGAACTTGTCCGGGTCGTCGATATAGCCCGGCGAATAGACCAGCATGATCCAGGGCATGGCCAGCTGGGCCAGGATGGTCAGGACCACGGTGGCCGCGGCCATGACCGCCAGGGCGTCGGAAGCCAGCCGGTCGGCCTCGGGCGCGCCGTCCGCCGAGAGCTTGCGGGAGTAGGCTGGCACGAAGGCGGCGGCAAAGGCGCCCTCGGCGAAGACCCGCCGGAACAGGTTGGAGAAGGCCTGGGCGGTGAAGAAGGCGTCGGCCGCGATGGTCTGGCTGGCGCCCATCCGCGCCGTGATCACAAGGTCCCGGGCCAGGCCGAGGAAGCGGCTCAGGAGGGTCAGGCCGGAATAGACCATGGAGGCGCGGATCAGCCCGCCCCCGGCCTTCGGCCCGGCGGACGGCGGCTCACCCTGCGGGGGCGACGGGACGGATGCGGCGCTCACCGCGCCTGAATGCGCCCCACGGCCGCGGCTGGTCAAGCGGGGGGATCAGCGGGCGATACTGGCCCGGGCCTTCTGAAGGTGCGCGCGGCTGCGGGAGTTGGGCTGGGCGTCGACGGCCTCCAGGGCGGCGAGGAGGTCCAACCGCAGGCGGGCGACCCGCCCGGGGTCCTCAAGCTTTCGGCCCTGGTCGTCGACGACATAGAAGGCGTCGACCGCCCTTTCGCCGTAGCCGTCGATGTGGGCCGAGACGATGGACAGGCCGGCGTCGGCGATCACCTCGGCCAGGGCGGACAAGAGGCCCGGCCGGTCGCGGCCGGTGGCCTCGATGACGGTCGCCGCCTCGGAGGCGTCGTTGTCGAGGACGACGGTGGGGGTGATGGCGAAGGCCGCGGCCCGGCCCAGCTCCGCCGGGGGGCGGCCATCGCGCTTGAGGGGCTCGCCCCGGCCCGCGGACTCCAGGAGGGACAAGAGCCGGTCCAGGGCCCGGGGATTATCGGCGCCAAAAGCCGCCCCCGAGGCGTCCTGCACGAAGAAGACGTCGAGGGCCTCGCCCCGGCGGGAGGTGTGCACCCGGGCGCCCATGACGTTGGCGCCGGCCAGGTTGAGGGCGGCGGCCAGGTCGGCGAAAAGGCGGGGCCGGTCGGTGGCCGAGACCGAGACCTCGGCGGCGTTCATGTCGGCGCGGATTCGGCAGGCCGTGGCGGCGCCGGAGTCCGCCGCGCGCCGGACAAGGGCGCCGTGGGCGCGGACCTCGTCGTCGGTGAAGGCGGTGAAGTAGGCGTCCTCCATGGACTGGGCCCATCCGGTGAGGGTGGGGCTGGACTCGGCCAGGCGCACGCGGGCGTCGTAGGCGGCGTTCTCGTGATAGCGGCGGATGGCGGCGGCGTCGTCGGATCCGCGGCCGCCCCGGAAGAGGGCCTCGGTCGCGCGGTAGAGCTCGCGAAGCAGCTGGCCCTTCCAGCCGTTCCAGACCCCCGGCCCGACGGCGCGGATGTCGGCCACGGTCAGCACCAGGAGAAGCCGCAGGCGCTCCGGCGTCTCGACGATGCGGGCGAAATCGACCACCGTCCGGGGATCGGAGACATCGCGCTTCTGGGCGTAGTCGCTCATGACGAGGTGGTGTTCGACCAGCCAGGCCACGAGTTCGATCCGCTTTCGCGTCTGGCCCAGCCGCTCGCAGGCCTGGCGGGCGGCCCGGGCGCCGGCCTTCTCCTGCCCGCCGGCGCCGCCCTTGCCGGTATCGTGCAGGAGCATGGCCAGGAACAGGGCCTCCCGGTCGCTGATCAGGGGCATGATGGCGGTGGCGAGGGGGTGGTCCTCGCCATAGCGGCCGCCGGCGATGCCGGCGATGATCCCCACCGCCCGCAGGGTGTGCTCGTCCACCGTGTAGGAGTGGTACATGTTGAACTGCATCTTGGCGACGATGCGTCCCCACTCCGGCAGGTAGCGGCCGAGGACATCGGCCTCGTTCATCAGGGTCAGGGTGCGCTGCGGGTCGCGCCCGCGGGCGAGGATGTCCAGCAGGACCTCCGCCGCCGCCGGGTCCCGGCGCACCCGGGGCCCGATCTCCGCGGCGTGGCGGGAAGCCGCGGTGAAGGCGTCCGGATGCAGGTCCAGGCCTTCCCGGTCGGCGTGCAGGAACAGACGCAGCAGGTTGACGGGGTCGGCCTCGAACACCGCGGGGCCCTCGACGTGCAGACGCCCGCCCTCGGCGTAGAAGCCCGGCGACACCTCGCGACGGCGGGAGCGGCCGCGGCCCGGCAGGAGGCGGGACAGGGCGCCTGGATGCGACTTGACCCTCTCCTCCTCCAGCTTGGCGGTGAAGACCCGGGTCAGGGCGCCCACTTCCTTGGCGATCAGGAAGTAGCGCCGCATGAAGCGCTCCACCGCCGGGGCGTCGCCCCGGTCGCCGTAGCCCATCCGGCGGGCGATGGCGGGCTGGAGGTCGAAGGTCAGACGCTCCTCGGGCCGGCCGGTGGCGAAGTGCATGTGGCAGCGCACCGCCCACAGGAAATCGATGGCGCGGATGAAGCTGGCCACCTCCCGGCGGTCGAACATGTCCAGCTGGATGACGCCGCTGGCCCGGTCGGCGCTGGCCACCGGGTTCAGGTAGCGGGCGATCCAGAACAGGGTGTTGAGGTCGCGCAGGCCGCCCTTGCCCTCCTTGATGTTGGGCTCGACCATGTAGCGGCTGGCGCCGGCGCGCAGGTGCCGCTCGTCCCGCTCCTTCAGCTTGGCGGCCACGAACTGGGCGCCCGTGCCGCGGATCACTTCCTCGCGGAAGCGGCGGATCAGGTCCTTGGCCAGGGCCTCGTCGCCGGTCAGGTGACGAGCCTCCAGGATGGAGGTGCGGATGGTGAAGTCCTCACGCGAGAGCCGCAGACACTCGTCCACCGTGCGCGAGGCGTGGCCGACCTTGAAGCCCAGGTCCCACAGCGCATAGAGCATGAACTCGATGACGCTCTCGGCGTGGGGCGTCTGCTTGTACGGGCGCAGAAACAAGAGATCGAGGTCGGAGAAGGGCGCCAGCGCGCCGCGGCCGTAGCCCCCCACCGCCATCAGCGCCAGGCGCTCGCCCTCGGTGGGATTCCTCGCCCGGAAGACATGGACGGTGGTGAAGTCATAGAGGGCGCAGACGACCTCGTCCGTCACCGCGGAGAGCAGACGCGCGGTCTCCAGACCGCCCGCCCCGTTCTCGAGGCGCTCCTTGGCGATCATCCGTCCACGGAAGAGCGCCTGTCGCAGGATATCCAGGGCGCGACGCCTCTGCTCGGTTTCGTCGCCGATCGCATCAAGCGCGGCTGCGGACAGCCGGGCGCGCAGGCTGACGCCGTCGAGGACATGTTCGATGCGGGTGGGTCGAAGTCGCCGGGACATGGGCGGAGATATACCCTGAATTCGAAGGATGCGTCAGGCTCGACAGCGCGGGGCCCAGGGCGCATGATCTCCGTCCTCGGAGGAGAGTGGCATGGCCGGGCCGTCGGCGCTGGATCTGGACTCGGTGACCCGGCGGTTCGGCGACCGGACCGTTGTCGACAGCCTGAGCTTTTCCGTCGGAAGGGGATCAATCTTCGGCTTCCTGGGCCCGAACGGCGCGGGAAAGACGACAACCCTGAGGATGATCCTGGGACTTGTGGCCCCTTCCTCCGGGCGCATCTCCGTGCTGGGCGCATCGGACGGCCGGAGGGTCCGGGAGCGAATCGGCTTCCTTCCCGAGGAGCGCGGGCTGCATCCGCGCATGACCCCGCTGCAGGCGGCGGCCTTCCTCGGCGCCCTCAAGGGCGTGGCGCCGCGCCTCGCCCGGCGAAAGGCGCGCGACCAGCTGGAGGCGCTGGGGCTCGGCGGTTCGGTCAACACCCAGATCCGGCGCCTTTCCAAGGGCATGGCGCAGCAGGCGGCGCTGGTGTGCGCCCTGGTCCACGACCCCGAACTGATCATCCTCGATGAACCCTTCTCGGGGCTTGATCCCATGCACCAGAACGGACTGGAGCGTCTGATCCGCGCGCGGGCGGAGGCAGGCGCGACCGTGGTCTTCTCCACCCATGTCATGGCCCACGCAGAGCGGCTGTGCGACCGCGTGGTCCTTCTGGCCGGGGGGCGGAAGGTCTTCGATGGAACGGTTCAGGAGGCGCGGAGCCGCGCCCCCGGCCGGCTGATCCTGGAAGGTGATCTCGCGCCCGGGGCCGTCGCCAGCCTGCCGGGGGTCGCCGACGTCGTGGTGTCGGACCTGGCCGGGGGGCGGCGCCTCGAAGTCCGCCTGACCCCCGGAGCGCAGGCGCACCAGGCCCTCTCAGCCGCCTTCCTGGCCGGCCTTCCGGTCCGCCGCTTCGAGTTCCATGAACCCGGACTCCACGAGGCCTTCCTGCTGCTCACGGGGAGCCCGGATAACCTTCCCGAGGTCGCCGGAGCATGAGGCGCCTGCTGATCATCCTGTGGCGGGAATACCTCGCCTACCTGCTGACTCCGGGCTTTCTCGTCACCCTGGTGACCCTGCCCCTTGTCCTCGTGGCCAGCCTCAGCCTGCCGGCCCTCCTGTCCCGCCAGGCCCCCGCCCCGGAGGTGGCCGTCCTGGACCTCACCGGCCTGGGATCCACAGGTCCGGGCGCCTACATCGAAGCCCAGATCCGCGAAGGCCGGACACGCAACCTGCCGCAGGAACGGGCGGCCATCCTGACGGAGACGCCGGCCGGGGTCGCCGGCGCCCGAACCCCCGAAGAGGCGGGTCGGCGTATCCAGGACTTCTACCGCGGAGCCCTTCCCGATGCGTCCCCGCCCGCCGTCCTGGTGCTTTCCGGGACGGCGGAGTCCCTCGACGCCCGGCTCTGGACGCCACGGGCCCGGCTGATCGACCTTTCCGGCGAACTCGAGCGCGCCCTGACCGACTGGTCCCGCCAGACCCGCATGCGCGCGCTCGGCCTGGACGCGGGCGAGATCGACGCCCTGTCCCGCACCGGAGTGGAGATGAGCGCCTATTCGCCGGAATCCCGGACCGGCCGGATCACCCTGACCGACCGACTTCCCCACCTGGCGGCCCTTGGCGTGAGCTACCTGCTGGTCTCGCTGATCCTCGCCGGGGCGGGAATGGTCCTGACCAGCGTGGCCGAGGAGAAGTCGAGCCGGGTCATCGAGGTGCTGGTGACCTCGGCCCACCCGGCGGAGCTCCTGCTCGGGAAGGTGCTGGGGCTCCTTTGCCTGTTCCTGACGGCCCTGGGGGCCCTGACGGGCGCCGGCGTCCTGGCGGCAGGCCAGCTGCCGCCCGGCATCGTCCTGGATGTGATCCGGGCGGTCCTCAGCCAGGGCCTTCTGGGATGGGCGACGCTCTTCCTGGCCTTCGGATTCCTGCTCTACGGGTCGATCTTCGCGGGTCTCGCGGCCTTCTGCGAGACCCCCAGGGAAGCGCAGAGCCTCGCCACGCCCCTCAGCCTGTTCCTGCTGATCCCCCTCTTCCTGGTGATTTCCGCCATCCAGACGCCGGAATCCCCGGTCATCCGGATCGCCGCCCTGTTCCCGCCCTTCACGCCCTTCCTGATGCTTCTCCGGATCGCGGACGGCGCTCCGGCCTGGGAGGTGGCGACAGGACTTGTCCTGATGGCGGCGACCACCGCCGGCGCGGTCTGGATCGGCGTCCAGGCCTACCGGACCGGCGCCCTCACCCAGGGATCCTCAAACCTGTGGACCCTTTTGCGAAGCCGCCTGAAGCTGCGGCTCCGCCCCTGAATTCCCGAGCGAGGCCCCACCATGTCCATTCTGCCGCCGTCGACCAACGCCGGGTATCAGGGCCATCCGGCAGCGCCCCTGTTCCTGCTTCTGGCCGCGATCCTGACCCTCGGGCCCGGCCTGATCCACAGTTTCCTTCCCGATGGCGGCGCCGGGGTGATCGCAGGACTGGACATGGGAGACAGGCGGGATCTCGTCATCTCCGTCTTCCGCTGGCAGGGAGCGACCCAGGTCGCCTTCGGTCTCGCCATCCTGGCCGTCGCCCTGCGCTATCGGAGCCTGACGCCCCTCTTTCTTGTCCTGCTCATGGTGGAGCGGGGGCTCATGGCCCTGCACGGCTGGGTTCTGTCTCCACCCGCGTCCGGTCACCACCCCCCGGAGCATTTCGGCAGCCTTGCGGGGGTGGCGCTGGGCGGAGTCTTCCTCGTCCTTGCGCTGCGGCGCAGGCCTACCGGCCCGTGACATCCCCGTTCAGGGCGGCGAGGTCGGCCGCCGAGCCGAGGGTGGAGCCGCCGCCGCGGCGCCCCAGGGCGTAGGCGGGCGGAACGACCTCCGGGTCCAGGCCCGGGGCGGAGGGCGGCGAGAAATAGCCCAGCGCATAGGACCCCATCGCATAGCCCAGGAGATCCTGGAGCTCCGGATCAAAGGTCCGGGCGATCTCGGGCGGACAGGCCAGGTACTGGTTCTCCTCCTGCCGCAGCCACCCGAGGGCGTAGGTGATGTTGAGCCCGACACGGTCGCCCTCAGAAACATTCGCCCCGCCGCCATGGACCACGCTGCCCGTGTAGACGAGGACGGAGCCTTGCTCCATCACGGCCTGGGTGACTTCCGAGGGGTCTGCGCGCCGGTCGTCGGACCAGGTCGTCGACCCCGGAACGACCTGGGTTGCGCCATTGTCCCGGGTGAAGTCGGTCAGGGCCCATATGGTGTTGAGCTGAGGCTCCACCCCCTTCAGGTGGGTTCCCCAGGCCCAACGGTCCTTGTGCAGGCTCTGGGCCTTCTCGCCGGGCATGATGCGGATCACCTGGCCGAGATGAAGCTGATACCGCTCGCAGGACGGCAGGAGCAACCTGTCGCACTGGGCCAGCACCCCCGGGTTCCGGATCAGCTCCCGGCAGAGGGGAGAGCGCGCAGCCAGGGCCCCTGTGCGGGTGGTGCGAAAGCCGGTGAACCGGTCGCGACCGGGGGAGGTGGCCTGGACCCAGGGATCGAGCTCGGCGCGGACGGCCTCCGCCTCGGCGCGGCTCAGCACGGCGTCGAGGATCACCGCCCCGTCGGCGAGAAGCTGCTGGTGGACCTGGTCGGGATCAGCGTCGGCGGAAAAGTGGACGAGCTCGGGCAAGGTCGGTCTCCTGTCACCTGCGGGCGGGCGCCGCCCGCTCCAGTTCCATCACGTCGAAGGCGGAGTCGAAGGGCGGCTCCGGGAACTCCAGCCTCAGGCGGTCAGGCCCCGGTCGCACGGCCAGGGCGATCAGGCTCCTCGCTCCTGGCTGGCCATAGGCCCGCCGGGGCTCGTCCCCCAGGGACAGGGCGCCAGCGAAGATCATCCGCGTCTCGCCATCGTCATAGAACCTGCCGCTGACCCTCTGGGATCCTGTCAGCTTGTCCAGCCTCCAGCCCGCGCCGTCATCGACGATGCGGCAGCGGAACCAGCCGTAGACCACCAGCCCCGCCGAGCGGCCAAGCTTGAGAGTCCGGCAGCGCCAAGCCCCCGTCAGGTCCACGTTCCGGACGGGCAGGAGAGCGCCCGAAAGGGCCTGGTCAAGTGCGGCGAGGTCGGCAGGGGCGCCCCTGGCGCGGGACTCGGACAGGGCGGTCCCCCTCAGGATGCCCAGGCGCTCAAGCCGCGACCTGTCCTCGGCGGAGAGAAGTCCGGGCAAGGCGCCGTCGGCGAGGGCCGGCCAGGCGGTCGCCATGACCAGGAGACCAAGGGCGAGGTTCCGGAGAGAGGTCATGGGCGGTCGTCATCCGGACGGGGCGGAAATTGACTTGGATCATGGCGCCGCTTCAGCCTCCGCGCGAGTCTTCTCCGGCGCAGACGCCCCCGGCGCCGCACGGCTCCGGAAGGCCGGCCTGGGGATCATCTGCGGCATGCCGACCCTCTCTCCGAGGCGGTCATACGGGGCCGGCGCCGGAATTGGCGTGAGCTACGGCTCCTGACATCCCCCGTCAGGGCGTAGCGCACGCCCGGTCCGCCTCAACCCCCGAGGCGGGCCGTCCGCATGCGGGAAATCGTTGCGCAAAAAGGGGAGCCTCGCAGTGCGAGGAGCCATGTCGCCGCTGAAGAGACGGCGCTCGGTCTGATCAGACCCTCAGGTCGACCTGACGCTCCGGATCCCGGGGGCGGCGGTCGTAGTCGGTGCGCATGTCCGACTTGGAGGCCGACTCAGCAGGCTTGATCGGCGTCACTGTCTCTGCGCCGGAGACGGGCTGCACAGCCATCGGCTGGACATACATCCAGGCCAGGGCATCAAGAGATTGAACCCTCATCATCGCCTCCTGCGAGGTGCGACCAGATCAAGATCCTGAGGCGACAGGATCAGAATGGCGCAGAACCTCAGTATAGCCTCTCGTTCCTCAGCGTCAAATCCACCATCCGCGGAAGCCACCGAACAGGCCGCCGCCGCCACGGCCCTCGCCGCAGCGGGCTTCTCCCTGAGGCGGCGTATGGAGGACTCGGCGATGGCCTGGGCCATTTCGGGATCGCGATTGAAGTCGGCGATCCGGGCCTCGAAAGCCTCGATCACGTCCTCGACGCCGAAGACGTCGAGAGCCGGCAGGGTGCGCATGCGCTCGATGACCCTGCGCGTCTCTTCCGGGGTCACCCAGCCGTCGGACTGAGCCACGAGGGCGCAGGCGCTGACAAGGGCCTCAAACTGGACAAGGTCGCCGGGGGTCCAGGCATCCTGGAACTCCGCCGGCCCATCTCTCCGTCGGGGGGTCTGACTGATTGCGGACAAACTCACGGGGACGCTCCTCTGATGGATGGGAGCGCCCGACGCCGGACCCGGTTGGCTTGGGGGGGGAAGGGAAGGCCCCGGACCCGGCATCGAGCGCACCCGATGCGGTCCGACATCGCGCTACACTGGAAGCGCCAGAGGGGCCCGGGCCGCCCCCACCAAGTGGGAAGGAGGGCAGGATCACGCAAGGGGAGCCTGACCGAAAAAGCGAACGGAACCTCCGGCCCCGGCCCCGCCGGAACTCAGGCTCCCGGCGTTCTACGAGGAACGGGCGGAAGAGCCGCTTCATCCCCGGAGGCCTTTCCCCTGCGGCGGACCTGTAGGACACTGGCGCCAGTCAGGGAGACTAGCATGTCCGGGGTAATGCGCAGGCTGAGGATCGCGGTGATCGGGGCGGGGGCGGGCGGAATCGCCACCGTGATCCGGCTCCGCGAGCGCGGCGACCCCGAGATCATCGTGTTCGAGAAGGCGTCCGAACCGGGCGGCACCTGGAGGGACAACACCTATCCGGGCATCACCTGCGACGTGCCGTCGCACCTCTACCGCTTTTCCTTCGCTCCCAACCCCGACTGGAGCTCCAAGTATTCACCCGGACCCGAGATCCAGGCCTACATGCGCAGGGTGGCGGCGGACTTCGGGGTGGAGCCGGTCATCCGTTACAATTCCGAGGTCCAGTCCGCCGCCTGGCGGGACGGCGCCTGGGAGATCACCACCACCCAGGGACCGCAGGGGCGCTTTGACGCCGTGATCACGGCGGTGGGGATCCTGCACCACCCCGCCCTGCCCGACATCGAGGGCCTTGAGGACTTCGCCGGGACCGCCTTCCACACGGCGCGCTGGGACCATTCGGTCCCGCTGGAGGGGAAGCGCATCGGCGTGATCGGGACGGGCTCGACGGCGATCCAGGTCGTTCCAGCCATCGTCGACCGGGCGCAGAAGGTCAGCCTCTTCCAGCGCACGGCGCAGTGGATCCTGCCCGAGCCCAACCTGCCCATCCCCGAGGAGAAGCGGGCCGCCTACCGGGCTGATCCGTCCCTGCTGGCGGGCCAGTACGACCACCTCGCCCAGGCCTTCAACGGGGCCTTCTGCGCGGCCGTGGCGGGCGAGGCGCCGGAGGTCTACGAGCGCATGGCCCAGGCCTGCCGGGACAACCTGGCCACGGTGGCGGACCCGGAGCTTCGGGCCCGGCTGACGCCGGACTACCGGATGGGCTGCAAGCGGCTGATCGTCTCCAGCCTCTTCTACCCGGCCATCCAGCGCCCCGACGCCGAGCTGGTCACCGAGGGCATCGCCCGGATCGAGGCCGGGGGCGTGCGTACGCAGGACGGGCGACTCCACGAACTGGACCTGCTGGTCCTGGCCACGGGCTTCGACGCCCACCACCCCTTCGGCGACATGCGCATCGCCGGCCGCAGCGGGCGGGAGCTGTCCGAAACCTGGGCGAAGGGCAACGTCACCTATCGCGGCGTGACCGTCCCTGACCTGCCCAACTGGTTCATGCTGGGCGGCCCCAACAGCCCGCTCGGCAACTTCTCCTTCCTGATGACCGCCGAGCGGCAGCTGGGCTACGTGCTCCAGCTGGTTGATCTCCTGGCCACGGGCGCGGCCCGGGAAATCACGCCCCGGCCCGAACCCACCGCCGCCTGGACCCAGGCGCTGAAGGACCGGCTCGCCGGGTCCATCTGGGCCTCGGGCTGCCGCAGCTGGTACTTCGACCCGCACGGCAATGTGGCCACCTATCCCTGGTCCTACGAGACCTTCGAGGCCGAGATGAAGGCGCCCGTCCTGGAGGACTACGCCCTGTCGGCCTGAGGCCGGGTCAGGGGGCGGCCGACAGGACGAGGGTCCGCGCCCTGCGGATCTGATCGACGACCAGGGGCAGGTGATGCCGCATGAAGAACAGGCCGTAGAGACCGGTCCGCCGGTCGATCCAGGGATAGGCGCCGAAGGCGCCCGGGCTGGAGGACAGGAGGCAGGCTCCCTCCGGGTCCTGGGCCTCGCACCAGGTCCCAAGGCCATAGGCGTCGACGTCACCCATGCCCGGCGGGCGATAGGCCATGGGCTTGCCCGCGGTCTGCACGCGCTCCAGCTCCGCGACCGCCTCCGGCGAGAGCACGCGGCGTCCCTCCAGCGTCCCGCCGGCGGCGAGCATGCCGAGGAAACGGCCATAGTCCTCGGCGGTGGTGTAGACCCCGCCCTGCAGGTTGGGGTTGGTCACCTCCTCGGGGTCGAGGCGAGGCCGCAGGGGATGTCCCCAGGTCGTTGATGTCAGGCCCAGCGGAATGGAGATCCTCTCGGCGAAGAGGTCCGCCCAGCGGCGACCCGTCGCCTGTTCGACGAGGGCCCCGGCCACCTGAAGGGACGGCCCGCCGTACCGGAAAACAGCACCGGGCGGATCGACCGGGGACCTGCGGGCGATGCGGGCCGCCGACTCCGAGAGGGTCAGCCGGGAATCCTGCAGCAGGTCCGACATCCCGAGGAGGCCGCCCTGGCCCGCGGTGTAGGAGAGGAGCTGGCGCAGGGTGATCTCGCCGGAGGGACCCCGGAACTCGGGCAGCCTTCGGCCGATGGGCTCGTCAAGCGACAGGCGCCCCTCCTCCACGACCGTCATGACCAGGGCCGCCGCCATCCACTTCGACGCCGAAGCCACGGGCAGGCGCGCATCCGGCGCCAGGTCGCCGCGGTCCAGCCGATAGAGAAGGGTCCCTTCCCGGTAGACGAGGAGCGAGACCCCCGGGGCGCCCCTGGCGAGGATGGCGTCGAGGGCGCGCTCCAGGCCCGGCGGCGCATCGGCGGCGCGGACGGAGCCCGCCGCCAGGGACAGGAGAACGGAAAGGACAGCGAGCCGCCGCAACATCTGGCGCATTTTCCCCGACGCCCGCAGACTAGGGTCCGGCGGCGGCGCGAACAAGCCGACTGCAAGCGGGAGGATGACGATGGCGACCGCCAACGAGGCCCAGGAGGCCTACTGGAACGACGTGGCGGGACGGACCTGGGCGGCCCTGCAGGACCGGATCGACCGGCAGATCCGCCCCCTCGGCCTGGCGGCGATGGACAGGCTGGCGCCGTCGCCCGTGGAAACCGTGCTCGACATTGGCTGCGGCTGCGGCGACACCAGCCTGGAGCTTGCCCGGCGCGTCGGCCCCGAGGGCGAGGTGCTGGGGCTGGACATCTCCGGACCCATGCTGGAGGTCGCCCGGCGCAGGGCGGCCGAGGCCGGGGCTTCCGGGCTCGAGTTCCGCCAGGCCGACGCGCAGGTCGCCGCCCTTCCCGGGGGACGGGACGCCGTCTTCTCGCGGTTCGGCGTCATGTTCTTCGCGGACCCGCCGGCCGCCTTCGCCAACCTTCGACGGGCGCTGAGGCCGGGCGGCCGCCTGGGCTTCGTCTGCTGGCGCCCGCTGGCCGAAAACCTCTGGATGCGCCGGCCCGCCGAGACGGCCGCCGACCTGGCGCCGCCGGCCCCGCCGCCGGAACCCGGCGCGCCGGGCCCCTTCGCCTTCGCCGATCCGGAACGGGTGCGCGGAATCCTGACCGGGGCGGGCTTCACCGGGATCGAGATCACGCCGCACGACGAGGCGATTGGCGGCCTCGACCTCGACGCGACGGTGGAGATGAGTTTCCGGGTCGGGCCCCTGGGCGCCATCCTGCGCGAGCGACCGGACCTCGCCCCCGTCCTGCGCGAGCGGGTGCGCGAGGCGGTCCGGCCCTGGCTCCGCGGGGACGCCGTCTACATGCCCTCGGCGACCTGGATGGTCAGCGCCCGCAACCCGGCCTGACCTAGCCGTTCAGGAACCTGGCGAGGGCGGCGCGGCTGTCGCGCTCCGCGGCCTGGGCGACCCGCGTCCCGCGCATGACCTGAAAGGCATGGAAGGCCCCCGGATAGACATGGACCTCCGTGGGGATCCCCTCGCGGGTCAGCCGGCGGGCGTATTCCAGGTTCTCCTCCAGGAAGAGGTCGAGGGCGCCTGTGGCGATGAAGGTCGGCGGCAGGCCCGCCAGGCTCTCGGCCCGGGCGGCGGCGGCGTAGGGCGAGACGCCCTCGATCCCCGGTTCATGCCCGAGCAGGGCCGCCCAGCCGAAGCGGTTGTTATGCGGCGTCCAGATGAACTCGCCCACCGTGGGGTGGGGATCGGGACGGGTGCAGGTGCGGTCGTCGATCATCGGGTAGATGAGGTGCTGGAAGGCGAGGGCGTACTCGCCCCGGTCCCGGGCCAGCAGGGCGAGGCTTGCGGCGAGGCCGCCGCCGGCGCTCTCGCCCATGACCCCGATCCGGGCCGGGTCGACCCCCAGTTCCGCGGCGTTGGCGAAGGTCCAGGCGAGGGCGGCGTAGCAGTCCTCCACCGCGCCAGGGAAGCGGGTCTCGGGCGCCAGCCGGTACTCCACCGTGACGATGACGCAGCCGAGGTCGGCCGCCATGGGCCGGTGCATGGCCTCGTTGCCATCGGCCCGCCCCGAGACATAGCCGCCGCCGTGGATGTGGAGGATGCAGGGAAGGGCCCCCTCGACGCCCCGCGGGCGGTAGACGAGGACCTCGACGTCGGGATCGCCCGCGCGGCCGGGGATGAGGCGGCGGACCTGGTCGGCCCGCTCGGCGTCCTTGGGGTCGGCGGGAAACCAGGAGGCGCGGCCCCGCATGCCCGCCAGCATGGCCTCTGTCAGGGCCACCGTCGGGAAGGCGTCGAGCATGGGCAGGAGCTCGGGATCGACCAGGTGACGGGAGAAGGATTCGGACATGGGGCCTGGGCTCCGGCGGCGGTGGTCAGGGATAGATCTTCAGCATCTGGCCTTCATGGCGGCGGACCGCCTGGCGCATGCTGGTCCACTGGGCGGGGACGTTGTCCTTGTCCCACTCGGCGATCACGGCCTTCAAGCGTGCGACCACTTCGGGCCGCGCGTCCGCGAGGTTCCGGCTCTCGCCCGGATCGTCGGCGAGGTTGTAGAGCATGTCGTAGACGCCCTGGGAGGAGGCCTTGGCCTGCACCCCGTCGGGGGTGATGCCGGCGGCCGTGCTCTCGGTCTCGCCCGGCTCGGCGCGGTTGACGCTCCACAGCTTCCAGGCGCCGTCCCGGACCGCGTAGTTGGGGCCGGTCCGCCAGAAGAGGCGGCGCTCGAAGCCCTTCGGCTTCGGGCCCGACAGGTAGGGGACGAGGTTCTCGCCATCCGTCCCGCGAGGCAGGGCCGCCCCCGCGAGGGCGGCGGCGGTGGGGGCGATGTCGAGGCTGGAAACCACCTGGTCCTCCACCCCGCCGCGGCGGAAGCGCCCGGGCGCAGAAATGATGTAGGGCACCCGGACGCCGCCCTCGAGGTGCAGGCCCTTGAAGCCGTTCAGCGGACCATTGGTGCAGGCGGTCCCGACATAGCCGGCGCAACCGTTGTCGGAGAGGAAGATAATGACGGTGTTCTTCTCCAGGTCCCGCGCCTTGAGCTCCGCACGGATCCGTCCGACCCCATCGTCCAGGGCGGTGACCATCGCGGCGTAGACCCTCTGGCCCTTGTCCGGGATGTCGCTGTTGCGTGCGATGTAGCGGGCCGGCGCCTGCAGGGGCGTGTGCGGCGCCGCATGGGCGAGGTAGAGGAAGAAGGGGCGTCCTGCCGTGGCGTCGATGAAGTTGATGGCCTCGCGCGTGAAGGCGTCGGTGAGGTAGGCCGTCTCCTGCACGACCTCGCGGCCCCGAAGGACAGGCGCGGCCCGGCGCAGCAGGGCCATCTTCTCGGCCTCGGTCGCCCCGGGCGGGGCCTGCACCCCCTCGGCGATGCCGAAGGAGGCGCCGGCTCCGGGGGGCGTGATCTCCTCGTCGCCGACCTTGAAGTCGGTCATGAAGGAGGTCGCCCCGGTCATGACGCCGAAGAAGCTGTCGAAGCCGCGGTCGAGCGGGTGGTAGCCCGAAGGCTGGCCCAGATGCCACTTGCCGACCATGCCGGTCGAGTACCCGGCGCCCTTCAGGACCTGGGGCAGGAAGACTTCGTCCCGGGAGACGCCGCCCGTGCGGTCCCGGCCGACAGGATTGAACTCATAGCCGAAGCGGGTCTGGTAGCGCCCGGTCATGAGGGCGGCGCGGGACGGCGCGCAGACCGGATGGGCGACATAGCCTTGGGTGAAGCGAACCCCGTCCCGGGCCAGGGCGTCGATGTGGGGGGTCTTCACCTGCGGCGAGCCGTAGGCGCCGGTGTCGCCATAGCCCAGGTCATCGGCGATGATGACGATGATGTTCGGCCGGGCGGGCGCGGCCAGGGCCGGGGCCGCGGCCAGGCTTGCGCCCGCCGCCGCCGCAAGGATCAGGCTTCTCGTGAACATGTCGGTTTCCTCCCGCCCGGGACTTCCGCCCGGCCCGGTAGGAGGCTAGCACAGAGGCGGCGGCGCGGCAGGGGCCTCTGTCGAGAACCGCCCCATCCGGAGACGCGATGATGCGGAACGTCCTGCGCCCGGCCGCCCTGGCGGCGTCACTCCTCCTGGGGACCCTTGCGATGACCGAAGCCCGAGCCGGGGATGACCCCTTCACCTGGATGGAGGAGATCGAGGGCGAGCGCGCCCTCACCTGGGCGAAGGCTGAGAATGCACGCTCCCTGCCCCGGCTGCAGAACGACCCGCGCTATGCCGGCCCATATGCGGAGGCCCAGGCCATTGCGACGGCCCCGGACCGCATTCCCGGGATCGCCCTCGCC
>NZ_JADCBG010000196.1 GCF_020253645.1 Phenylobacterium sp.
CGCGGCGTCGCGCCACAGATAGGGCGCTTCGATGACCGACAAGGCAGGCAGCAATGCCGCAAGCGCTCCGGCCCCGTCGGTCGTGATCTGCAAAGCGCCTGCCGAAACCGCTTCCATCATGTCGCGGCCCGAACCGAGCTGGCCGTTCGGGAACGACTGGATATCGATGCGCCCCGACGTTTTCTCGCGGACTTCGGCCGCGATGCGGTCGATCATCTGGACCTGCGGATGGGTGGGCGCCAGCATCTCGCCCCAGCGGACGGCGGTGGCTTGCGCGCGCGGAATGGCGGGCGCGGCCAGGACGGCGGCGCCCCGGGCCCCGAGGGCCTCGAGAAGGGACGTCAGGACCTCTTCGACGGGCAACATGACGTCGGTCTAGCCCCAGCTGCGAAGGGGGCCAAGGGCTGCACCCGGCGCCCGCCCTTGCAAATCGTCGCCCCGCGTCGAAGATAGGGACATGAGCCAGCCGCCCATCCGCGCCGTCATCGCGCCCGTCACCCCGCTTCAGCAGAACTGCACCATCGTCTGGTGCGCCAAGACCCTGAAGGCGGCGGTGATCGATCCTGGCGGCGAGGTCCAGCGCCTGATGGGAGGCCTCGCCCAACATGGCCTGACGCTGGAGAAGATCTGGATCACCCACGGCCACCTGGACCACGCCGGGGCCACGGCGGAGCTCAAGGCCCTGACCGGGGCGATCATCGAGGGGCCGCACCGGGATGACGCCCCCCTGATCGCCGGCATCCCGGAGTCCGGCGCCCGCTACGGCATGCCCGACGCCCGGTCCTTCGAGCCGGACCGCTGGCTGGACGACGGCGACCGGGTGACCCTGGGCGAGACCGAGTTCGAGGTCTTCCACTGCCCCGGCCATACCCCCGGGCATGTGGTCTTCTTCCATCGCGAGGCCCGCTTCGCCCAGGTCGGGGACGTCCTGTTCCAGGGCTCCATCGGCCGCACGGACTTCCCGGGCGGCAGCTATCCGCAGCTGATCGCCGCCATTACGGGGAAGCTCTGGCCCCTGGGCGAGGATGTGGCCTTCGTGCCCGGCCACGGCCCCATGTCCACCTTCGGCCGCGAGCGCCAGACCAACCCCTTCGTCTCCGACGAGGCCCTGGCGGAGGGCTAGGGGCCTCCCCTGCCCCCTCGCCGGGCTTCGCCTTGGGGGAGCAATTAAGTTATTGGAATTCCTCCACCTCTTGAGGGGGAGGTGGACCGCGAAGCGGGCCGGAGGGGGTCTGCCGAGAGGCCATTGACCCCCTCAGTCGGCCTTGCCGACAGCTCCTCATTGGAGGAGCCATTGAGAGCCGCTCCCGCCGGGTTCGGATCAGCCCGGGAGCGTCGCCGGGCCTGTCTTCAGGGGTGGGAGCGACGAGGACGGACGCGAGGCGAGGGCGTTGGACCTCTCCCCGCGGAAGCGCATCAACTCCGAGAATATGAGGCCCACCGCCGGCGCCATGGCCACGGCCTGGGCCTTTCGGTCGCCACCGAAAAGGACCTGGGCCGTGTAGGCCCGGCGTGCGCGAACAGTCTCCTCCGCCAGGAAGGGATAGAAGGAGGGCGGGACCGCCGCTCCTGGGGATGCGAAGTTCGCCCTGAAGAGCGCATCGAAGCGGGTCACGGCGTGGTCCATCACGGTGCAGCGCATCAGGAGGGCGCGGCTTCGCACGGACGGGACGGCCTCGTACACATTGAAGCAATTCTGAAGGCGAGCCGTTAGCCCCGACATCCCTTCCTGCTCAAAGTGCACGAAGAACTCGTAGGCGAGGACCCGGGTCAGCTCCTCGGTGGGAGGCGGATAGACCTTCTGCTGGGTGTTGCGCGAGACCGCCCATTCGGGGCCCGTTGTCCCGGGGGTCTCACCCATTCTTTCCCACAGGGCGGGAAGCGGCCGCGGCGCATGCTGGGCGATCCGGTAGGGAAGGTTGGCGCCGGCCACGACCCCGATGGCCAGACCGACCAGCAGCGGGACCCCCAGGACGAGGGCGATGGCAAGGTTGTCTCGGCTCAAGGCGAACTCCCGGCGCGACGGCGCGTCACAGGGGCCCTGGGTAGACCCCTCCTGCGCCAATTCCGGACGCAACCGCCTCTAGACCGCCTGCCCCGCCGCCCAGCCGCTGGCCCAGGCCCACTGGAAGTTGTAGCCGCCGAGCCAGCCGGTGACGTCCACCGCCTCGCCGATGATGTGCAGGCCGGGCACGGCGCGGGCCTCGAAGGTGCGGCTATC
The DNA here is from genome assembly GCF_020253645.1 of Phenylobacterium sp. Taxonomy (GTDB): domain Bacteria; phylum Pseudomonadota; class Alphaproteobacteria; order Caulobacterales; family Caulobacteraceae; genus Phenylobacterium. The sequence goes on from NZ_JADCBG010000196.1 coordinate 2,222, forward strand.
CAGCTCGCGGGTGTCGACCCCGCCCAGCATGACCTCGGCGGTCCTGTAGCCCTCGGTGCCGGCGGGGCGGAAGGTCCAGGCGTTCACCGAAGCCGCAAGGCGGGACAGGGCGGCATCGTTGCAGTCCCCCAGCCGGGGCGGCGAACCGGCGCCCTCGGCCAGGGTGCGGGCGAGGCGGGCCGGCAGGAGGTCCGACAGGAAGGCGCCCGGCGACTGGCGACCGGCCCTGCCGCGCTCGACCTTGAGCCGAGCCAGAAGGTCGACACCGGGCGCGAGGTCGACCTCCACCGCTTCACCTTCCCGCCAGTAGGACGAGGCCTGGAGGACGGCGGGTCCCGAGAGGCCGCGGTGGGTGAAAAGGAGGGACTCGTCGAAGGCGGTTCCCCCGGCCATCACCCGCGCCGGGGTCGACACGCCGGCCAGGGGCGAGAGGCGCTCCAGCATGTCAGGCGCGAGAGTGAAGGGCACGAGGCCCGCCCGGGGCTCGACCAGGGCGAGGCCGAATCCCCGGGCGACGTCGAGGGCGTAGCCGGTGGCGCCCATCTTCGGGATCGACTTGCCCCCGGTGGCCAGCACCACCCGGGCGGCGGTGATCTCCCCGGAGTCCAGGGTGAGACGAAAGCCGGCCTCAAGACGGACGAGATCGCGCACGGGCGTGGAAAGGCGGAGTTCCGCGCCGGCTTCCGTCATGCGGCGGACCAGCAGGTCGACCACCTGCCGCGCCGAGCCCTCGAGGAAGAGCTGGCCCAGGGTGCGCTCACGCCAGGCAATCCCGGCGCGATCGAGCAGGGCGATGAAGTCCGCCGGCGTGTAGCGGCTGAGGGCCGAGATGCAGAAGCGGGGATTGTCCGACAGGAAGCGGGAGGGATGGACCCCGAGGTTGGTGAAGTTGCACCGGCCGCCGCCGGAGATGCGGATCTTTTCCCCCGGCGCCCGGGCGTGGTCCAGCACGAGCACCCGACGCCCGCGCAAGGCGACCTCGGCGGCGCACATCATGCCCGCCGCGCCAGCCCCGATCACGACGACGTCGAAACCTTCCATGTCGGCGGGGCCCGGCGCGCGCGCCTCAGTCCTTGGCGCGTTCCTGGTAGGAGCCGTCCTCGGTCAGGATCACCACCCGGGTGCCCGCGGCGATGTAGGGCGGCACCATGATCCGCGCACCGTTCGACAGGATGGCGGGCTTGTAGGACGAGGATGCGGTCTGGTTCTTCACCGCCGGCTCGGTCTCGGTGATCTCGAAGGTCACCGTGCGCGGCAGTTCCAGGGCGATGGGCACGCCCTCGTGGGTGGAGAGGGTCACGGTCATGCCGTCCTGCAGCCACTGGGCGGAATCGCCGACCACGTCCTCACCGGCGACGACCTGCTCGTAGCTCTCGGGGTTCATGAAGTGGAAGCCCTCGCCGTCCTGGTAGAGGAAGGTGTAGGGGCGGTCGTCCACGAAGGCGCGCTCGACCTGCTCGGTCGTGCGCCAGCGCTCGGACACCTTCACGCCATCGGAAATGCGGCGCATGTTGAGCTGGGTGACGGGCGTGCCCTTGCCGGGATGGATGTTCTCGGCGGTCAGGACGACATAGAGTTTGCCGTCCATGTCGACGACGGCGCCCTTGCGAAGCGAACTTGCGGCGACCTTCACGTGATTGTTCCTCGAGCCTATAGGAGCCGGCCGAAGCGCGGCGATGGCGCGGACCTAACCCATCGCCGCCCGCTTCGCCAGTCACCGTTGAGCGGCGAGCAGCCGCAGCCACCCTTCCGGAGCCCCGCGTGAGCCCTGCCCCTCCGTCCCTCTCCCCCTGGTGGAGCCCGGACCGCCGCGCAGACCGTCGCCCCCGGCTGGAGGCCCGCGGGCGGATCAAGCGGGCCATCCGCGACTGGTTCGAAGCTCGCGGCTTCACCGAGGTGGAGGCCGCCGCCCTGCAGGTCTCGCCAGGCAATGAGGCCCACCTGCACGCCTTCGCCACCGAGGCCCTGAGCCTTCAGGGCGGCGCTTCGCCTCTCTATTTGCATACCTCGCCGGAATTCGCCTGCAAGAAGCTGCTGGCCTCGGGCGAGACGAGGATCTTCGACTTCGCCCGGGTCTTCCGGAACCGGGAACGCGGCCCCCTTCACCATCCCGAGTTCACCATGCTGGAGTGGTATCGGGCTGGAGAAGACTGGAAGGTCCTGATGGACGACTGCGCCGCTCTTCTGGCCCTGGCGGCCGAGGCGGCGGGGACGACGTCCCTGACCTGGCGGGACCGGACATGCGATCCCTTCGCCGAGCCGCAGCGGCTGACCCTGGCCCAGGCCTTCCAGGACCGGGCCGGCATCGACCTCCTCGCCACCCTGTATCCGGACGGAGCCGGGGACGGGCCCGCGCTGTCGGAGGCTACGAGGAAGGCCGGCATCCGCGTGGCCCCGGACGACACCTGGAGCGACGTCTTCAGCCGAGTGCTGGTGGAGCGCATCGAGCCGACCCTCGGGGATGTCCGGCCCACCCTGCTTTGCGAGTACCCCGCCCCGGAGGCGGCCCTGGCCCGCCGGTGCGCCCATGATCCCCGGGTTTCGGAGCGTTTCGAGCTCTATGCCTGCGGGGTGGAGCTGGCCAACGCCTTCGGCGAACTGACCGATCCCGCCGAACAGAGGCGCCGGCTCGAGGCCGAAATGGACGAGAAGGCGCGGATCTACGGCGAGCGCTATCCCCTGGACGAGGACTTCCTGGCGGCCCTGGCGCTCATGCCACAGGCCTCCGGCGCCGCCCTGGGCTTCGACCGGCTGGTCATGCTGGCCACCGGCGCCCGGACGATCGAAGATGTCCTCTGGACCCCTGTGACGAAGGCGCAATGAACCGGACCCTCCGCACCCCGGCCGACCTGGCCGCCGCCGGACTGGTGGACGAGGCGGCCGTCGCCGCCCTGGAGCCCGTGTCGCGCCGCTACGCCATTGCAGTGACGCCCGCGGTGGCCGCCCTGATCGACCCGGCCGATCCCGTCGACCCCATTGGCCTGCAGTACCTGCCAGATCCGGCCGAGCTGACACTGTCGGCGGGGGAGGATCCCGATCCGATCGGCGACGCCGTCCGCTCGCCGGTGAAGGGGATCGTGCACCGCTACCCGGATCGCCTTCTGCTGACGGCCACCCACGCCTGCGCCGTCTACTGCCGGTTCTGCTTCCGCCGGGAGGCGGTCGGGCCCGGAGGCGCCGGCGGCCTGACCCCCGATGAGCTTGACGCCGCCCTCGCCTACATCGCCGGGCGCCCCGAGGTGTGGGAAGTGATCCTGACCGGCGGCGATCCGCTGATCCTGTCGCCCCGGCGGCTGAAGGACCTGGTCACGCGGCTTGCGGACATCCCTCACCTCCGGATCCTGCGGGTCCACACCCGCCTGCCGGTGGCGGATCCCGCCCGGGTGAGTGCGGCGCTCGTCCGGGCCCTGTCCGGATCGCGCCTGACCCTGGCGGTCGGCGTGCATGTGAATCACCCGCGCGAGTTGACGCCCGAGGCGGACGCCGCCCTCGCCAGATTGGGCCGCGCCGGAGCCCAGCTTCTGAGCCAGACCGTGCTCCTGAAGGGCGTCAACGATCGAATCGAGGTTCTGGGCGAACTGATGCGCGCGCTGGTCGAACGGGGTGTGCGACCCTACTACCTGCACCATCCGGACCCTGCTCCGGGGACCTCCCGATTCCAGGTGTCGATCGAGGAGGGACAGGCCCTGGTCCGCGGTCTGCGGGGGCGCTATTCAGGTCTTTGCCAGCCGACCTATGTGCTCGACATCCCCGGCGGGTTCGGGAAGGTTCCCGCCGGTCCCGGCTGGCTCGAACCTGGCCCTGATGGCCTGACGGCGACAGACCCCTGGGGCGGTCGCCATGACCTAGACCGATAGCGTGAGTTCACCACGCCCCGACGTTGGGCAGAGAGGCCCAGGGCTCGGAAGGCGCCAGGGCGGCTCCGGCCTGAAGCAGTTCCACGGAAATGCCGTCCGGTGACCGGACGAAGGCCATCCGGCCGTCCCGGGGCGGGCGGCTGATCGTGACGCCCCCCGCCTGCAGTCGCTCGCAGACGGCGTAGATGTCATCGACGGCGTAAGCCAGATGGCCGAAATTGCGGCCTCCCTGATAATCTTCCGGGTCCCAGTTGTAGGTCAGCTCGACCATCGGCGCCCGACGCTCGCGGGCAAGCTCGCGGTCCCCGGGCGCACAGAGAAAGACCAGGGTGAAACGTCCCTGGGGGCTTTCGCTACGGGAGACCTCCTCGAGTCCCAGAAGGTCACAGTAGAACCGGAGGGAAGCCTCCAGGTCCCGGACCCGGACCATGGTGTGCAGGTAGCGCATGTCGATTCTCCGCTTCTGAGGGCCCGGCCGAACCCAGCAGGGCTGCCTGAAAGACACGTCCGGGAAGGATCTTCCGCACTGCAGCAATCCTATCCGCGAATTCATTTGTCTGGCTGGTTGTCTGCCATCATTAGCAGGCAGCGCCAACAGGCGCCGCAAAGCGGACCCGTCGACCCGAACACGGGCGACCCCCGCACGGCTTCACGCTTCGGGGATGAGAATGCGTCTGACGTCCGCCCATAAGTTCGCGATCGGCATCGTCGTGCTGGTGGTTCTGGTGTTCACGGCCGGGACCCTTTTGCACAACGCCAGGATGGGTCGGGAGACCGCCGCCGAGGAGACAAAGGCGGCCACGCCCGAGACCGGTGACCAGCCCCAGGTCCAGGTGTCCTTGACGCCTGAAGGCATTCATCCCTACAGCGTCCGGGTCCGTGGCCGGACAGAGGCCGCCAGGACAGTCAGCGTCCGGTCCGAGACAGCCGGGATCGTTGCGGCGACCCCGGCGATGGAAGGCGCGTTTGTGAAGCGCGGAACGGTTCTCTGTCGCCTGAATGTGGATGCCCGGGAGGCCAGTCTGGCGCAGGCGCGCGCCGCGGTCCGCTCTCGTGAACTCACACGCCAGGCGACCGAGGAACTTGCCGCAAGGGGCTACCGGTCGCCGACCCAGGTGCTTCAGGACCAGGCGAACCTCGACAGTGCGAGGGCGGCTCTTCGACAGGCGGAGATCGCCCTCGAGCAGACCAATATCCGGGCGCCCTTTGATGGCGTCTTCGATCGCAGGGACGCCGAAGTGGGCAGCTACCTGGCTCCGGGCCAGCCCTGCGGGACCCTGATCGAGCTGAACCCCCTGTTGGTGGTGGCGGACCTGCCGGAGACCGAGGCCGGGAAGTTCAAGGTCGGCGCCGAGGCGGTGGCCACCCTGGTCACCGGGGAGACCCTCACCGGAACGGTCCGCTACATTGCGCGGGACGCAGACCCGCAGACCCGGACCTACCGGGTGGAGATCTCAGCGGCGAACCCGCGCCTGATCGCGCGGTCAGGGCTCAGCGCCGATGTCCGGGTCAGCGCGGGAGAGGGTCCCGCACACCTGATCCAGGTCTCCAGCCTGGTCCTCGACTCCGCGGGCCGGCAGGGTGTGCGCTATGTCGATGACGGAAACGTTGTCCGTTTCGCACCCCTGACCCTCATCGAGGAGACGGCGGCAGGCGCCTGGGTGGCGGGCCTGAAGGGCGCCGTGCGGATCATCACGGTCGGCCAGTCCTATGTCGCCGAGGGACAGAAGGTCGTCGCGACTCCGGCCCGCGGCGGAGGTGCGTCATGATCGGAGCGCTGATCGAAGGCGCGATCAAGCGCAGGAAGGTCGTCCTCGGCGTCACCCTGATCGCGTCCATTTTTGGACTGATCGCCTACAACACCATGCCGCGGGAGGCGAACCCGAACATCGATCTGCCCTTTGTGGCGATCATCGTCCCCTACCCCGGCGTCAGCCCGGAGGACTCCGAAAGGCTTCTGGTCAGACCTCTGGAGACAAACCTCCAGTCTATCGAGGGCGTCAGGCAGATGAACGCCATCGCCAGGCAGGGCTCGGCCTTCGTGACCCTCGAGTTCGAACCCGACTTCGACAAGGACCGGGCTCTGGAGTAGGTGCGCGCCAAGGTGGACCTGGCGCGCGGGCGCTTCCCGCCGGATGCGGAAGAGGCGATTGTCCAGGAGGCGAACTTCACCGACCAGCCGGTGATCGGCATCGTCCTGTCCGGGGCGGCCCCGGAGCGGGAGTTCGTCAGGATCACGAACGCCCTCAGGGATCGTCTGGAAAGCCTGCCCGGCGTTCTGCAGGCGGACATCTCGGGCGCGCGCGAGGAATTCCTGGAGGTCACCGTCGATCCTGTTCGCATGGAGACCTACAGGGTCACTTCCGGCGAACTGGCCCAGGTGATCGCCCGGAACAACCAGCTCGTCCCAGCCGGGGACATGCTCTCCGGATCCGGCCGGTTCGCCGTCAAGGTGCCCGGCGTCATCGAGAAGCCGGAAGACATCCTGTCCCTGCCCATCAAGCGGAACGGCGACCGGCTGGTGACCGTAGGCGACATCGGGGATGTCCGCCGCACCTTCAAGGATCCGACCTTCATCGCCCGCTACAACGGCGAGGCCGCCTATTCGGTCCTGGTTTCCAAACGGGCCGGGGCCAATGTCCTGGATACGGTCAAGGCCGTCCGCCAGACCGTGGAGGCCGAGAGCAAGGCATGGCCCTCGACCGTGAAGGTCGACTACACCTTCGATGAGTCCGAGTTCATCGAGCGGACCCTCCTGATCCTGGAAGGCGGCCTGTTGTCGGCGACCCTGCTGGTGATGGTGATCATCGTCGCCAGCCTGGGGGTGCGACAGGGGCTCATGGTCGGGATGGCGATCCCGGCCTGCTTCGCGATCGCCTTCATGATGCTGAACGCCATCGACGTCACACTGAACCAGATGGTCATGTTCGGCCTCGTTCTGGCTGTGGGCATACTGGTCGACGGCGGCATCGTGGTGGTCGAATACGCCGAGCGGAAGATGGCTGAGGGCATGAGCAAGCTCGAGGCCTTCTCGGTCGCTGGAACGAGGATGTTTTGGCCGGTCCTCAACGGGACGCTCACGACCCTCTGCGCCTTCGTCCCCTTCATGTTCTGGAACTCGATCCCCGGGAAGTTCATGAGCTTCCTGCCCCTGACGCTGTTCTTTGTTCTGGGGGCCTCGATCTTCATCGCCTTGATCTTCACTCCCGCCCTCGGCTCCATCTTTGCGAAGGAACGGAAGGCGGATGCCGAGGAACTGGCCGAACTCGAGAAGTCAGAACGGGGCGATCCCAAGGAAATGAAGGGGTTCATGGGCTGGTACGCCCGGACCCTGGACTATCTGTCGCACCATCCTTTCCGAGTGCTCGCCGCCACCTTCGCGATCGTCATCGGCATTCTCGTCTGGTTCGCGAGCACGCCGCACCGGGTCGAGTTCTTCCTGGATGAGGACCCCGAAAGCGTACAGGTCTATGTGAAGGCCCGGGGAAACCTGAACGCCCAGGCGCAGGACGACCTGGTGCGCCAGGTCGAGGCGCGGGTCCTGGGTATGGAGGGAGTGCGGGCGCTCTATGTCCGGAGCGGCAACACCCCGGGATCCTCCTTTGGCGGCGGCAGGTTCGGGGCTCCGAACGACACCATCGGGACGATGGAGGTGGAGTTCCTGAAGTATGAGGACCGTGTCCGCCTTGGATTGAAGGGCGGCGAACTGGCGGCCGAAGTGCGCCGGAGGGTCGCTGACATCCCCGGCATCGAGACCGAAGTCCGTGAACCGGAAGCGGGCCCGCCGACCGGGAAGGCGATCCAGGTCGAGCTCCGCAGCAACAACCCCGCAGCCATCAACGCGGCGGCGGACCTGATCAAGGCGAAGCTGAGCCAGGACCCGCAGATCATCGAACTGGAAGATAACCGCACCTCTCCCGGGATCGAATGGAACCTGGCCGTGGACCGTGAAGCCGCAGGGCGGTTCGGCGTTGACGTCCTGACCGTCGGGCAGGCGATCCAGTACACGACCACAGGCGTTCTCGTAGGCCGGTTCCGACCGGACGATGCGGAGGACGAGCTGGACATCCGGGTCCGGTTCACACCCGACGGGCGCAACATGGACGCCCTGGATTCGCTCAAGATCGGCACGCCCTTCGGCCCGGTCCCTGCAAGTTACTTCGTCGACCGCCAGCCCGCCCAGCAGGTCACCCAGATCCAGCGCCGGGACGGACAGAGGCTCGTGGTCATCCAGGCCAACGTGTCCGAAGGGGTCGCGGCCAATCAGAAGATCGCGGAACTCCGGCCGTGGCTGGAGACCGCGCCCTTGGATACTTCCGTGAAGTGGAAATTCACCGGCGCAGACGAGGAGGGCCGGGCCGCCGTGCTGTTCTTCATCACTGCGATCTTCGCCGCCCTCTTCATGATGATGATCATCCTGTTGTGGCAGTTCAACAGCTTCTGGGGCGTGGCCGTCACCCTCTTTGCGGTGCTGCTGTCCACTGTCGGCGTTCTTCTCGGGGTGGTGGTCAATGTCGCCGGCACATTCAACTACATCTCGGTCATCATGATGGGCACGGGCGTGGTGGCCCTCGCGGGGGTGGTTGTCGGGCACAACATCGTCCTGGTGGACAGCTTCTACCAGCTGCGGAGGGCCGGGTACTCCGCGCACGAAGCGGCGGTCCGGTCGGCGGCCCAGCGGTTCCGTCCTGTCATGCTGACGACGCTGGTGACAGTCGTCGGGCTTCTGCCCTTGATGTTCCAGTTTCACCCGAATTTCCACAACCTGGTCCTGGAGTATCAGGCGCCGGGGTCGGGCCAGTGGGTGCAGCTGTCGGCGGCCGTGGTCTGGGGGCTGTCCTTCGCCACCCTCCTGACGCTGATCCTCACCCCGGTGATGCTGGCCATGCCAAATGTGATGGCGGAGAGGTTCGTCACCGTGTTCGACGCCATCCGGCGTCGCGTCGGCCTGCGGGCGCGGAGGCGGGCCTATGAAGGGGTCCGGATCCCGCAAGGCGGCCCGGAGACGCCCGCGCCCGCGCCCGCGCCCGCGGAGTGAGCGGCTAGGCGTCCCGGGTCTGGCGGCGCCACAGGGCGGCGTACTCGCCGTCCAGCGCCAGCAGATCTGTGTGGGCGCCGCGTTCGACGATCCGCCCCTGGCGCAGGACGAGGATCTCGTCGGCGTCGACAACGGTGGAGAGCCTGTGGGCGACGACCAGCGTCGTGCGGTTCCGGCGAACCTTTCTCAGCGTCTCCTGGATCGCCGCCTCGAGATCGGAAGAGCA
>NZ_JADCBG010000197.1 GCF_020253645.1 Phenylobacterium sp.
CGATCTATCCTGGACTACGGCACCGAAGATCAGAAGAAGACCCACATCCCGCCGATCGTGCGCGGCGAGGTGCGCTGGTGCGTCGGCTATTCCGAGCCCAACGCTGGCTCTGACCTGGCCTCCCTGCAGACCCGCTGCGAAGACAAGGGCGATCACTGGCTGATCAATGGCCAGAAGATCTGGACCTCCGGCGCCCAGTACTCAGACTGGTGCGGCGCCCTGGTGCGGACGGACCCGACGGTGAAGAAGCATGACGGCATCAGCTTCCTGCTGATCAACATGCGCCAGCCGGCCATCGAGACCCGTCCGATCAAGCTCATCGCCGGGGCCTCTCCCTTCTGCGAGACCTTCTTCACCGACGCCGTGGCGCCCAAGGACGCCCTTCTGGGAAAGCTCAACGAGGGCTGGTCCGTGGGCAAGCGCCTGCTGCAGCATGAGCGCGCCAGCCAGACCGGCGTGTCCATGGGCGGCCGCGCCACCCCGCTGGAGGACATCGCCCGCAAGTACGTGGGCGAAGATGGCAAGGGCCGGATCGCCGATGGCGACCTGCGCACCCGCATGATCCGCCACCTCATGGACGCCCGGGTCCACAGCCTGACCCTGGCCCGCGCCGCGGCCGAGGCCAAGGGCGCCTCGGGCGCCACCAACGCCGCCTCCGTGCTCAAGAACTCGGCCACCAACGTGGCCCAGATCCGGCAGGAGATGGTGCTGGAGATCATGGGCCACCAGGGACTGGGCTGGGAGGGAGAGGCCTTCACCTCCGCCGAGATCGAGGCCGTCCGCAGCTGGCTCTCCGGCCGGGCCATGTCGATCTATGGCGGCTCGGTGGAGGTGCAGAACAACATCATCTCCAAGCGCATCCTGGGCCTGCCGGACACCACCCAGTCGGCCTGACCCGGCGTCGGCTTTCGCTTGCAGTCGGCGGCGGGTCCGTCCATCGAGGGGGCCATGGACATCGCCCAGGCCCCGATCCGCGACCCCCGCTACGCCCCCGCCCGGCTTGAGGTGGAGGAGAGACCCGACGGGTCCCGGATCCTGTTCAACCCGACTCCGCTCGACGGGCCCTTCCCGACGGTGGCCGGTCCTCTTCTCCATTGGGCCGAGAGGGCGCCCGCCCGGACCTGGCTGGCCGAGCGGTCGGGCGAGGGCTGGCGGGAGGTCAGCTATGCAGAGGCCGCCGGACGCGTCGCCGCCCTGGCGGGAGGCCTGAGGGAACGGGGGATCGGCGGGCCCCGGCCCCTGCTGATCCTCGCCCGTAACGGGATCGACCACGCCCTCATCTCCTACGCGGCCATGAGCCAGGGCATGCCGGTCGCGCCGGTCTCGCCCCAGTACGGCCTGCCGGGCGCCAACCTGTCGCGCCTGGCCCAGGCGGTGGAGACCCTGAACCCCTCGGCCATTTATACCGAGGACGCCGCCCTCTTCGGCGAGGCCCTGGCGGCGCCCTTCCTGGCCGGCCTGCCGGTCATCGCCGGCTGCAACGCCCGCCCGGGGGACGTGTCCCTGGCCGACCTGGAGCGGGCCTCCCCGGCGGCGCCTTCGGCGCGTCCGGACGACCACGCCAAATACCTCCTGACCTCCGGCTCCACCGGCCGCCCCAAGGCGGTGATCAACCTGCAGGCGCGCATGGCCGCCAACGCCGCCCAGGTGGCCGCCTGCTTCGCCGACCCCGACCCGCCGGTGGTGGTCAACGCCGCCCCCTGGAGCCACAGCCTGGGCGCCAACGCCATCCTGCACATGGTCCTGCACCGGGGCGGGACCCTCTACATCGACGCCGGCCAGCCGGTGGAGGGCCGCTTTGGCGACACGGTGCGGAACCTGCGCGAGGTGGCGCCGACCTATCACAACATGGTGCCGGCGGGCTGGATGATGTTCGCCGGCGAACTGGAGGCGGACCCTGTCCTGGCCCGCAATTTCTTCTCCCGGGTTCGCCTCCTGCAGTATGGCGGGGCCAATCTGGGCCAGGAGATCTGCGACCGGATCCAGGCCGTCGCCGTGCGCACGGTGGGCGAGAGGATCAGCTTTTCCTCGGGCTATGGCGCCACCGAGACCGGGCCGACGGCGGCCAATGTCCACTGGCCCAACACCCGCATGGGCATGATGGGCCTGCCCCTGCCGGGCACGACGGTGAAGCTGGCGCCCATGGCCGGCAAGCTGGAGTTCCGGGTGAAGGGGCCGCAGGTCACGCCCGGCTATCTGGGCCAGCCCGAGCTGTCCGCCGCCAGCTTCGACGAGGAGGGCTTCTACCGCCTGGGCGACGCGGCGCGGCTGGTCGACCCCGACGATATCCGCAAGGGCCTGGCCTTTGACGGACGCCTCTCCGAGAACTTCAAGCTGGCCAGCGGCACCTTCGTGAACGTCGGCGAGCTGCGCATCGCGGTGATCGGCGCCGTGGGCGACGCGGTGACCGACGCCATCGTCTGCGGCGAGGGCGAGGCGGGGGTCGGCCTGCTGTTCTACCCACGTCCCGGCCATGGCCCCGAGGTGGTGGCCGAGGCGGTCCGGGCGGGCGTGGCGGCGCACAACGCCCGGGGCGGCGGCGGCGCCGGGCGGGTGGCCCGGGCCCTGGTCCTGCCCGACGGCCCGGACGCCAACGCCGGGGAGATCACCGACAAGGGCTACATCGCCCAGCCGGTGGCGCGGGCCTTGCGGGCCGCCTTCATCGGGCGGATGTTCGCAGGCGCGCCGGACCCCGGCGTGATGGTTTTCGAGACGGCCTGAC
>NZ_JADCBG010000198.1 GCF_020253645.1 Phenylobacterium sp.
CCTCAGGGCGTTGAGCCGGATGGCCGTCCATGACCGGCGCCTGCAACTGCATGTCGACGCCACGGACATGGCCACGCTCCTGCATGAGGCCGACTTCGTCATCTCCGCGGCGGGATCGACAGTCTGGGAAATCTGCACCCTCGGCCTTCCTTCGGCCATCGTCGTCGTGGCGGAGAACCAGCGGGCGGCGGCCCAGGCCCTGGGCGAGCGGGGCGCCGCTCTCGTGATTGACGCGGGCGACCCGGCTTTCGAGGGCGCCCTGGACCGGGCGATCATGCGGCTCGTGACGGACGCGACCCAACGCGCCCATCTGTCCCAGGCGGCCGCATCGGTGTGCGACGGCCAGGGAGCCGGTCGCACCGCCGAGGCCCTTCTGCAGGTCATCGCAGCCCGCGGCGAGCCGGGTTGAGCCGGGACAAGCCGTGTCGCCCGACGCCCACATCTTCACCCCGAGGCGCAGGGTCGCGCACAGAGGCATTCTGGCCTAAAGGGAGCCCATGTCAGAGACACCGCCCCGCTCCGTTCGCTGCCTGATCGTCGGATCCGGCCCCGGCGGCTACACCGCCGCCGTCTACGCCGCCCGCGCGCTGCTGAAGCCCGTCCTGATCCAGGGCCTCCAGCCGGGCGGCCAGCTGACCATCACCACGGATGTGGAGAACTATCCCGGCTTCGCCGAGGTCATCCAGGGCCCCTGGCTGATGGAGCAGATGCAGGCCCAGGCCGAGCACGTCGGGACCGAGATCATCAACGACATCGTGGTCACGGCAGACCTGTCCGCCCGGCCCTTCCGGCTCACCTGCGACAGCGGGCAGGTCTGGCTGGCCGAGACCCTGATCATCGCCACCGGCGCCCAGGCCCGCTGGCTGGGCCTGGAGAGCGAGCAGAGGTTCCAGGGCTTCGGCGTGTCGGCCTGCGCGACCTGCGACGGCTTCTTCTACCGCGGCAAGGAGGTCGTGGTGGTCGGCGGCGGCAACACCGCCGTCGAGGAGGCCCTGTTCCTGACCAGCTTCGCCTCAAAGGTCACCGTGGTGCACCGTCGCGACAGCTTCAGAGCCGAGGCCATCCTGCAGGAGCGCCTGTTCGCCAACCCCAAGGTCGAAGTCATCTGGGATCACCAGGTCGACGAGGTGCTGGGACAGGAGGACCCCATGGGCGTCACGGGCGTCCGGCTGAGGTCGACCCGCGACGGCGGGACCCGCGAGCTGTCCTGCGACGGGGTCTTCATCGCCATCGGCCATGCCCCGGCCTCGGCCCTCTTCGCGGGGCAGCTGGAGATGGACTCCTCCGGTTACCTGAAGGTGACTCCGGGGACGGCCTCGACCGCCATCCGGGGGGTGTTCGCCGCCGGAGACGTCACGGACGATGTCTACCGTCAGGCGGTCACCGCCGCCGGGATGGGCTGCATGGCCGCCCTAGAGGCGGTCAGGATGCTCGCCGAGGAGGACCATGCGGCGACCCGGGCGGCGGCGCAGTGACCAGCCTGATCGTCAATGGCGGCCGCGCCCTGAAAGGGCGGATCACGCCGTCGGCCAACAAGAACGCCGTTCTGCCGGTCCTCTGTGCGACCCTGCTCACGGACCAGCAGGTGACCCTGCACCGCGTGCCGGACATCACGGACGTGCGCAAGATCCTCGACTTCTTCCGCAACCTCGGCTCGACCGTGGACATGGATTTCGAGGCTGGAACCCTGAAGGTCCGGCATGGCGAAGGGCTGGACCCGAAGGCCGCGCACCTGCCCCTCGGCATGCGCTCGACCCTGATGCTGATCCCGCCCCTGCTTCACCGGTTCGGGGCCGCGACCATCGAGGAGGACGCCACCGGATGCACCCTCGGCGCCCGGGAGATCGACCCGCACATCGAGGTGCTCCAGACCTTTGGCGCAACCGTCCGGCGCGAACCTGACGCGCTTCACATCGCGGTCCCGGAGGGGTACCGCGCCACAGATCACTGGCTCGACTACGCCTCGGTCACCACCACCGAGAACTTCATGCTGTGCGCGGCCACCGCGCCCGGGCGGTCAAGGCTGACCAACGCCGCCTGCGAGCCCCACGTCCAGGAATTCTGCGCCTTCCTGGCTCTCATGGGCGCACACATCGAGGGGGTGGGCGGCTCGCGGATCATGGTCGAGGGTGTGGCGCGACTTTCCGGAGCCGAGTTCACCTTCGCCGATGACTTCCACGAGGTGGCCACCTTCCTGGCCATGGGCGCCATCACCGGCGGCGAGGTCTCGGTGCGAAACGGCTCGGTGGAGCAGTTCCCCCTTCTCGACCGGACCTTCGCCAAGTTCGGCGTCGAGGTGACCCACGCGGACGGATGGTCCACGGCGCGGGCGCCGTCCGGCCTGAAGGTGCGGGAACCCTTTACCTCCAACATTCTGACCAAGGTCGAAGCCGCGCCCTGGCCGTACGTCCCGGCCGACCTCCTGCCGATCTTCATCGCCCTGGGCGTGAGGGCCGAAGGCTCGGTCATGTTCTGGAACAAGGTCTATGAAGGCGCCCTGGGCTGGAGCTCGGAAATCGGCAAGTTCGGCGCCCATGCGGTGTTGTGCGACCCGCACCGGCTGATCACCTATGGCGGCAAACCGCTCATGCCCGCCACGGTGGAGAGCCCCTACATCATCCGCGTGGCCATCGCCCTCTTCATGCTGGCCGCCAGCATCGAAGGCCGTTCGACCATCCTCAACGCCGCTCCCATCCAGCGGGCCCACCCCCGTTTCGTCGAGAACCTCAACGCTCTTGGCGCAGACGTGGAATGGGTGACGGGCGACTGACCCCGGGAACCTGTCCCATGGCCCTTGAGATCCGCTACGCCCGCGCTTCAGACCAGCCCGCGATCGGCGACATCCTGGACGCCGCCTTCGGAGGGACGGCCGAGCGCCGGATTGTCGAACGGCTGCGCGCCGACGCCGAGTCCATGTTCGAACTGATCGCCCTGCAGGACGGTGAACCGGTCGGGTGCATCATGTTCAGCCGCCTCTGGGCCGACAGCATGCACCTCTACTCCGCCCTAGCGCCGCTGGCGGTCCGCCCGGATGTGCAGCGGACGGGAATCGGGTCGGCGCTGACCCGGCAAGGCCTCGAGGCGGCGCGCCATTTCGACGCCGCCGCCGTGCTGGTGCTGGGACACCCTGAGTACTATCCGAAGTTCGGCTTCTCCGCCGAAGCGACCGCCAAGGTCAGCGCGCCCTACTCCGGCAGCCCCGCCTTCATGGGAATCGCCCTGGTCGACGGCGCCCTCGATGAACCGCTGATGGTGGCCTATCCGGACGCCTTCTCCGCGGATCAGGGCTGAACGCCCCCGGACGGGCCCGGCTGGGTCTTCTGAGCCGTCGTCGCGTCCCCACGCTCCAGGGCGGCGAGGGAGTCATTGATCCTGCGGATCTCCTCGGGCGTCGGCCGGCGGCGGGCCGGGGACAGCTGGCCGGGGGCCGGAAGGCCCGGAGGGCCGGCGCCCTCGGCCTCGGCGACCGTATAGGTGCGCGCCTCCCCGGCGAGGGTCAGGGTGATGGTGCGCGGCGGCGGGAGCGGCAGGACCTCAAGGCCCGCCTGGGTCCTGGGGTCGACCCCGCCGAGAATCTCAGGCGCCAGGCGGCCTTCGCCCCCGGCATATCGCCCGGTGAAGGCGGGCGCCTCGCCCGAGGGACCGGTCCAGCGATAGAAGATATGGGTCCCGATCTGCGCGAGCTTGACGAGGGTCGGGGCCCAGTAGGGCGCCACATAGTCCGCATGGTAGTGGGTCGCGGAGCCCACCTCCCGAACCACATGCCCGGCCAGGGAGCGCCTGGCGACTTCGCCGGCCCTTGCCCAAAGGCTGGGCTCTGGCGGGCGGGCGAGGGACCCATCGCAGGTGAAGGTGAACTGGCATCCCGTGGGCCGCGCCGACCCCTGATAGACCACGCCGCAGACGGACTTGGGATAGCCCGGATGCCGAAGCCGGTTGAGCACCACCTGGGCGACCGCCGACTGGCCGAGATCGGGCTCTCGGGCCGCCTCGTAATAGACAGCCTGGGTCAGGCAGGCGTGGGCCCGCACCAGGTCCTCCCGCGGACCGGCCAGCTGGAAGGGGGGCATCCTCTCCATCGGCTCGCGCGAGATCGGGCGAAGGGCGTTGATCCGCCGGGCCTCCTCGGCGTCCAGCTCCGGGTCCGGCCTGGCGAGGTCGAGGCTCGGCGGACGGGAGAGGTCGAGGATCTCCCAGCCGGGGGTGAGGGCGAACCCGTCATCCGCCCAGGTCCAGTCTGCGGGGTCGGCAAGCGCACGCAGGCCCGGCGAGAGGGTGGCGAAGCGCACCGCCAGGGCGGGTTCCGAAAACGCCCTCGCGACGGACTGGCCCGGGTCCGCCAGCTCCACTGCAGGCGCAGGCCCCCTCCCCGCGCCCGCCGCGCCGGGTCCGATGACGCCCAGAAGGGCGATCAGGGCGAGAGTGCGGATGCGTCTCAGGGGCGGGCCTCCGGTGTGCGACCGGCGGGCGTCTAGCACGTTCGTCCCCCCTGATCACGCGCTGTTGTCCGGCGGGCTGGTCCGCCGGCTTGCCAAGGCGGGAACGGAACCTCATATTGAGCACAGGATATGCTCTTGTTGAGCATAAGATGGGGGAAGCGCCGGGTCAGTCCGGCGATTTCGCCGCCCCTCTAATGCTCAATTTGAGCAAAAGGAGTGCGTCATGACCGCGTCGGGCCCGACCGAAGTTCACGTCTCCGGATTTACCCCCGAGGTCGAGGCCGCCACCGCGCCGGTCTGGGAAAAGGTTCGCCGGCACGTGACCCCCATGGAGTGGCGGCTCCAGGCGCCCCTGATCCACGCCATCAACCAGCTCAAGCGAGAGCGCCGGGCCGTCATCCTGGCGCACAACTACATGACCCCGGACATCTTCCACGGGGTGGGCGACTATGTCGGCGACAGCCTTGGCCTGGCGCGCGAGGCGGCTCGGGCGGACGCCGACGTCATCGTGCAGGCGGGCGTCCACTTCATGGCGGAGACCTCCAAGATCCTCTCGCCGGAGAAGAAGATCCTGATACCGGATCTCCGGGCGGGCTGCAGCCTCGCCGCTTCCATCACCGCCGATGACGTACGGCTCATGCGCCAGCGCTATCCGGGCCTGCCCGTGGTGACCTATGTCAACACCTCGGCGGAGGTGAAGGCCGAGACCGACATCTGCTGCACCAGCGCCAACGCCGTCCAGGTGGTGGAGCATGCTGCACGGGAGTGGGGCGTCGACCGCGTCATCCTGATCCCGGACGAATTCCTGGCGAGGAACGTCGCCCGTCAGACCTCCGTGGGGATCATTGCCTGGCGAGGCCGCTGCGAGGTCCACGAGCAGTTCACCGTGGAGGATATCCGCGAGATCCGCGAGGCCCACCCTGGCGCGGAGATCCTGGCCCACCCGGAGTGCCCCGCCGAGGTCCTTGCCGAGGCCGACTTCGCGGGCTCGACGGCGGCGATGAACGATTACGTCCTGACCCGCCGGCCCCGGCAGGTGGTGCTGATCACCGAATGCTCCATGGCCGACAATGTGGCGGCGGACGCAGTGGACACCGAGTTCGTCCGGCCCTGCAACCTGTGCCCGCACATGAAGCAGATCACTCTGGAGAACATCCTTCAGGCCCTGGTGGAAGACCGCCACGAGGTCACGGTGGACCCGATCGTCGCCGGTCGGGCCCGTACCGCCGTCCAGCGGATGATCGACATGCCGCCCCCCTCCAGCCCGGCCCGCTACGACCTCGTCCGGGCGCGCCACCATGTGGACGTGGAGTTGATCTGAGATGGACGTCACCGACTTCGACGGCGTCCTGGTGATCGGAGGCGGCCTGGCGGGTCTCTCCGCCGCCCTCGCGGCAGCGCCCCGGAGGGTTCGCCTGATTACGCCGGCGCCCCTGGGCGAGGCTTGCAGCTCCGCCTGGGCGCAGGGCGGGATCGCCGCCGCCCTGGCCGAGGACGACGCACCGGCTCTCCATGCCGCAGACACCATGGCGGCGGGGGCCGGGCTGGTGGAGCCCGATCGCGCCGCCCTCCTGGCGGAGGAAGGTCCATCTGCAGTCCTGCGACTGGCCGGGCTCGGCGCCCCCTTTGACCGCGACGCCGGCGGCGGCTTCGTTCTCAGCCGCGAGGCCGCCCATGGGCGGGCCCGCGTGGCCCGGGTCGGAGGGGACCAGGCCGGGCAGGCCATCATGGAGGCCGTGATCCGGCGGGTGAGGGCGTCCGCCCACATCGAGATCCTCGAGGGCTGGACCCTTAAGGGACTGGTTCAGGATTCCGGCGGAGCGGTCTGCGGGGCCCGACTGGAACGGGCCGCGGCCGAGATCGTCCTGCGCGCCTCGGCGGTGATCCTCGCCACCGGCGGGGTCGGCGGCCTGTACGCCGAGACCACCACGCCCGCCGCCCTCATCGGCGAAGGCCTGGCCGCCGCCGCCCTGGTCGGCGCCGTGATCGCCGACCCTGAGTTCGTCCAGTTCCACCCGACGGCCCTGGATATCGGTCGCGATCCCGCCCCCCTGGTCACCGAGGCCCTTCGCGGCGAGGGCGCCTGGCTGGTGAACGGCTCCGGCGCCAGGTTCATGACCGGCCTGCATCCCGACGGCGAACTCGCCCCCCGGGACGTCGTGGCGAGGGCGATCCACGCTGAACGCATGGCGGGCCGCGGCGCCTATCTCGACGCTCGCGCCTCTGTCGGCGCCCACTTCCCCCAGGCCTTTCCGACGGTCTACGCCGCCTGTCGGAGCGCGGGCCTGGACCCCTGCGGCGAGCCGATCCCGGTGGCGCCCGCCTGCCACTACCACATGGGAGGCATCCTCACGGATGCGGAGGGCGCAACCTCCCTCACCGGGCTTTATGCGGCGGGCGAATGCGCCTCCAGCGGCGTGCACGGGGCCAATCGCCTGGCCTCCAACTCCCTTCTGGAGGCCGCAGTCTTCGGCGCCCGGGCGGGACGGGCCGCCTCCCGTCGGGTGGCCGTCCTGAAGCCTCTGATGCGGACCCCGGGTCTTTCGCGCCTGCCCCACCCCGACCTCCAGGCCCTGAGACGGTCCATGACCCGGGAGGCCGGCGTCGTTCGGGATGCGGCCGGGCTCAACCGGCTCCTGTCGCAGGTGGACGCCCTCGCAGGGCGTTTCCCGGACGCGGGTCCGGTGATCGCCGCCCGCCTGATCGCCGAATGCGCCCTGGACAGGCGGGAGAGCCGGGGCGCCCACTTCCGCTTGGATTATCCGTCCCTCGCCGTCGAGGCGCGGCGCACCCTCGTCCGGCTTGAGGCGGGGGCCCTGTCCCGGAAGGCGGCGTGACCCTTCAGATTCCCGACACACTTGTGGAGCCTGTGATCCGTCTGGCGCTGACCGAGGATCTCGGACGCGCCGGTGATCTGACCAGCCTGGCCTGCGTCCCGCAGGACGCCCGGCTCAGGGTCTCATGGACGGCCCGCCAGCCCGGTGTACTGGCCGGCCTGGCCTGCGCCCGGCTGGCGCTGCACGCCCTGGCGCCGGACGCGCGCTTCGAGGCTCTCGTGGAAGATGGCCAGCGGGTCGGGGCCGGACAGGCGCTCGCCAGGGCGGATGCTCCGGCGAGGGCGATCCTGTCCTCCGAGCGGACCGGGCTGAACCTGATGGGCCGGCTGTCGGGCATCGCCACCCTGACCCGGGCCTATGTGGACGCGGTGGCCGGAACCGGAGCCCGGATCACCGACACCCGCAAGACCACGCCGGGGCTGCGCCACCTGGAGAAATACGCCGTTCGCTGCGGCGGCGGGGTCAATCACCGGTTTGGGCTCGATGACGCCATCCTCATCAAGGACAACCATGTCGCGGCCTGCGGCGGCGTTCGACCCGCCATGGAGCGGGCGCGCGCGGCGGCGGGTCACCTGGTGACGATCGAACTGGAGGTCGACAGCCTGGACCAGCTGGAAGACGCCCTGCCCCTCGCGCCCGACGTCATCATGCTGGACAATTTCAGCCTCGGGGACCTGCGGGCCGCCGTCGCCCTCGCGGCGGGCAGGGTGATCCTGGAGGCGTCCGGCGGAGTCCGACTGGAGACCGTGCGCGACATTGCCGAGACGGGCGTCCAGGTGATCAGCGTCGGCGCCCTGACCCACTCGGCGCCAGGCCTCGACATCGGCCTCGACGCCGCCTGATCCGGTCGGCTCAGGCGGCCGGGCCGGCCGGGACCGCCTCACCGGACTGCGCCGCGCCGGCGTTGGTCAGCGGAGCCTCGACCACGTCCACGGGCGCCTCGGACGGACCGGACACCAGCCTGGCCTCAGACAGACGCAGGTCGGCGTCTAAGGCGGGAGCTGGCGCCTTGTCAGCGGCCGCAAGGCCCTGCCTGCCAGTCTTGTAGAAGATGTGAAGGCCGATCTGGGCGACCTTTCGAAGGTCATGGCTCCAGTCCGGTGACACATGCACGGTATGGAAGTGGGTGGCGTCGCCCACAGCGGTCATGGCGGCGCCCGCCAGCGCCCGTGTGGCGATGCGCCTCGCCTGCGCCCAGGCCCTGGCCTCCCGCGTGCGGTTCATGGATCCGTCGCAGGTAAAGGAGAACTGGCAGCCATCCGACCTCGAGGCGCCCTGGAAGACCACGCCGCAGATCGACTTGGGAAAGCCATCCTTGCGGACCCGATTGAGCACAACCTGGGCGACCGCCGCCTGTCCGGCCGGGCTCTCGCCCCGTGCTTCGAAGTAGATCGCCTGGGTCAGGCATTCGAGTTCCCGTGCGGCGCGGGATGTCCGCCCCTTCGCGGGAAGGCTTTCAGCCGCCGAGGGATCTCGGAGATCGGGGCCCGAGCCCAGCCCTGCAAGCGCGTGAAGCTGGAGCTCGAGGACGACCTCGGGCCGGGCGGACCCTTCCCCGGCCCGCAGTCCGACCAGATATATCGCACCGAGGGTTACTCCAAGCGCTGCGCCCAGGAGAACGGCGTTCATGACTGCGCGTCGCGGGACGCGCGCCTGTAGCGTTTCCGACAATGAAGGTTTCCCGTGTGGCGAGGGCGAACGACCCCCAGACAGCTGTGTCGATCCTAGGTTCCGCGATTTCTGGCGGAGAGACCAACCTGCCCGGCTCCTACACGTCGGAACTCGGACAATGGCGAATGTGGGGAGGGTATGGCGCGCCGTAAACAGATTCGCAAGTCTTCATTGCGCCGCAGCATAAGCGCGTCCTTGACTTCGGGGTCCGCCACTGCTCCTCCGGCGCTTCGAGGCGCGGCCGCCGGGGGTCCCGCTGCGGAATTCGGCGCGCCTTCCGGACGGAAGGATCCCGCCTGACAGACAAGAGGTCCTGAAGAACGCCATGTTCAAGGTCGTCGCCCTGCTGTTCACCGTCCTTCTTGGACTGACCGGCTCCGCTGCCCTGGCGGCCGAAGCACGGGTCGACGCCAACCGGGTGATGGGCGACCCAAGGGCGCCGGTGCTTGTGGAGGAGTTCGCCTCGCTCACCTGCGGCCACTGCGGCCGGTTCGCCAATGAGGTCTTCCCGGTCTTCAAGGCCCGTTACATCGATACGGGCAAGGCGCGCTTCGTGCTTCGGCCCGTCCTCACGCCGCCGCAGAATGTGGCGGCGGCGGGCTTCCTGCTGGCGAGGTGCGCCGGACCCGAGGGCTACTACCCGGTCATCAAGGGCTTCTTTCGCAGGCAGGAAGAGATGTTCCGCACCGGAGACGCCCGCGCGGCCCTGATCGCCTCGGCGGCGGAGGGGGGAGTCACCGGACCCGCAGTCAACGCCTGCCTTGCGGACTCTTCGGGTCAGGCCGCCCTCGACGCCGAGCTGGAGATCGGCAAGACGCGCGGCGTGGAGAGCACGCCGACCTTCTTTTTCAACGGGGTCAAGGTGAAGGCGGGCGAGATGTCCATTGGCGAGATTGACGCCGCCTACGAAGCCGCCCTGAAGGCCCGCCGCGGGCGCTGACTTTCGGCTCGGGCGGACTGGCGCAGGGCGCGCCTCGCCCTTACTCTCCCCCCATGCCTCAAGGTTCACCCCCGGGACTCGCCGACGCCTCGGCGGTCTTCGCCTTCGACGCCGCCGCCGCGGACATGGCCTGGCGGCCGCACCGCCCGGACCGGCCAGAGAAGTCGGAGGGCGGCCGCCGTTTCCGGCTGGTCTCGGACTATGCGCCTGCGGGTGACCAGCCGACGGCAATCGCCGAGCTTGTCGCTGGTCTGGAGGGGCGGGAGCACGACCAGGTGCTGCTGGGCGTCACCGGCTCCGGCAAGACCTTCACCATGGCCAAGGTCATCGAGGAAACCCAGCGACCGGCGCTGATCCTGGCGCCGAACAAGACCCTGGCCGCCCAGCTCTACAGCGAGTTCAAGAGCTTCTTCCCGGACAACGCCGTGGAGTTCTTCGTCTCCTACTACGACTATTACCAGCCCGAGGCCTACGTGCCGCGGACCGACACCTACATCGAGAAGGACTCCTCGATAAACGAGCAGATCGACCGCATGCGGCACTCGGCGACGCGGGCGATCCTGGAGCGGGACGACGTCATCGTCGTGGCCTCGGTCTCCTGCATCTACGGCATCGGTTCGGTCGAGACCTACACCGCCATGACCTTCAGCCTGAAGGTGGGCGAGCGCATCGACGAGAAGAAGCTGATGGCCGACCTCGTCGCCCAGCAGTACCGGCGCAATGACCAGGCCTTCGAGCGCGGGACCTTCCGCCGGCGGGGCGACACCCTGGAGATCTTCCCCGCCCACTACGAGGACCGGGCCTGGCGGATCAGCCTGTTCGGCGACGAGATCGAGGCCATCACCGAGTTCGACCCCCTGACCGGCAAGCGCACCGCGGACCTGCCGGCGGTGAAGATCTACGCCAACAGCCACTACGTCACGCCCCGGCCGACCCTGAACCAGGCCATGAACCACATCCGGGCCGAGCTGAAGGAACGCCTCGACTGGCTGGTGGCGAACGGCAAGCTGCTGGAGGCCCAGCGCCTGGAGCAGAGGACCACCTTCGACCTGGAGATGATCCAGGCCACGGGCTCCTGCGCCGGGATCGAGAACTATTCCCGGTATCTCACGGGGCGCCGGCCCGGCGAGCCGCCGCCGACCTTCTTCGAGTACATCCCCGACAACGCCCTCCTCTTCGTGGACGAGAGCCACCAGACCATCCCGCAGATCGGGGCCATGTTCCGGGGCGACTTCCGCCGCAAGTTCACCCTGGCCGAGTATGGCTTCCGCCTGCCCTCCTGCATGGACAACCGCCCCCTCAAGTTCGAGGAGTGGGACGCCATGCGGCCGGCGACGGTCAGCGTGTCGGCAACGCCGGGCCCCTGGGAGATGGAGAAGGCGGGCGGCGTCTTCGCTGAGCAGGTCATCCGCCCGACCGGCCTGATCGACCCGCCGGTGGAGATCCGCCCCGTGGCGAAGGACGGCTTCTCCCAGGTGGACGACGTCATCGACCAGGTCCGCCAGACCACGGCGAAGGGGTATCGCACCCTGGTCACCGTCCTGACCAAGAAGATGGCCGAGGACCTGACGGAATACATGCACGAGCAGGGCCTGCGGGTCCGCTACATGCACTCCGACGTCGACACCCTGGAGCGCATCGAGATCATCCGCGACCTGCGGCTCGGCGCCTTCGATGTCCTGGTCGGCATCAACCTCCTGCGCGAGGGTCTGGATATCCCGGAGTGCGGGCTCGTGGCCATCCTCGACGCGGATAAGGAGGGCTTCCTGCGTTCCGAGACCAGCCTGATCCAGACCATCGGCCGGGCGGCGCGGAACGTCGATGGCCGGGTCATCCTCTACGCGGACCAGGTCACGGGCTCCATGGAGCGGGCCATGGCCGAGACGCGCCGCCGGCGCGAGAAGCAGACCGCCTGGAACGAGGCCCATGGCGTGACGCCGGAGAGCGTGCGCAGCCAGATCAAGGAAATCCTCGCCAGCCCCTACGAGAAGGACCGCGTCACCGTGCCGGCGGGGCTGGCGGAGACCGGCGCCCAGCCCTTCCTGGGCGACAACTTCAAGGCCACGCTGAAGGACCTCGAGGCCCGGATGCGCCAGGCCGCCGCCGACCTGGAGTTCGAGACCGCCGCCCGCCTGCGCGACGAGATCAAGCGGCTCAAGCTGCTGGACCTGGAGTTCGCCGCCGACGCCCTGGTCTCCGGGGAGGGCGAAGAGGGCTCGGGCGCGGCCCGCAGCGCGGCGAAGTCGCTCAGGGCGGAAAGCCGCGCCGAGGCCGCCGCCGAGCGCCGGCGTCCCCGGCGCCGCTGAGGCGCCGGCTCAGTCGAGCAGGGACCGGTAGGCCTCGCTCCGCTTCAGCCAGGCGGCG
Source organism: Phenylobacterium sp. (assembly GCF_020253645.1). Classification (GTDB taxonomy): domain Bacteria; phylum Pseudomonadota; class Alphaproteobacteria; order Caulobacterales; family Caulobacteraceae; genus Phenylobacterium. The sequence goes on from NZ_JADCBG010000198.1 coordinate 12,252, forward strand.
GCGTAGCTGCAGACCGGCGTGATCTTCAGCCCCCGCGCCCGGATGTCGGCGGAGAGGGCCTCCATCAGCCGGCCTGAGGCGCCTGTGCCGCGAAGGGTGGGCGGGCTTTCCACGTGGTCGATGACAATGCGGTCGCCGGCGCGCCGGTAGTCCGCGAAGGAGGTCAGGCCCTGTTCGACCATCTCGAACCGGGTCCCGGTGTCTTTGAGAGCGCTGGTCATGGCGGCAGGCTAGGACAAATCGCCCGCCGGCGCATCGGATTCCTGGGTCCAGGCGGTGCAGGAGGGCGGCTGCGCCTCTGCACCCCCCCTCCGTCCCGCTGCGCGGTCCACCTCCCCCTGGAAGGTGGAGGAATCAGGGAGCCATTGCTCCCCTGCGGGGATCTTCGGGTGCAACGGGGGGAGGGGCGGTGGCGATGGGTCCCTCTGTCGCGGGAGGCGGGCGCGGGTTATCTAGTGCGGGTGCGGTTCGACGAAGCCTTCATTGACGAGATCAAGTCACGCCTCCGGCCCTCGGACGTCATCGGCCGGACCGTGAAGCTGCAGAAGCGCGGCCGCGAGTTTGTGGGCCTGTCGCCCTTCACCAAGGAGAAGACGCCGTCCTTCTACGTCAATGACGACAAGGGCCAGTTCTTCGACTTCTCGTCGGGAAAGACCGGCGACCTGATCGCCTTCCTGCAGGAAAGCGAGCGGCTGTCCTTCGTGGAAGCGGTGGAGCGGTTGGCGGCGGAGGCGGGGCTTTCCCTGCCCGCCCCGGATCCCCGCGCCGCCGAGACCGAGAAGAAGCGCCAGGGACTGTCAGACTGGATGGACCTGGCCGCCCAGTGGTTCAGCCGAATGCTGGCCGCCCCGCAGGGCGCCGCGGCGCGCGCCTACCTGGAACGGCGGGGCCTGCCCGCCGCCGACTGGGCCCGGTTCGGCCTTGGCTACGCCCCCGGCGGAAGGACGGGACTGAAGGACTATCTCGTCGCCAAGGGCGCGCGGCCCGCCGAGCTCGTGGAGGCCGGGCTGCTGATCGCTCCGGAAGATGGCGGGACCCCCTACGACCGCTTCCGGGACCGGATCATGTTTCCCATTGTCGAGGGGCGCGGCCGGATTGTCTCCTTCGGCGGTCGGGCCATGGACCCGGAGGCCAGGGCCAAGTACCTGAACGGCCCGGAAACCGAGCTCTTCCACAAGGGCCGGACCCTCTACGGCCTGCCCGAGGCGCGGCGCCTCCTGGCCGCCGCGCCGCCGGACGCGGCGGCGCCCCTGGTGGTGGTTGAGGGCTACATGGACGTCATCGCCTGCCAGAGGGCCGGGATCGCCGCCGTCGCCCCCCTCGGCACCGCCCTGACCGAGGAGCAGATGGAGCTGCTCTGGCGGCGCCACCCGGAGCCGACGCTTTGCTTCGATGGCGACCGGGCCGGGCGCCAGGCCGCCTTCCGCGCCATGGACAGGGCCCTGCCGCTGCTGACGCCCGGGCGCAGTTTTCGCTTCAGCGTGGTGGAGGGTGGCAAGGACCCGGACGATGTCCTGCGCGAGCAGGGAGCGGCGGCGCTGAGAAGCCAGCTGGTCCGGACGACGGGATTCTCCGAAATGCTGTTCCGCCGGGAGCTCGAGGCCGAGCCGCTGGACACCCCCGAGCGCAGGGCGGGTCTCAAGGCCCGCCTGCGGGCTGCGGCCTCGCGGATCGCCGACCGGGACCTGCAGTCAGCCTATCGCGATGACCTCCTGGCCAGGTTCGAGGCGGCGCTTCCGTCCCGCCCGCCCGCCCCGCAGGGCGGTGATTTCCGCCGGCGCGGGCGCGCCGCCGGGGGGGGCTGGATCGACCCTGCGCCTACGCCTCTCGGCCGCAGCGCCGCCCGCCGTCTCGCTGAGGGCCTGGACCTTGCCGCCTCGGCCCTGATGAAGCATGCCCTGGCCGATCCAGCCTGTCTGGACGACTGCCTGGAGTCTCCGTTCGCCGCCGCGGGCTTCGGCGAACCCGCCCTCGCGGGATTGGCCAAGGAAATCATCCGGCTGCGGCTTGAGTCTGAGCATCTTGACACCCGGGAGCTCGCGCGCCATCTGGCAAGCGGAGATTTTGTAACTCTTCTGACAGACATCGACCGGGCCGCTGCGAAATCGGGCGCGCCCTTCCTGAAACCGGATGTCTCCCTCGAGGGTGCAAGATCGCAGTGGTCGCAGGCTTTCGTCCGCCTCTCCAGGCTGGCCGCCCTCGATGAAGCGTTGTCCACCGCCAAGGGCGACCTTGGCGTGGCTTTGTCTGTGGACGCGTTTTCGAGGCTGAAGACTGAGCGCGACCTTCTGCGACGACAGATCCGGAACTGGCAGGACGAACCCTGAAGACGGCGCAGACGCGCCGGACCCATTCGAGCTTCGGATCCGGGACACCGGGTCCGGAAAGCGGAGACCTTGATGACCACCACCCCCGCCGAGACCGAAGCCGCCGAGACCCCCTCGACCGATGGGCCCCTGCTCGATCTCACCGACGCCGGCGTCAAGAAGTTCATCAAGCAGGCGAAGACACGCGGCTATGTCACGATGGACGAGCTGAACAAGGTTCTGCCGTCCGAGGAGGTGACCTCGGAGGCGATCGAGGACACCCTGGCGATGCTCTCCGAGATGGGCGTCAACGTCGTCGAGGCCGAAGAGGACGCCGAGGGCGGCGAGGTGGCCGTCCGCGAGGAGACCGCCGTCGTCGAGACCCAGAAGGAAGCCGCCTACGACCGGACGGACGATCCGGTGCGGATGTACCTGCGGGAGATGGGCTCGGTTGAGCTCCTGTCCCGCGAGGGCGAGATCGCCATCGCCAAGCGGATCGAGGCTGGCCGCGACACCATGATCCGCGGTCTCTGCGAGAGCGCCCTGACCTTCGAGGCCATCATGGTCTGGCGGGAGGAGCTTGGCACCGGCCGGATCCTGCTGCGCGAGGTCATCGACCTTGAGCAGACCTATGGCGGGGTCAGCGCCGCCGCCGAGGCCCTGGCCGAGGCGGAGGACGTGACCGAGGATGGCGAGGCCGTCGCCAAGGCCGAGGGCGAGGAAGACGAGGACGACTTCGACGACGGCGCGGGTCCGACCATCAGCGCGATGGAGAGCGAGCTTCGCGAAGGCGTGATGCTGACGCTCGACGCCATCGCCGCCGAGTTCGACGCCTTCCGCGCCCTGCAGGAAAAGCTGGTCGGCAAGCGTCTCAAGGGCGAGGACCTTTCCGAGGCAGACCGTGCGGCGCACGCCGCCGCAAGCAGCGCCATCGTCCAGCACCTCAAGACCCTCAAGCTGAACAACAACCGCATCGAGGCCCTGGTCGAGCAGCTCTACGCCATCAACAA
>NZ_JADCBG010000199.1 GCF_020253645.1 Phenylobacterium sp.
CCAGGAGCGGCGGGAGGAGGTGATCGCCTATGTCCAGCAGCGCTATGGGCGCGACCGGGTGGCGCAGAGCATTACCTTCGGCACCCTGCAGGCCCGTGCGGTCCTGAGGGATGTCGGGCGGGTCCTGCAGATGCCCCTCGGACAGGTCGACCGTCTGGCCAAGATGGTTCCGGCCAATCCCGCCAATCCGGTGACCCTTGCCCGGGCCGTCGAACTGGAGCCTCGGCTGCGCCAAGCCAAGGATGAGGACGAATCCGTCGCCCGGCTCCTGGAGATCGCCCTGCGCCTTGAGGGCCTCTACCGGAACGCCTCGACCCACGCCGCCGGGGTGGTGATCGCGGACCGGCCGCTCACCGAGCTGTCACCCCTCTACCGCGACCCGCGCTCGGACCTGCCCGCCACCCAGTTCAACATGAAGTGGGTGGAGAGCGCGGGCCTGGTGAAGTTCGACTTCCTCGGCCTGAAGACCCTCACCGTGATCGACCGGGCCATGAAGCATCTGGCCCGACGAGGCGCGGACTTCGCCCTCGAGAGCCTGCCACTGGACGATACGGCCACATACGAGCTGATGGCCTCGGGCCAGACGGTCGGGGTCTTCCAGCTTGAAGGGCAGGGCATGCGCGACACCCTGCGCCAGCTCCGGCCCGGCTCCATCGAGGAGGTCACGGCGCTGATCTCCCTCTACCGGCCGGGGCCGATGGACTCCATTCCGGCCTATGTGGACACCAAGGCGGGCCGCAAACCGCTGAACGTCTACCACCCCCTTCTCGAGCCGGTCCTGACTGAGACCTACGGCGTGATCGTCTACCAGGAGCAGGTGATGAACATCGCCCGCATCATGGCGGGCTAGTCCCTTGGCGAGGCGGACCTGCTGCGTCGCGCCATGGGCAAGAAGAAGAAGGAGGGGATGGACCAGCAACGGGCCCGCTTCCTCTCCGGCGCGGCGGAACGCGGGGTGGACCCGGACCTGGCCGACACCCTCTTCGAACTGATGGCGAAGTTTTCGGGCTATGGCTTCAACAAGGGCCACGCCGCGCCCTATGCCCTGATCGGCTACCAGACCGCCTGGCTGAAGGCCAACGCGCCGGTCGAGTTCTTCGCCGCCTCCATGAGCCTGGACATCTCCAACACCGAGAAGCTGGCCGTTTTCTACCAGGACGCCCGCCGGTTCGGGGTGACGATCCGGCCGCCGGACGTGAACCGCTCGGGCGCGGACTTCGAGGTCGGCGACGGCGAGGTGCTCTACGCCCTGGGCGGCATCCGGAATGTCGGCCTGCAGGCCATGGAGCATGTCGTCGAGGTTCGCGCCGCCGGCGGGCCCTTCCGGGACATCTTTGACTTCGTCGAGCGGGTCGATCCGCGCCAGGTCAACCGCCGCACCCTGGAGACCCTGGCGCGGGCCGGCGCCTTCGACAGCCTTGGCTGCGACCGGGCCCAGCTGGTGGAGGCCTCCGAGGTCCTGGCCGGATACGGCCACAGCGTGGCCGAGGAACGGGCCTCCGCGCAGGGCTCCCTGTTTGGCGGCGATCAGGTCGAAGCGCAGCGGCCCCGCCTGCCGAGGTGTGAGTCCTGGTCACCCGCCAGGCGCCTGGACGAAGAGCTCGCGGCCGTGGGCTTCTATCTCTCGGGACATCCGCTGGAGGACCTTCTGCCCGCCCTGCGGCGGCGACGCATCGATCTGCTGACCGAGGTCATCCCCAAGGCCGAGGCGGGTGCGGAAGCCTTCCGGATGGCCGGGGTCGTGCGCCGACGCCAGGAGCGGGCCTCCCAGGCCAGCGGGGACAAGTTCGCCTTTGTGACCCTGTCCGATCCCTCCGGTGAGTACGAGGTGCTCTTCCCGCCGGAGTCCCTGCGCCGATGCCGTGATCTGCTGGAGCCTGGCAGGGCGGTGTCCCTCAAGGTCCGGGCCAAGGCGCGGGACGGAGAGGTGCGCTTCTTCGGTGATGACGCCGAGCCCGTCGAAACGGCGATCGAGAACGCGGTGGCGGGGCTGCGGGTCCATGTCTCGCCGCGCAGCCTGGCGATTGACGCCCTGAAGGCGCGGCTCACCGCGGCCCCCCAGGGGCGCGGCGGCGAGATCGTCCTGGTGGCGCCCGTCGAGGGCGGCCGGGAGATCGAGGTGCGGCTTCCCGGTCGCTTCGACCTGGGCCCCGCCGTTCGCGGCGCCCTGAAGACGGCGCCCGGCGTGGTCTTTGTCGAGGACGTCTAGGACGGCCCAAATCCTTTCAGGACTTGCCTTTTCGGCTAGTTGAGCCTAAACGGCGCGCCATTCCACACGCAGGCGTTCGGTTTGGCCGGGGAGACATCCCGGCGGCGCCGTTCCGGTCCCCCGTCCGGGGGGTTTGTCTGCGGAGGTCAACCGGAAGAAGAGGACATAAAGCCATGGCGCTTCCCGATTTCTCCATGCGTCAGCTGCTTGAGGCCGGCGCCCACTTCGGTCACCAGACGCACCGCTGGAACCCGAAGATGGACCGCTACATCTTCGGCAGCCGCTCGAATATCCACATCATCGACCTCTCCCAGTCGATCCCCCTGCTGCACCAGGCCCTGGTCAAGGTGCGCGAGGTCGCCGCTGGCGGCGGTCGCGTGCTCTTCGTGGGCACCAAGCGCCAGGCCTCGGATCCCATCGCCCAGGCCGCCCGCCGCTGCGCCCAGTACTATGTCAACCACCGCTGGCTCGGCGGAACCCTGACCAACTGGCGCACCGTCTCCGGGTCGATCAACCGCCTGCGGGAGCTTGAGGGCGTGCTGGAAGGGGGCGAGGGCAACCGCACCAAGAAGGAACTGCTGCAGCTGACGCGCGAGCGTGACAAGCTTGAGCTGTCCCTGGGCGGCATCAAGGACATGGGCGGCATCCCCGACCTGATGTTCGTGATCGACACCAACAAGGAGGCCATCGCCATCCAGGAGGCCCGCAAGCTGGGCATCCCCGTGATCGCCATCCTCGACACCAATTGCGATCCGGACGGCATCACCTACCCGATCCCGGGCAATGACGACGCCGCCCGCGCCATCCAGCTCTACTGCGACCTGCTGGCCGACTCCGTCCTCGACGGCCTGGCCGCCGGCGCCGCCGCCTCCGGGGTCGACCTGGGCGCGTCCGTCGAGCCGGTCGAACCTGTCGTCGCTGCCGAACCCGCTGTGGAAGAAGCCGCGGCCGAAGCCTGATCCGACCTGAAATGCGCCTGTCCCTGAGGGGCGGGCGCCACCCCTGACCGAAGGAGCTCCCGATGGCGGAGATCACTGCTGCCCTGGTGAAGGACCTGCGCGAGAAGTCCGGCGCAGGCATGATGGACTGCAAGAAGGCCTTGCAGGAGAACGACGGCGACATCGATCTCGCCATTGACTGGCTGCGGACCAAGGGCCTTTCCAAGGCCGCCAAGAAGTCGGACCGGGCGGCCGCCGAGGGCCTGGTGGGCGCCGCCGTTCGCAAGGACGGCGCGGGCATGACCGGCGTCGTGGTCGAGCTCAACGCAGAGACCGATTTCGTGGCCCGGAACGAGCTGTTCCAGAAGGCGGCCAAGGAGATCGCCGGCATCGCCCTGGACCAGGAAGGTGTGGAGTCCATTTCCGCGGCGAAGACCGCCGGTGGAGAGAGCGTCGCCGACATGGTGACCAACCTCATCGCCACCATCGGCGAGAACATGAACCTCCGCCGGGCGCACCGCTTCGTGGTGTCCGAAGGCGCCGTGGCCTCCTACGTCCACTCCGCCATCGTGCCGGACCTTGGCAAGATCGGCGTTCTCGTGGCGGTCGAGGGCAAGGGCGACCAGGCCAGGCTGGCCGAGATGGGCCGGAAGATCGCCATGCACGTGGCGGCCACCAACCCCCTCTCCCTGTCGACCGACGACCTGGACCCGGCCGCCGTCGAGCGCGAGAAGGCCATCTTCACCGAGCAGGCCCTGGCCTCCGGCAAGCCGGCCGGCGTGGTGGAGAAGATGGTCGAGGGCCGTATCCGCAAGTTCTTCGAGGAAGTCGTCCTGCTGAAGCAGGCCTTCGTCATGAACCCGGACCAGACCATCGAGCAGCTGGTGGCCGAGACGGCCAAGGAGACCGGTTCCCCTGTGACGGTGAAGGGCTTTGTGCGCTTCGCCCTGGGCGAGGGTGTGGAGAAGAAGGTGGACGACTTCGCCGCCGAGGTCGCCTCCATGACCGGCCAGGGCTGATCGCGCCCTTCAGCGCCTGTCTTTCGGGGGCGTGGTGCGTTCGACGCGCGCCACGCCCCC
>NZ_JADCBG010000002.1 GCF_020253645.1 Phenylobacterium sp.
CACGACGAACGGGGACGGCACCGACCACGCCTGGGGCGGCCATCACCTCATCATGGGCGGCGCTGTGAAGGGACGCGACATGTACGGCCAGTTTCCCACGGTCGGCGTCGACCAGTCCGGCTTCGTCAATCCGGACATGAGCGGCAACACCATGGTGCCGACCACGTCGGTCCACCAGTTCGCCTCGACCTTCGGCCGGTGGTTCGGCCTCTCCGACGCCCAGCTGCTGACACTGCTTCCCTACCTCACCAACTTCTCGAACCGGAACCTCGGCTTCATGATCTGAAGCCTCAGGGCGCAGGCCGGGCCGGATCCGGCACGGGCGCGCGCCGAGCGATTCCGCCGCCCGGCAGGGTGACCACGAAGTCGCTGAGCCTCAGGTCTGGGGTCATGTAGTCCGTGGAGATGTACTGCGCGCCCGAGGCGAAGGCGGCGGCCGGGCGGCCGCGATCTCCGGTCCGGGCCTCGACCGTGTCCGCGTCGGCCCGGGTGCGGACCACCATCCCTCTTCCCAGCGCCTCCACGATGCGGAGCGCATCCCTGGCCGGCTCGTTCAGGGTCACATAGGCCGCATAGGGCGCATCCAAGCGATCCGTGTTCACGAAGGCGGCGCGTCCCTCCAGCGAGGGCCTGTCACGCGCGTAGAGCGCCACCTTCTTCGGCCCCTCATCGACCGCGAAGAACACCTTGCCCCGGGCGGACCCGATCGACGGCCACCCGCCCCGGCGAACGGCCTCGGCCAGGGTGGCCTGGCCGGCGCGAACCTGGTCCGGGGTGATCAGGCGCGAGGCCCCGAAGACGGCGCGGATCTCCGCATCCACCTCGTCCATGCCCGCGGCGTCGAAGGGCAGGAGGGGCGTGGCTCCTGGAACGGCGATCTGCTCGTCCTTGAGGTTCATCATGATCAGGAGGGGCAGGTGATCCGGGTTCCTGTCGGACCAGGCGCGCACCTCCTCCAGGCAGGCCCGGAAGGTCGGGCAGACGCTGCGGTAGTCGATGTCCGGGACGTGCATGACCTTCAGGCCCGGCGACGCCATCGGTCCGGCGTCGTAGTCACCGCCGCCGGCCATGCGCAGGCCCAGAGGTCGGGTCCAGCGACCGCCTTCGGGATCGCGCACCAGGTCCAGCTCCAGCTGCCGGGCGCCGGCGTCCAGCTGGGCGGTCAGGGTGGGATGACTGTAGTCCAGGCTGTCCGCCGTCCTCGGGCTCGCCGCCCGCAGCAGCTTCATCTCGGCCGGAGCGATGGGCTCCTTGTAGCTGTTGTGGGTGCCCACAACCTGCAGGGCCGTCATGGGCAGGGCGTCCACGGCGGCCCGCAGACAGCCCGGTTCCCCTGAGGGCCGTTCCAGGTCGCATCCGGTCGCCGCGACGGCGGCGGCGGCGAGCAGGGCGGTGATCATGGGGCGACTCCTCTGTCCTGGCGATCAGCCTGCCAAAGGTGTGTGACGGGTTGAAGTGCTCACGCGACGGGGCGCGTTCCCGCCGCCAGGGCGTCGTAACGGTAAAGCCCGTCCATCGTCGAGCCCATGCCGAGGCCCGCCCCCATCACGAGGTTACGTGCCCAGCTGAAGGGCGGGCGCAGGTGGTAGATCGTGGCGTTCCGGCGCGATGCCGCCTGGATGCCGGCGGTCCTCGGACGGCGAAGGGCCTCGTAGCGGGCCAGGGCGACGGGAATGGCGGCGCGTCCGCACCCCGCCAGGCAGGCGGCCAGGACGGCGGCGTCCTCGATGGCCATGCAGGCGCCCTGGGCCATGAAGGGCAGGGTGGGGTGGCAGGCGTCGCCCAGAAGCGTCGCCGCCCCCCGGCTCCACCCGGGCAGGGGATCGCGGTCGAACAGGGCCCAGCGGAAGCAGGCGTCCTCGGGCGCAGCCTCGACGATCCGTCGCACGGTCGGGTGCCAGCCGAAGAAGTCCCGGCGCAGGTCTGCGGCCTCGCCCCGGCTCGACCAGGACTCCTCGCGCCAGTCGTCCGCCTCGACCACGCCGACGAAGTTCACCAGGGTCCCGCCTCGCACATAGTAGTGCACGAAATGGGCGCCGGGGCCCATCCAGAGGGCGGCGACGGGCCGGAGGTCCGCGCCTTCCAGCCGGTCGGCGGGGACCAGCCCCCGCCAGGCGACATTGCCGGTGAAGCGCGGAGCGGCGGGGCCGAACAGGGCCTCGCGCACGACGCTGCGCAGGCCGTCCGCCCCGACCAGCACATCCGCCCCGATCTGCTCGCCCGAAGCCAGGACCAGGGACGGGGTCCCGTCCCCGGCGCAGGCGGCCACCGTCTCGCCCAGGCGAAGGGTGATCTGCGGCTCGGCCTGGCAGGCCTGTTCCAGCACGGAGACGAGGTCCGCCCGGTGCATGTGGAAGTAGGGAAAGCCGTACCTTCGCCGCGCCGTCTCGCCGAGGGGCGCCCGGCTGATCTCCTGCCCCCGTCGCCAGCCCCGGGCCTCGACGGCTTCGGGGCGGAAGGCCAGGGCGGACAACTCCGCCTCCAGGCCCAGGGAAAACAGGACCCGCGTGGCGTTGGGCGAGACCTGCAGCCCCGCCCCCACCTCGCCCAGGGCCGGCGCCTGCTCGACCACCGTGACGGATAAGCCCCTCCGGGCCAGGGCCAGGGCCGCCGTCAGCCCACCGACACCCCCGCCGACAACCAGGGCGGTCAGGGAGGCGTCGGGCTTGGATCTCACCTAGGCTTCCAGCAGGCTGCGCAGCATCCAGGCGGTCTTCTCGTGGACATTGATGCGCTGGGTCAGCATGTCCGCCGTCGGCTGGTCCCGGGCGGCGTTGACCACCGGGAAGAGGTTGCGGGCCGTGCGGGCCGTGGCCTCCTGCGCGACCACCAGTTGCCGGACCATCTCGTTGGCGTCCGGCACGCCCTCAGGCTCACGGATCGAGGTCAACCGCGCGAACTCGGCATAGGTGCCCGGCGACGGAAAACCCAGGGCGCGGATGCGCTCGGCGATGACGTCGATGGCGTTCCACTGCTCGGTGTACTGGCCCATGAACATGGCGTGCAGGCTGTTGAATTGCGGTCCCGTCACGTTCCAGTGGAAGTTGTGGGTCATCAGGTACAGCGTGTAGCTGTCCGCCAGCAGGGCCGAGAGGCCCTCCGCAATCCTGTGACGCTCGGCCTCGGGTATGCCGATATCGATGGGCGGGGGCGAAAGAACTGCAGACATTGCGGTGTCTCCGGGTCAGGTCGGCTCGTTGTCTGGAGTTGGGGGATGAAGCGGTCCGTGTCAAATCCGGCGGAACCCCCTGGGCCCCCCGGGTCACCCTCGACGCGACGTCAGCACCAGCCAGTGCATGACCTCAGGGCGCCATTCGCAGACCATCAGCCATCGCTCGAAGGACGAGAGTTTCGCAAGCATGGGGAAGGCTGAGGGATCGCGGGGACCTTCCCGCACCAGGGCGATGTCGTGGGTCCCGGCGAATCGTCCCTTCAGGGTCTCAGTCAGGTTCCGGTCCGTGAAATCGTGGCACTCGACGATCAGGTCGCAGTGCGCCAGAGGTTCCGCCGCCTCCAGGAGGGTGGTCTCGTAGCCCTCGCAGTCCACCACCAGCAGAGGCGAGGACGCCGTCCCGACCAGGGCGCGAAGGTCAGCCGCCTGGCAGAGACCGCGGACCTCGAAGGGCCCCGCAACGCCATTGGTCCGGGCTGACCCCCGGCAGATCTCCTGCGCCTTCTCGTCGATGTCGAAGGCCACAACCCTTGCCCCCTGCGCCCGGCGGGCCAGACCCACGGCGTAGTATCCCTCCGCGCAGCCGACATTGACGATCAGGTCCGGCTTGCGGGCCAGACCCGCCTCCACCGCAGCGTGAAGTTCGGCCTCGTAGACCCCAAGCAGCTTGGCGGAGGCGTCGCCGTCGCTCCAGCTGGCTTCGGTCGGCAGGATCATGTCCTTGAAGGGCCCGCTGAGCACCTTGCCCCCGCTCGCCCGCGCGAGCTGGGCAGTGAGATCGGCGAGGCGCGTCCGCGCCGACAGGGTGGAAATCTGCCTGAGGGCGCGGGGATAGTCCGGCGGCTGCATGCCCCTACTCCCCCTCGAAGCCGATGAAGACCGCCGCCTCGGCCACCGACTTGCGGTTCGAGACCACGGCGTTGGCGGGGAAGCTGTCGTCGGGCCAGCCCATGGCGATGCAGATCATGATGACCTGGTCGTCGGGGATGCGGGCGTGCTCGCGCACCACCGGGGACTGCATGATGCCCTGGCTGTTGATCACGCAGCCCAGTCCCCGGGACCAGGCGGCGTTGACCAGGCAGTTCGTCACCGCGCCGCAGTCGAAGGGGCCGATGTCGCCGCCGTGGATCGAGCGGTCATAGGTGACCACGATGGAGACCGGAGCGTCGAACTGGCGGAAGCCCCGCAGCACCCAGTCCTGCCGCTTGGCCTTGTCCTCGCGCGCGATGTCCATGGCCGCGAAGAGCTGCTTGGCGATCTCGATCTGCCGTTCCCTGTGCGCCCCATCGTAGGCGCCGTGGCTGCGGAACTCGCGGGAGTCCGGCACGCCGGCCAGGTTGCGCTCGGTATTGCCCTTGCGGATGGCGTCGAGCACGGGGCCGGCGACCACGTAGAAGTTCCAGGGCTGGGTGTTCAGCGAGGAGGGCGCACGCATGGCCAGCTCCAGCACCTCGCGGATCACGGCCTTCGGCACGGGCTCCGGCTTGAAGCCGCGGATGCTGCGCCGGCCCTTGATCACCTCGTCGAACTGCATGTCGTCCTCTTCCCTCGGCCGCGCGGGCCGTCAGATCCTGAAACCGTGGTCTTCGAGCCAGGTCTTCACCAGACCGACGGCCTGGGCGCCGAGTTCCGGCTGGTCCTGGTAGTAGTGCGTCGCGCCGGCGATCTCGTGGAAGCGCCGGTCCCCGGGGGCGACGGCCTCGTAAAGCCGCCGGGCGTGGCTGGGGGTGCAGGCGTCGTCGGCGCTGTTGTTGATCACCAGGACGGGGGCCTTCACCCGGGCCAGGCAGGCCGGGGCGTCGGCGCGGGCGTCGTCCAGGCTCCATTGGGACAGCCAGCTGCGAAGGGTCGAGAAGCGGGCGAGGCCGATGGGGCTCATGTTCACGATGCGCGGGTCGCCCAGATAGCAGACGCCGGGCGCCCGGTCGTTGGGGTCCACCGCCGGGTCCAGCCAGCGCGGGTCCGCCATGGTGCCGTGGACCACAAAGCCGAACTCCTCGTCCGGTCGGCCGGTGCGCCGCAGGTGCTCCAGCCTCGCCTTCACCCAGGCGGTGATGCGCCGGTTGCGCGCCTCCTGGGCGGCCCGGTAGCGGGCCAGGAAGGCCTCGGAATAGGGCGGCTTCACCCGCTCTCCGTAGAGGTCCAGGTCCGGATCCCGCTTCTCGGGGTCGGCCTCGTCCAGGATGGAGGCGTCCAGCCACTCGGTCAGCGTGCCGTGGCGTGAGACATGGGCGGCCATCAGGATGATCCCGTCCGCCGGGACCAGCCGTGCGTCGACGAGGGACAGGGGATCTCCCGCCGGGGTGTGGGTGAGGGAGGGCTGCTCGGCCTCGGCCTGGTAGAAGGCCGACAGGGCCCCGCCGCCGCTCCAGCCCAGCAGGATGACGTGGGCGTAGCCCAGCTTCTCCCGGGCGTGGCGCACCGCCGCCCCCAGGTCGAGGGCCACCTTTTCCATGATCAGGGCGTTGTCGACGCCCCGGTAGCGGCTGTCGGCGGCGAGGATGTGCACGCCGGCTTCGGCGAAGAGGCGCATGACCGGCAGGCCGCCCGTCCCGCCGATGGGGTGCATGGTGACCAGAACCGTGTCGGAGGGCGTCTCCGGGCGGATCAGGGTGGCCCCCGTCGCCACCAGTCCCACTGCGCCGCCATAGGTGTCCTTGAAGGCGGAGGGATCGCGCGAGACGATGGTGATCGGCGTCCGGGTGACGGCCGGGCGTGGGCTCATTCCGCCGGATCCGCCGCCACCTTCCGCACCGGCGGTTCGTTGTAGGAGGCCCGGGCCATGTAGACCTCGTCGGGCATCTCCAGGAGCTTCTCGTAGACCGGTGGCGGGTACTTCAAGTGGGGCTTGGCCGGATCAAAGGCTGGCTGCGGGGTCTCGGGCCTGGCGCCTGGCCCGGCCGGCGGGTTGCGGAAGGCGGCCAGCTCCTCGGCGGAGATGCCGGCCAGGGCCACCACCTCGGGATCGATCCACTCGTCCGGGTCGGGCGGGCTGAGCGAGGTGGAGATCTCCAGGTTCAGTCCCTCCGGACCGGCGAAGTAGATGGACTGGCAGAAGCCGTGGTCCACCGGCCCGAAGACCGGTACCCCGTTCTGGCGGATGCGATTGCGGAAGGCGACGAGGTCCTCCATCGACTCCACGTTGAAGGCCACGTGCTGCATGGTTCCCGGCGCGGAGGGCCCGCCGCCGTGGGCCGCGTGGCTGGAGCCCAGCTCGCTCTTGCCCTTGGCGTTGTCGGGCATGGCAACGAAGGCCACCGAGGCGTTGTCATCGAGCTCGAGGAAGCCGTGCCAGGCGCCCGGCACCCCGTGCATCCAGAACAGGGCTGTGAGCCGCATGCCCAGCACCTCGCTGAAGAAGGCGATCTGCGCCTTCATGTCGGCGGTGCTGAAGGCCAGGTGGTGAAGTCCTCGAAGCCTGGGCATGGGGCGTCTCCTGTCGGGCCGGGCCTATTTCCGTCCGCTGGTGGGAATGTCGCGGAACGGAACGTCCTTGTCGACGCGGATATCGCCCGGCAGGCCCAGGACCCGCTCACCGATGATGTTGCGCAGGATCTCGTCCGAGCCGCCCTCGATCCGCGTGGCAGGCGAGCGCATGAGGATCTGCTGGAACCGTGCGTTCATGGGCGAGGACTCGTCCTGGACCACGCCGGCCTGTCCCTGCAGGTCGAGGGCGAACATGGCCAGCTCCTGCATGGTGGCGCCGGCCACCAGCTTGCCGATGGAGTTTTCCGGTCCGGGGGTTTCTCCCTTGGAGAGGGCGGTGATGGCCCGCATGCCTGTGTACTTCAGCCCGCTCTGCTTCACGGCGAACTGGGCCAGGCGCGAGCGGACGGCGGAATCGTCCACCGCCGGCCGACCATCGACCTCGGCCTCGAGACAGAACTCGAACAGTTCTGGGAACCCCGTCGACATGCCCGAGCCGATGGACAGGCGCTCGTTCATCAGGGTGGTCAGGGAGACCTCCCAGCCCTGGCCGACGGCGCCCAGGCGCTGGTCGTCCGGGATGCGCACGTCGGTGAAGTAGACCTCGTTGAAGCCCGACTGGCCGTTGGCCTGCTTGATCGGGCGGACCTCGACCCCGGGGGTCGACATGCTCAGGAAGAACATGGTCAGGCCCTTGTGCTTGGGCGCATCGGGGTTGGTCCGGGTGATCAGCAGGCCCCACTGCGAGTGCTGGGCGCCGCTGGTCCAGATCTTCTGGCCGTTGATGATCCAGTCGCCCGAGCCGTCATCGGCCTTCACCGCGCTGGTGCGCAGGCCGGCCAGGTCGGAGCCGCCGGCGGGTTCGGAGAAGAGCTGGCACCAGATCTCCTCGCCCGAGGCGAGGGGCGGCAGGAGGCGGCGCTTGTGGTCCTCGGAGGCCCAGGCCATCACGGTGGGGCCGCACATGCCGTGGCCGATGATGAAGGGGCTGGAGAGGGAGCCGTAGACACCTTCCTCCTGGCCCCAGATCACCCGCTCGATCGGGCTCCGGGCGCCCCCGCCGTATTCCTTCGGCCAGTTCAGGCAGGCCCAGCCCGCCTCGGCCTTCTTCTTCTGCCAGGCCTTGCTCGCCGCCATCGGGTCTTCGCTCTCGATGCCGCTGGAGGCGAAGCCGGCGCGCTTCAGCTCGGCCTCGAGGTGGGTGGGGGCGTTCGCCTGGATCCAGGCGCGGGCCTCGGCGCGGAAGGCGGCTTCTTCGGGCGTGTCGTCGAAATCCATGGGGGACTCCTTCAGGCGGCTTGGGTGTTGGCGCCCTGCAGGCGCGTGATGAGCATGTCTTCCCAGGTCGAGAGCGACCCGAGGGCGAGGGCCAGCGCATTGGAGCGCCGGTAGAAGAGGTGGCAGTCAAAGGCCCAGGTGAAGCCCATGCCGCCGTGCACCTGGATGTTGTTCTTGGCGCAGTGCTGGAAGGCCTGGGTGGCCGAGACCCGCGCCGTGGCGGCGGCCACAGGCAGCTCGGAGCTGCCCGAGGCCAGGGCCCAGGCGCCGTAGTAGCCGTTCGACCGGGCCAGGGTGGCCGAGACGTACATGTCCGCCAGCATGTGCTTGATGGCCTGGAAGGAGCCGATCTGGCGGCCGAAGGCCATGCGGTCCAGGGCGTAGTCCCGGGCCATGGACAGGGCGCGGTCCGCGCCGCCCACCTGCTCGAAGGCCATCAGGATGGCGGCCCGGTCCATGACCTGGCTGGCGATGGCCCAGCCCTCGCCCTCGCCGCCGAGCCGCTCGGCCGGGGCGCCCTCGAAGGCCAGGCGCGCCTGGCTGCGGGTGGGGTCGATGGAGGCCAGGGTCTCGCGGGTCACGCCGGGGCCGTTCAGTTCGACCAGGAAGAGGCTGATGGCCTGCTCGCCCCGGCCGGCGCCCGAGCGCGCGGCGACGATGGCGAGGTCGGCGATGTCGCCGTCGGCCACGGGGGACTTGGCGCCGGAGAGCCGGCCGTCGCGGACGGCGGCGGCGACCTTGTCCGGGGTCATCCGGCCCTGGCCCTCGACGAAGGCGAAGGTCCCCACGGCTTCGCCGCTGGCCAGCCGGGGCAGCCAGGCCTTCTTCTGCGCCTCGGACCCGGCCTGCAGCAGGAACTCGGCGGCCAGATAGATGGACGAGGCGACGGGGACAGGCGCCAGGGCCCGGCCCAGCTCCTCGGCGGCGAGGCACAGCTCCAGGTGCGACAGGCCGACGCCGCCATAGGCCTCGGGGATGGCCACGCCCAGGACGCCCATCTCGGCCAGGCCCCGGTAGAGGTCGCGGGCGAAGGGCTCGCCGCCCTCAAGCCCGCTCCGGACCACCGCCGGGGTGCACTTCTCGGACAGGAACCGGCGGATCTGGTCCTGCAGCTGCTTCTGGTCGTCAGAGAAATCGAGGTTCATGCGTCGTCCGTCCCATGCGCTCCCCGCTGGCGGGGGAATTGACGGCCATTTCGAGGGGCTGACCCTACGCCAGTCAAGGGGCTGGGCCCTCAGTTCGCCGCCGCCGCCAGGATGCGGTCCACGACCGCCGCCAGTTTCTCGTCGATGATGTGGAGGTAGGCCTGCCAGTCATCCATGTGGTTGAGATCCGCAGCGCCATCGGACACGCCGCGCAAGCCCGCCAGGGGCACGCCATGGGTCATGCAGGCGCGGGCGACGGCGAAGGTCTCCATGTCCACCATGTCGGCGTCGATGGCGTCGTAGGCGGCTCCGGAGATCACCGCCCCGCCGGTGGACAGGCGCACGGCGGGCAGGTCGGGCAGCAGGACCTGCAGGGGAAGTTCGCGCGGCAGGTCGAGATAGGGGGTCAGGCCCGCCGGGATGCCGAGGGGCGAGGCGTCGATGTCGCGGTAGCTCACGCTGGCCACCTGGTAGATTCCAGTCTGCTCCAGGCTCCGCGAGCCGGCCGACCCCAGGCAGACCGCGAGGTCCGGCGTCTCTCCCCGGGCCTCGAGGCGCGCCAGCGCAGCGCCCGCTGAGAGCCCCGCCTCCACCGGACCCACGCCCGTCATCAGGGGCGTGAAGCGGGCGCGAAGGGCCGGGCCGTATTCGGGCGGTGCGGCCATGATGAAGAGGATGCGGCGATTGCCGGCGCGAACGAGTTCCATCGGCCCATCCTGCCCCGGATCGACGCCGGCGTCAGCCCGGGGGCGTGGAAAAGGCCGGAAGTCCTCAGGCCCGCCGGCAACGCTCCGAGCAGTACTTCACCTCATCCCAGACCTTCTCCCACTTCTTGCGCCAGGCGAAGGGGCGGCCGCAGACCGGGCAGGTCTTGGTCGGAAGGTCCGCCTTGCGCCTGGCCTTCACAGGCCCAGTTCCGCCAGGCAGGCGGCGGCGTCGGCGCGCAGCTCGCGCCGGCGGTCCTCGCCCATGCGCTCCAGGGTCCGGACGGACTGGGCCATCCGCGGGTTGCCGGCGAACCGCGCCGCGTGGCGGTCGATGAAGTCCCAGTAGAGCCGGTTGAAGGGACAGGCGCCCGTCCCGCTCCGCGCCTTCACGTCGTAGGCGCATCCGCCGCAATAGTCGGACATCCTGTGGATGTAGGACCCGCTGGCGGCATAGGGCTTGGAGCCCAGGAGGCCGCCGTCGGCGTACTGGCTCATGCCCAGGGTGTTGGGCGCCTCCACCCATTCGAAGGCGTCGGCATAGGCGCCCAGGTACCACTCGTGCACCGCGTGGGGGTCCACCCCGGCCAGCAGGGCGAAGTTGCCCGTCACCATCAGCCTCTGGATGTGGTGGGCGTAGGCGAGGTCGAGGGTCTGGTCGATGGCGGCCTTCAGGCAGGCCATGTCCGTCCGGCCCGTCCAGAAGAAGTCGGGCAGGGGCCGGCGCGCCTCCAGGGCGTTGCGGAAGACATAGGCCGGTCCCTCCCGCCAGTAGACGCCCCGCACGTATTCCCGCCAGCCGATCACCTGCCGGATGAAGCCCTCGGCGGCGTTCAGCGGGACGCGCCCCGCCCGCCAGGCCGCCTCCACTGCCCGGCAGACTTCCAGGGGCGAGAGGAGACCGATGTTCAGGTAGGGCGAGAGCACCGCATGGTGCAGGTAGGGCGAGGCCGCCAGCATGCCGTCCTGGTCGTCGCCGAAGCCGGGCAGGGTGGTCTCGACGAAATGGGCCAGGCTCGCCAGGGCCTGCTCCCGGGTGACGGCGAAGCGAAAGTCCTCCAGGCCGCCGAAACCGTCCGGAAAGCGCCTCGCCACCATCTCCAGGACCTCCCGGGTCACGGCGTCAGGATCGTGCCTCAGGGGCTCCGGCAGGAAGAGACCGCCAGCGGGCGGGGCCCGGTTTTCGGCGTCGAAGTTCCAGCGTCCGCCGGCGGGCGCCTCGCCGTCCATCAACAGGCCGGTGCGACGGCGCATCTCGCGGTAGAAGAACTCCATCCGCAGGGCCTTGCGGCCCTCGGCCCAAGCCTCGAAATCGGCGTGGGAGGCGAGGAACCGGTCGTCCTCGATCACGGTCACCGGAACACCCAGGGCGGCGGCCCAGCCGTCGGCCTCCAGCTTCAGTCTCCATTCCCCCGGCTCCGTCAGAAAGACCGCCGAGGCGCCATGCCGGCGCACCGCCCGCTCCAGCTCGCCGCCCAGGGTCCCGGTATTGCCCTCATCGTCCAGCGCCACATAGTCGACCCGCCACCCCGCCGCCCTCAGGCGGGCCGCGAAATGGCGCATGGCCGCAAGGACCAGGACGATCTTCTTGCGGTGGTGCCGGACATAGGTCGCCTCACCCATCACCTCGGCCATCAGAACCACGGTGCGCGAGGGATCGCGCCCCTGCAGGGAGGAAAGGGAGTCGGTGAGCTGGTCCCCCAGGATCAGGACGAGGTCGGTCATGCGGCGACTATGCCATGAACTGACCGATGGGGAATCCGGTGACGCCCTTCGAGCTCTCATCACCTTTTAGAGAATCTGAACCTAAATCCACATAATACCTAGTTGTAAGATAGGATATTAAGTCCGAAGGAGCAGCCCTCATCATCTCGCGTTCTGGGGGTTTCCGTGCGCAATCTTCTTCTTGGCGGCGTCGCCGCAGTGGTCCTGGGGGTTCTGGTCGGGGCTCCGGAGGCTTGCGCCGCTTCTGCCCTGGAGGCCTTGGATTCGGTTTCGGAGGAGGCCTCTTCGGCCTTGGAAGAGGTGATCGTCACTGCGCGTCGGCGGTCGGAGGCGGCCCAGGACATCCCGGTGGCGGTCTCCGTCCTGACCGCCGCCCGGATCGAGGATGCCGGCGTCTTCACGGTAGGTCGGCTCCAGCAGCTGGCGCCAAGCTTCCAGTATTTCTCGTCCAATCCCCGGAACACGACCGTCAACATTCGGGGTCTCGGCGTGCCCTTCGGCCTGACCAGCGACGGCTTCGAGCAGGGGGTCGGCGTCTATGTGGACGATGTCTATTTCGCCCGGGCGGCGGCGGCGACCTTCGACTTCCTCGATGTCGCCCAGGTGGAGGTCCTGCGCGGTCCGCAGGGAACCCTCTATGGCAAGAACACCACAGCCGGCGCCATCAACATCACGACGGAGTCGCCGACCTTCGCCTTCGAGGCCAAGGGGGAAGTCACCCTTGGCGATCTGGAGTTCCGGCAGGTGAAGGCGGCGGTCTCGGGACCCCTGACCGAGACCGTCGCGGGGCGTCTCGCCCTGTCCTCCACCGCCCGGCGCGGGACAATCTGGAACGTCAGGACGCAGACCTGGGTCAACAGCCAGGACAATCTGGGACTTCGCGGCCAGCTCCTGTTCCGCCCGATGGCCGACCTCGATGTCCTCCTCGCCGCGGACTCCAGCGCCCAGGACCCTGAGTGCTGCGCCCAGATCTTCGTCCGGACCGGCGCCACCCAGCGCCCCCTGGCGCGCCAGTACGCCGCCCTGGCCGCCGCCCAGGGATACGCCGTTCCCAGCACCAACGCCTTCGACCGGATCACCGACGTCGACGCCGGACTGAGAGCCGGCAACATCATCGGCGGGGCCTCGGCGCGGGTGAAGTGGGATGTCGGGCCCGGAACCCTGACCTCGGTCACCGCCTGGCGCTTCTGGGACTGGAAGCCTGAAAACGACCGCGACTTCATCGGCCTTTCCATCGTCCGCAGGTCTCAGAATCCCTCGCAGCAGGACCAGTACCAGCAGGAGATCCGCTATGACGGCTCCAGCGGCCCCTTCGACTTTGTCGGCGGACTCTTCGCCTTCCACCAGCGGATCGACACCCAGGGCACGGAGGAACAGGGCGCCAACGCCAGCCGGTGGACCCTGACCGGCGCCCTGGCCGCCAACCCGGCGGTCCTGGACGGCCTTGTCGCCCGCAACACCCAGTGGCTGACCAACACCAGCGCCGCCCTGTTCGGCCAGGTCAGCTGGAAGGTGAACGACTCCCTGACCCTTCAGCCCGGCCTTCGGATCAATTACGACGAGAAGGAGGGCTACTACCTCCGACGGGTCTTCGATGGGCAGGGCGCTCCGGTGCTGTTCGGCCAGACCGATCCGGTCAAGGTCGCCCAGCGCAACGTCTACGCGCCGCAGCTCAGCGCGCCGTCCTTCAGCGACTGGAATCTCAGTTACGACCTCACCGCCAGCTATCGGTTCACTGGCGACATCCTCGGCTACGCCACCTACGCCAAGGCCTTCAAGACCGGCGGAATCAACCAGAACGGCCTACCCGCAGATCCGGCAGGCAATCCCATCCTCGCGGCCGGGACCATCCGGCCCGAGGATGTGAACCACCTGGAGGCCGGACTGAAGACCCGGATCCCCGCCTTCGCCGGGATCCTCAATCTCGCCCTGTACCGAACGGATATCCGGGACTACCAGGCCACCGTCACCAACGGGCAGTTCGGGGTCCTGCGCGGCTTTCTCGCCAACGCCGGACGGGTGCGCAGCCAGGGCCTCGAGATCGACGCATCAGTCGCGCCGACGGAGTTCTTCAGCGCCTATGTCAACGCCGCCTGGACCGACGCCAAGTATGTCCGCTTCGTCGATGCGCCCTGCCCGCCGGAGCTGTCCGGCGGAACCACGGCGGCGCCCGGACAGTCGCCCAGCGCCCCGGGAACGCCTGGCGGCGTCAGCCCGGCGAACTGCGACATCTCCGGATCCCGGCTGCCCGGCGTCTCGGAATGGTCCTTCACCTACGGCGCCGAGGTTCAACGTCCGGTCACGCTGCTGGACCGTGAGGGCGAGGCCTATCTGGGCGTTGACGGGTCCTGGAGATCGGACTTCTCGTCAAACGCCTCGCCATCGGCCTACACGAACGTCAAGGCTTACGGCGTCCTGGGTCTGCGCGCCGGTTTCCGGGCCCGGGAAGGGCTGGAGCTCTTCGCCTGGGTTCGAAACGCCCTGGACGCGGAATACTACGAGTTCCTGGCCGTCGGACCGGGAAACACCGGCCTCATCGCCGGCCAGCCCGGCGATCCCCGCACTGTAGGCTTGACCCTGCGCCTGTCCCGCTGAGCCGGCGCCCCTACCAGGGCACGGTCCGGCCCTCGGCGTCGAAGAAGCCTCCGTTGGCGCCGGCGGGTAGGGCGTCCAGCACGGCCAGGAGCTTGCCCGCCGCCGTCTCCGGGCTCTGGGCTTTGGAGTCGTCGCCGACGAAGGGCGCGGAGAGGGCCGTGGCCACTGTGCCGGGATGCAGGGCCACGCAGAGGGTCTCGGGGTTGCGCCGGGCCAACTCGATCGCGGCGGTGCGGACCAGCTGGTTGAGGGCCGCCTTGGAGGCGCGGTAGGCGTACCAACCTCCCAGTCGGTTGTCGCCGATGCTGCCCACCCGCGCCGAGAGGGCGGCGAAGACGCAGCGGCCCCTCCTCGGCAGGCGTGGCAGGACGTGCTTCATCACCAGGGCGGGCCCGGTGGCGTTGATCGCGAAGGCCTCGGCCAGGGCGGCCGGGTCAATCCGCGAGAGGCTCTTCTCCGGGGCCATTCCGGGGCCGTGCAGGACGCCGGCGGCGTGGATCACCAGCCTCAGGTCGCCGGTCGACGCGGCGTATGCGACGGCTGCAGCCACGGAGGCCTCGTCGTGGAGGTCCAGGGGCGGGTCGCTGCTTCGCCCCAGGCCGATCACCCGGTCGTAGCGCCTGGAGGCCTCAAGGGCGTGGACCAGGGCGGCGCCGATCCCTCCGCCGGCGCCGATGACCAGGGCGATGCCGCCGAAGGTTTCCGAATGCTGTTCAGGGTTGGGCACGTCCGGGTCTCCGATGGGGGCGCTGACGGATGTGGACGCCGCCCCTCCCGCCCGCAATACTCCCTTCATGTTGTCCCGGCGATCCCGTTACGCCCTGCGCGCTCTCATCCACCTCGCCCAGAGGGAGGCGGCCGGGCCCGCCTCCATCGCCGAGATCGCGCGCCTGGCCTCGGCGCCCAGAAAGTTCCTGGAAGCCATCCTCCTGGACCTCAAGCGACACAACCTCCTCATCTCCAGCCGGGGCAGGTCCGGGGGTTATCAGCTGGCGGCGCCGCCGGAGGCGATCAGCTTCGCCGACGTCATACGGGCCCTGGACGGTCCCCTCGCCCTGGCGCCCTGCGCCTCGAAGACGGCCTACCGTCCTTGCGAGGCCTGCCCGGACGTGGCGAGCTGCCCGGTGCATCCCGCCCTGGTCGCCGCCCGCGAGGCCGTGGCTGACGTCCTCGAGGGCTGGACCCTGGCTCGCGCGGCTCGCGAGTCCCCGCCCTTTCAGATTTCCTGATCCGGTCCGGAAATTAAATCTATCGCAGCTCTAGGAATTATCGGGCATGGCCCTTCCCCTCGGAAGGAGTCCCGTCCTTGGAAGAGTTCCTGTTGTTCGCCCTGGTGGGCTTCCTGGCCCAGGCGGTCGATGGGGCCCTGGGCATGGCCTACGGCGTGGTTTCCTCCACGGTCCTGCTAAGCGTCGGCGTGCCTCCGGCTGCGGCCTCCGCCAGCGTCCATGCCGCCGAGGTCTTCACCACCGCCGCCTCGGCCGGATCCCACGCCTGGCACCGCAATGTGAACTGGAAGCTGTTTGCACCCCTCGCGATCGGCGGGTGTATCGGCGGGGCCCTCGGCGCCTTTGTCCTGACCTCGATCGACGGGTCGATCCTGAAGCCCTGGATCACCGGCTACCTGGCCTTGATGGGCGGAGTGATCCTTTGGCGCGCCATCCAAGGCCCGGCGCCGCGGCTCTTCCCCGTGAAGTACAGCGGTCCCCTCGGATTCTTCGGCGGCCTGTTCGACGCCATTGGCGGCGGCGGTTGGGGCCCCACGGTGGCCACCGCCATGGTGGGCGCCGGCGGCGATCCGCGGACGAGCATCGGCACCACCAACACCGCCGAGTTCGTCGTGACCTCCACGATCTCGGCGACCTTCCTCGTGACCCTGCTGACCGGTCACTGGGCTGATGCAGGGGACCTGACGAGCCACGCCACGGCGGTGGCGGGCCTGGTCGCCGGAGGCCTTGTCTCCGCGCCCCTGGCGGGCCTGATGGTCAAGCTGGCTCCCCAGCGGATTCTGACGGGCGCGGTGGGAATCCTCGTCACCACCCTCGCCGCCTACCAGGCCGCCCGCCTCGCCGGCTGGGTCTAGAGGACCAGCTTGTCGAAGTCGCTGGCGTCGTGGCGTTCCAGCAGCTGGCTCTCGGGCTTGCCGAAGGGGCGGTTGACGGCGCGGCCGCGCTTCACCGCCGGCCGGGCGGCGATGGCGTCGGCCCAGCGATTGACGTTCACGTACTCGTGCACCTGCAGGAACTCGCCGCCGCCATAGAGTTCGCCCTTGGCCATGGCGCCGTACCAGGGCCAGATGGCCATGTCGGCGATGGTGAAGTCTGGCCCGGCGATGAACTCGCTTTCGCCCAGGCGGCGGTCCAGCACGTCCAGCTGGCGCTTCACCTCCATGGCGAAGCGGTCGATGGCGTATTCGATCTTGAACGGGGCGTAGGCGTAGAAGTGGCCGAAGCCGCCGCCCAGGTAGGGCGCGCTGCCCATCTGCCAGAACAGCCAGGACAGGCACTCGGCCCGCGCGCCGGGCTCGGAGGGCAGGAAGGCGCCGAACTTCTCGGCCAGGTGCACCAGGATGGCGCCGGACTCGAATACCCGGATCGGCTTCGGCCCGCTGCGGTCGAGAAGGGCCGGGATCTTCGAATTCGGATTGATGTCGACGAAGCCGCTGGAGAACTGGTCGCCCTCGTTGATGCGGATCAGCCAGGCGTCGTATTCGGCGCCGGAATGGCCCAGGGCCAGCAACTCCTCCAGCATCACTGTCACCTTCACGCCGTTGGGCGTGCCCAGGGAGTAGAGCTGCATCGGGTGGCGGCCCACCGGCAGATCCTTGTCATGGGTCGGGCCGGCGATGGGCCGGTTGATGTTGGCGAACCGGCCGCCGTTCTCCCGGTTCCAGGTCCAGATCTTCGGCGGGACGTACTCGGCGTCGGACATTCGTCGGCTCCTTTGTCGGGCGCGGACGCCCCTGTTTTCAGAATACCTGTCCGTCCGGGTTTCCCAACGGGATTTTGCACCGTCGCCAAGGGCCCCTATCTGCGATCCACAGACCCCGGAGGAAGCCCATGTCCCGATCCATACGCCCCAGCCGTCGCGCCCTGCTCGCGGCCGCCCCGCTCGCCGCCGCCGCCGCTCCCGCCCTCGCCGTCGAAGCCGTCCCCGCCGGCGCCCTGAAGGGGCGCACAGTGCTGATCACGGGCTCGAGCTCGGGTTTCGGCCGCCTCACGGCCCTGCACCTGGCGGGCCTCGGGGCCCACGTGATCGCCTCCATGCGCAACCTGCAGGGCGGTCGGCGCCCTGAAGCCGTCTCGCTGAAATCCGAGGCCGGCGGCCTCCCGGGTCGGCTCGACCTGGTCGAGATCGACGTCACCCGCCCGGAGCAGGTCGCGTCCGGCGTCGCCGAGGCCGAGCGTCTGGCCGGCGGCGGCCTGGATGTCCTGGTCTCCAACGCCGGCATCGGACTTTCCGGTCCCCTGGAGCTGCATGACGAGGCGGCGATGGAGGTGGAGTTCCAGACCAACCTGCTGGGCGGCCTGCGCATGGCCCGCGCCGTCCTGCCGGGCATGCGGGCCCGCCGCGCGGGTCTCATCCTCCCGGTCTCCTCCCAGCTCGGGCGCATCGTCCTGCCCAACATGGGCGGCTACTGCTCGGGCAAGTGGGGGCTGGAAGCCGCCTTCGAGGCCATGGCCTACGAGCTCGCGCCCCTTGGCGTCGAGGTCACCATCGTCCAGCCTGGCGGCTATCCGACCCGGATCTGGGAGACCGGCTCGCGGGCTGTCGAGGCGATGATCGCCCGCAATGAGCCGGAAAGAGTCCAGGCCTATGCCCAGCACATCGCCATGACCCGGGCGTCGATGAGCGCCCCGCGACGGTCCGACCCGATGGATGTCGCCCGGGCCATCGCCGCCCTCATCGCCCTGCCCGCGGGGGACCGTCCCCTGCGCCGGCCGGTCGCTCCGGACACGACCGTGACCACGGCGGTCAATCAGGCCATGTCCGACATCCAGGACAGGGTGCTCTCCCGCGGCCCCTACGCGGCCTGGCGGGCCGCGGTGAAGGGCTGAGGCGCGCTTTCCGGTTGCCTCCTGCGGCGGCGGCGCCAAACTCCGCCGCCAAGAGGAAACCCCAGGTCCGGTCAGGAGTAAGACCCCCATGACGCCCGCCGATGACGCCGCCCCCGTCCGCCCCCTCGACAAGGAGGCCCTGAAGGCCAGGTACCGGGCCGAGCGGGACAAGCGCCTGCGCGCCGACGGCAACGACCAGTACATCCGGGTCGCCGGGGTCTTCGCCGGCTATCTCGATGATCCCTACACGCCCTTCCAGCCGCGGGAGCCCAAGACCGATCACGTGGAGTTCGCCTTCATCGGCGGCGGCTTCGCCGGCCTGGTCGCCGGCGCCCGCCTGGTGGAGGCCGGGATCACCGACGTGCGCATCATCGAGAAGGGCGGCGACTTCGGCGGCACCTGGTACTGGAACCGCTATCCCGGCGCCCAGTGCGACACCGCCTCGATGATCTACATGCCCCTCCTGGAGGAGACGGGTCACATCCCGCGGGAGAAGTACGCCCACGCCCCCGAGATCCTCGAGCAGTGCCAGCGCATCGGCCGCAAGTACAACCTCTACGACAACGCCCTCTTCCACACCGAGGTGAAGGACCTCACCTGGGACGAGGCGAACGACGTCTGGATCATCACCACCAACCGGGACGACCGCTTCACCGCCCGTTTCCTGGGCTCCGGCACCGGCCCCCTGCACGTGCCCAAGCTGCCGGGCATTCCGGGCATCGAGAGCTTCCGTGGCCATTCCTTCCACACCAGCCGCTGGGACTACGACTACACCGGCGGCGATCCCTTGGGCGCGCCCCTTTCGAAGCTGGGCGACAAGCGGGTGGCCATCATCGGCACGGGCGCCACGGCGGTGCAGTGCGTCCCGCACCTTGCCCGGGCCTGCAAGGAACTCATGGTCTTCCAGCGCACCCCGTCCTCGGTGGACGTCCGCGCCAACGCCCCCATCGACCCGGAGTGGTTCGCCTCCATCGCCACCCCCGGCTGGCAGCAGCGCTGGCTGGAGAACTTCACCGACAACCAGGCCGGCGGCGGCGCCGAGGAAGACCTGGTCCAGGACGGCTGGACCGACCTGTCCCGCCGCATCCGCGAGAAGATGAAGACCATCCCGAGGGAGCAGATGAGCCCCCAGGCCATGCTGGCGGCCTTCGAGGATTCCGACTTCGAGAAGATGGAGGAGATCCGCGCCCGGGTGGATTCCATCGTCGGCGACCGGCAGACCGCCCAGAACCTCAAGGCCTGGTATCGCCAGCTCTGCAAGCGGCCGTGCTTCCATGACGCCTACCTGCAGGCCTTCAACGAGCCCTCCACCCGGCTGATCGACACCGATGGCAAGGGCGTGGAGCGCATCACCGAGACCGGCGTGGTCGTGGGGGGCGTCGAGTATGCCGTCGACTGCATCATCTACGCCTCGGGCTTCGAGGTGGGCACCGACTACACCCGGCGCACCGGCTTCGACCTCACGGGCGTTGGCGGGCTTAAGCTCTCGGAAGCCTGGAGCGACGGCATGCGGTCCCTGCACGGCCTGCATGTCCGGGGCTTCCCGAACGCCTTCTTCGTCCAGCCGACACAAGGGGCGAACCTGATCTCCAACGTGCCCCACAACCTGACGGACTCCGGCCGGACCATCGCCACCATCGTGGCGGAGGCGAAGCGGCGAGGCGCCACCCGGGTCGAGGTCACCCAGGAGGCCCAGGACGCCTGGGTCGCCCTGCTGCTCACCGGTCCGGGGCGGATGATGATGGGCTCGGCCGACTGCACCCCCGGCTACTACAACAACGAGGGCCAGCCCCTGGGGCCGGGCGCGAAGTACAATGTGGGCTATCCGGCCGGGGCCAGCGCCTTCTTCCGCTACATCGACGGCTGGCGGAAGTCCGGCAAGTTCGAGGGGCTGGAGTTCGCCTGAAGCGGCACCAGCCCGTCCCCGTTCCCGCCCGTTCCCGGAGTTCGTGATGCGCCTCTTCGCCGTCCTCGCCTTCGTCGCCGCCCTGGCCAGTCCACCCGCAGGCTGACCCTGCTCCCGCCTGCAAGGAGGCTCCCATGACCGACGCCGCCCAAGCCGTCCGCGACTTCATTGA
>NZ_JADCBG010000020.1 GCF_020253645.1 Phenylobacterium sp.
GGGATCAGGGCCTCACCGTGCTGGGCGTGCCCTGCAACCAGTTCATGGGCCAGGAGCCGGGGACCGAGGCCGAGATCAAGGCCTTCTGCGAGACCCGGTTCAACATCGACTTCCCGCTCACCGCCAAGGAAGATGTCAAGGGCGCCACGGCTCACCCCTTCTACAAGTGGGCGCTCGAGACCCTGGGCGAGGCGGCCGATCCGGCGTGGAACTTCCACAAGCTCCTCGTGGGCCGCGACGGCCAGCTGATCGCCGCCTTCGGACCCCGCACGGACCCCCAGGCGCCGGAAATCGTCTCTGCGGTCGAAGCCGCCCTGTCAGCCCCGACTTCCGCGTGACCGAGGAGGAGGTCGAGGGCCGGTTCAACGCCGCGGTCGGGCTGCATCGGGCCGGCCGGGCGGGGGAGGCTGCCTCTGTCTACCGGGAAATTCTCGCCGCCCGCGCCGGCCATGGGCATGCCGCCTACAACCTGGGCGTCGCCCTCCGGTCCCTCGGCCGCACGCGCGAGGCGATCGAAATCTGGACCGGACTGGCGGAGCGGGAGCCCGATCGGGTCGACGCCCTGCTCGGCCTCAGCCGGGCCTACCGGTCCCTCAATGACGATGTCCGCTCCCTCGACTTCGCCACGCGGGCGGCGGCGCTGCGGCCCCAGTCCGGTGACGCCCACAACCTGCGTTCCAACGCCCTCAGGTCCCTCGGACGCAATACTGAAGCGCTCGCGGCCCTGGACGCGGCGGTCGCCGCCGAGCCGGGCTACGCCCTCGCGCATTCGAACCGGGGACATTTGCTCTCCGCTCTCAAGCGACACGCCGAGGCGGTGCAGTCCTACAGGGCCGCCCGGGCCCTGGAGCCCTCGCTCCCCGACCTGACCGGCGCCCTGCTGGACCAGCAGATGCGATGCTGCGACTGGCGTGACTTCGGGGTCCTTCAGGCGGAGGTTCGGGACGGGGTGCGGCGCGGGGAGCCGGTGACCATCCCCTTCACCTTCCTGGCCCACAACGATGACCCGGCCGACCAGATGGCCTGCGTCCGCACCCACTTGAAGGGCCGTTTCCCGGACTGGCCGCCCGCCGTCTGGACCGGTCAGACCTACCGCCACGACCGCATCCGGGTCGGCTATGTCTCCTCCGATCTGAGGGTGCACGCCGTCGCACAGCTCCTCGTGGGGCTGCTGGAGCGTCACGACCGTGACCGGTTCGAGATTCACGCCTACGCCCTGCCGCCGTCCGTCGAGGATGACATGCGCGCCCGTGTCCGGGCCGCCTGCGATGTCTTCAATGATGTCGCCAGCCTGGACGACGCCGCGATCGCCAAGGCCATCAGGGCGGCCGAGATCGACATCGCCATTGATCTCAATGGCTACACCACCCATTGCCGGCCCGGGATCTTCGCGCGGCGGTGCGCGCCAGTGCAGATCAACTATCTGGGGTATCCCGGGGCCATGGGGTCCCTGACCGCAGACTACATCCTGGCGGACTCCACCGTCATCCCAGAGGCGGAGTCCGACCACTACGACGAGAAGATCATCCGGCTTCCTTTCGCTTACCAGCCGAACGACGACCGTCGTCGCATCGCCGAAACGACGCCGACCCGCTCCGAAGCCTGTCTGCCAGAAGCCGGCTTCGTCTTCTGCTGCTTCAACGCCAGCTACAAGATCACCCCCCCGGTCTTCGACATTTGGGCTGGTCTTCTGCGGGACGTTCCGGACTCGGTGCTGTGGCTGCTGGGAGGCGATGCAGTCATTGAGGACAACCTGCGACACGAGTTGCGGGCCCGCGGAGTGGCCCCGGAGCGTCTGGTGTTTGCACCCAAGGCGCCCCTTCCGGAGCACCTGGCGCGGCACCGGCTGGCCGACCTCTTCCTAGACACCCTGCCTTACAACGCCCATACGACCGCCAGTGACGCCCTCTGGGCCGGACTGCCCCTTGTGACCTGCACGGGGCGCAGCTTCGCAGCCCGTGTGGCCGCCTCACTTCTGAGGGCGACCGGTCTCCCGGATCTGGTCACCGGCTCTCTGGAGGATTACCGCGCCCTGGCCCTCGACCTCGCGCGGAACCCGGAAAAGCTTTCGGCGCTCAGGACGCGACTGGCTGCGAACCTCCCTGGCGCACCTCTCTTCGACACCGACCGCACGCGACGGCAGGTAGAGGCGGCGTACGAGATCGCCTGGCGAAGAAAGATGGCGGGGCTGGATCCCCGGAGCTTCAACGTGCCTGAGGACGTCTGATCCGGGTCAGGCCTCGATGATGCGGCTGGTCCGCCGGGTCTCCGGCATCAAGAGGTACGTGACCAGGGAAACGCCGATCACGGCGGTGACATAGACGTAGAAGCCGGGCTCGAACCCTGCCTTCTTGAAGCTCAGGGCGATGAACTCCGCGGACCCGCCGAACAAGGCGTTGGCGATGGCGTAGGGCAGGGCGACCCCCAGGGCGCGGATCTCGGTGGGGAACATCTCGGCCTTCACGATGGCGCTGACCGACGTATACCCGCTGACCACGGCGAGACTTCCGAGAACCAGGAGGAAGGCGGTCAGGGGCTCCTGGGTCACTGCGAGCGTGGAGAGGACCGGCCAGGTCATGATCACGCCCCCCACGCCGAACCCCAGGAGCAGGGTCCGCCGGCCAAACCTGTCGGAGAGGGCGCCCGCCAGAGGCTGCATCAGGATGAAGGCGGCCAGGGCGGCGGTGGTGATCAGATTCGACTGGTCCTTCGAGAAGCCCGAGGTGTTGACCAGGAACTTCTGCATGTAGGTCCCGAAGGTGTAGTAGGCGAGCGTACCTCCCGCGGTCAGGCCGAAGACCATCAGGGTCTCTCTGGGATGATCGCTGATCAACCGCCAGGTGGCTGTCCGCGAATTGTCACGGGCCTTGAAGGACGGGGTCTCGTCCATGCCCCGCCGCAGCAGGAGCACCACTGTCGCGAGCAGGGCGCCGATCAGGAAGGCCACCCGCCAGCCCCAGGCGTTCATCTGCTCCGCCGGCAGGATCGCGGTCAGAGCCAGAAGCAGGAACAGCGCCATCAGCTGGCCGCTCATCAGGGTGCTGTAGAAGACGCCGGACCAGAAGCCGCGCCGGTCCCGGGAGGCCATTTCGGAGAGATAGGTGGCGCTGGCCCCGTACTCGCCGCCCATGCTGACGCCCTGCAGTATCCGCGCCAGGACGAGGATGGCGGGCGCGGCGAGGCCGATCTGGGCGTAACCCGGACACAGGCCGATGATCAGCGATCCCAGGCACATAAGGCTGACCGAAACGACCATGGCCGCCCGTCGACCTGCGCGGTCGCCGTAGAGACCCATGATCCAGGCCCCGAAGGGTCGCGCCAGGAAGCCGACGGCATAGACGGCCGCTGATCCGAGAAGCTGGGCTGTCTGGTCGCCCTTCGGGAAGAAGACCGGCGCGAAGTAGAGGGCGAAGGCGGCGTAGACGAACCAGTCGAAAGTCTCGACCATGTTTCCCGCCGATCCGGCGAGGATCGAGCGCAGGCGAGACTTGTCCGCCTTCGGTTCCTGCATCCTGATCTCCCCCCCCGATGATCTCAATCTAGCCTGCTCTGGCCGCTCTGTCGCGGGCGGGGCTTCCAACCGGCTCACCCTGCGGCTAGGGAGAAATCCGACATCATCTGGAGGCACGCCATGACCCGCAACCCCGATGGAAGCTGGGACAAGTCCCGCCTGCCGAGCCGGCACGTGACCGAGGGACCCGCCCGGGCGCCGCACCGCTCCTACTATTACGCCATGGGACTTGGCACCCGCGAGATCGCCCAGCCCTTCGTGGGCGTGGCTTCCTGCTGGAACGAGGCGGCGCCCTGCAACACCGCCCTGATGCGCCAGGCCCACGCCGTCTCCGAAGGGGTGAAGAAGGCAGGCGCCACGCCGCGCGAGTTCTGCACCATCACCGTGACGGACGGTATCGCCATGGGCCACGAGGGCATGCGCTCGTCCCTGGTCAGCCGCGACGTCATCACCGACTCCGTCGAACTGACCATGAGGGGCCATGGTTACGACGCCCTGGTGGGCATAGCCGGCTGCGACAAGTCCCTGCCGGGCATGATGATGGCCATGCTGCGCCTGAACGTGCCGTCCGTCTTCCTGTACGGCGGATCTATCCTGCCGGGATCCTGGCAGGGTCGGGACGTGACCGTGGTCGATGTCTTCGAAGCCGTCGGCCAGCACTCGGCGGGCAAGATGAGCCTGGAGGATCTCTGCTCGCTGGAGCAGCACGCCTGTCCGTCGGACGGCGCGTGCGGCGGCCAGTTCACCGCCAACACCATGGCCTGCGTTTCCGAGGCCATCGGCCTCGCCCTGCCGCTCTCGGCGGCCCTTCCGGCGCCCTACCTGAGCCGGGACGCCTACGCCGTCGCTTCCGGCGAGACCGTTGTGCGCCTGATCGCGACCCAGTTGCGGCCGCGCGACATCGTGACCAGGAAATCCTTCGAGAACGCCGCGGCGGTGGTGGCCGCCACCGGCGGCTCCACGAACGCGGCCCTGCACCTTCCGGCCATGGCCCACGAGTGCGGCATCTCGTTCACACTTCGCGACTTCGCCGAGATCGCCCAGCGCACGCCGCATATCGCCGACCTGAAGCCGGGCGGCCGTTTCGTGGCCAAGGACATGGGCGAGGCCGGTGGAATGCCCATGCTGCTGAAGACCCTCCTGGAAGGCGGCTATATCCACGGCGACTGCATGACCGTGACCGGCAAGACCATTGCCGAGAATGTGAAGGACGTGGTCTGGCGGGACGACCAGGAGGTCATCCGGCCGGTCTCCAACCCGCTCTCGCCCACCGGCGGCGTGGTGGGGCTCTGGGGCTCGCTCGCCCCGGACGGCGCGATCGTCAAGGTGGCGGGCATGACCTCGCACCGCTCGCACCGGGGTCCGGCCCGGGTGTTCGACGGCGAGCAGGCCTGCTTCGAGGCCGTCGAGCGCGGCGACTACAATGACGGCGACGTCCTGGTCATCCGCTATGAGGGCGCCCGGGGCGGTCCCGGCATGCGGGAGATGCTGTCGACCACCGCGGCCCTGAGCGGGCAGGGGCGGGGCGACAAGGTGGCCCTGGTCACCGACGGCCGCTTCTCGGGGGGCACCCGCGGCCTGTGCATCGGCCATGTGGGTCCGGAGGCCCAGATGGGCGGTCCCATCGGCCTGGTCCAGGACGGCGACATCATCAACATTGACGCCGACGCCGGAGTCCTGGACCTCGAGGTCGCGCCAGAGGAGCTCGAGCGTCGTCGCAAGGCCTGGAAGCCGCGCAAGACCGACTACGGCTCAGGCGCCCTCTGGAAGTACGCCCAGATCGTCGGGCCGGCCCACGAGGGTGCGGTCACGCATCCCGGCATGGCGGGTGAGAGCCACGTCTACGCGGACATCTGACCTTCGCAAGAAGCCCCTCGCCTGACCGATCAGGGCAGGGCGGGGACTCCCGCGATCAGCGGGTGCGCCAGAAGGGCGACGACATAGGCCGCCACGGCGATCAGGGCGGGCAGGGCGAACTCTGCGGGCTTCAGGGTCTGCCGTCCGGCCAGGATTGCGGCGAAGGGGACAAACGATGATTTGGCCTCGAAGACCGCCCAGGCCTCGCCGTGGGACCGGCGTCGCTTGGCGTCAATGCTGGCTGCGCCGCCTATGGCCAGGATCCCGAGGGAGCCGAACAGGATCAAGGAGATGAGGTCCCCGTTCACCAGAAGGTGCCCTGCCGCCCAGATGCCGACACCCCAAAGAAAGGGGTGGCGGGTGATCCTCAGGATCCCGCGCACCGGGTCAGGGTCCTGAAGCGCTCCGGTCTGCCCCACCGCCCCTGGGTTGCGCGCCATGACGCCGGGCACGATCAGCAGGAAGGCGACCAGAGTGATGACGAGTTGAAGATGGAGGGTCGCACTGTTCACGCTCCACCAGACAAGGTTGCCCCCGCCTGCGCGAGCGGCGCCATAGGCCATCAGCATCCAGACGAGAATGCCGACCGAGGCCAGGGAGAAGAGCCCGAGATAGGCGCCCTCACCGAGGCGGGCGACCAGGCGGTCCCTCACCGTCGTGCCGGACACGCAGAGGTGGATCAGCAGAAAGGCCGCACTGGCCAGGATGAGTTGAGTCACGCGTGTCGCCTCCCCCGATCTTGAGGGTGCAAGGCTGCGGCCATGGCCTTACGCTGTCAAGGAACTGCTAGGCGAGGATCGGGCCTTCATCCCCGCGGTTGGTCAGGTTCCGCCCAATGGAGTCGAACAGCAGGTCCATCGATACGGGTTTCAGCACCACATCGTCGGCCCCTGCGGCGAGGCAATCCTCCCGGATGGTCTGGGTGGTGTCCGCGGTGATGACGATAACCGGCAGTCTCGCCTTTGCATCCGCGCGCGCCCGGATATGCCGGATCGCCGTCAGCCCATCCATTCCCGGCATCCGCAGATCCATCAGGATGAGATCGTATTCGCCCTCGTCGATCATGCGCAGCCCGGTCTCGGCCTCGGGGGCCTCAGCCATCGCCACGCCTGCGACGCCCAGCATGTCCTTCAGGACGCGCCGGTTCATCTCGTTGTCTTCAACGAACAGAACGTCCAAGGCTCAAGCTTCAGTCACGATGCGGGCGTGACCTTGCGACTGCGAGGTTTAAGGGCCGATTTCCCGCCTTCGACTATTGCTGAAATGAGGGACTTACAATCTTCCGATGATTTCTAGAGACTTAGCTCGACGACGACTGGCGTATGGTCGGAAGGCTTGTCCCAGCCTCTCGGGTCCCGGTCGATCCTGCAGGACACGAGGCGATCAGCCGCCTGCGGCGACAGGAGACCATGATCGATGCGGATCCCGTTGTTCCTCGGCCAGGCGCCGGCCTGGTAGTCCCAGAAGGTGTAGCCGCCGGGCCCTGTCCCGGCTTCGCTCCAGGCCTCGCTGTATCCGAGCCAGAGCAGCGACCTGAAGGCGGCGCGGCTCTCGGGCTGAAACAGGGCATCGCTCGTCCACTCTTCAGGACGTGCGGCGTCGAGCGGGCCGGGGATGACATTGTAGTCGCCCATCAGGGCGACGGCCTCCTCCAGCACCAGCAGACTGGCGGCGTGGCGGCGCAGTCGGTCCATCCAGGCCAGCTTGTAGTCGAACTTCTCGGACCCGACGGGGTTGCCGTTGGGCAGGTAGATGGAAGCCACCCGCACGGGCCGGGAACCCGACACCACGGCCTCGATGTACCGGGCCTGCTCGTCGGACGGATCGCCGGGGAGCCCCCGGGTCACGTCCTCCAGCGGCGTCCGGCTGAGGAGGGCCACGCCGTTGTAGGTCTTCTGCCCATGGACTGCGACATTGTAGCCCAACCGCTCGAAGGCCTCGGCGGGGAACTTTTCGTCGACGCACTTGATCTCCTGCAGGCACGCGACGTCCGGGCGCTCGGCTTCGAACCAGCGCAGCACCGTCTCAAGACGGGCGTTGATGGAATTGACGTTCCAGGTGGCGATCCGCACGGGTCAGATCGAGAAGCTGACGCCGCAGCCACAGCTCGAGCGAGCGTTGGGATTGCGCACCCTGAACTCCGCCCCGGCCAGTTCGTCAACGAAATCGATCTCGGAACCTTTGAGCAGGACCAGGCTGATCTCGTCCACCAGGGCCGTGGCGCCATCGCGCTCGATCCTCAGGTCGTCGGGCGCAGCCGCCTCCACGAGGTCGAACTGGTACTGGAAGCCCGAGCAGCCGCCGGCGTCGACCCCGATCCGGAGCATCAGGGACCGCCCCTCAAGGCGCGACAGCTCAGTGATCCGCCGCGCCGCCGCAGGGGAAAGGGAGAGGTCCGGGGCGTTCAAGACTGCATCCTTGGCCATAGTGCTCTATATGAGCCCGGTTTGGCCGCCTTGGAAGGGGCCGATCTCCAGGAGCCGACGATCGCATGGCCGTGATACGCGCCGCCTACGCCCAGAGCGCCGCCGCCTCGCGCGGCCGCCGCCATGAGGAGCCCGAGAGCCGGACCCGCACCCCCTTTGCGCGGGATCGGGACCGCATCATCCACACGACCGCCTTTCGCCGGCTTAAGGAGAAGACCCAGGTCTTCGTAGCGCACGAGGGGGACCATTTCCGGACCCGGCTCACCCACTCCCTGGAGGTCGCCCAGATCGCCCGCTCTGTGGCGACGGCCCTCGGCCTGGAGGCGGACCTCGCCGAGACGATCGCCTTGGCCCACGACCTCGGCCACCCGCCCTTTGGCCATGCGGGAGAGGACGAACTGGACTCCGCCATGCAGCCCTATGGCGGCTTCGACCATAATGTTCAGACCTTTCGGGTCGTCACCCGTCTGGAGCGCCGCTATCCGCGATGGGATGGCCTGAACCTGACCTGGGAGACGCTTGAAGGGGTCATCAAGCACAATGGCCCGGTGACGGCCCGCCTTGAGCGTCCTTCCTGGAGCGCGGTGGCCGAATTCGACAGGGACTACAATCTCGAGCTTGGCGGATGGGCCTCGGCGGAAGCGCAGGTCGCGGCTCTGGCCGACGACATCGCCTACAACAACCACGATGTCGATGACGGTGTCGTGGCGGGGATCTTCACTCTGGAGGACCTGCTCGACGTGCCCTTGATCGGCCCGATCCTGCATGGCGTGAAGCGTGACTACCCCGGCCTTGATGCCTCCATCGTGCGCATGGAGGCCGTGCGGCGGATGATCGGCGCCATGGTGGATGACGTCATCGCCGAGACCTCGCGCCGCGTGGCTGAGACCGGTGTTGCCTCGGCCGAGGCCGTCAGAGGCCTGGACCACGCGCTCGTGGCCTTTTCCCGGCCCATGCTGGAAGACCTGTCGGCCCTGCGAGAGTTCCTCATGAACCGGATGTACAGGCACTGGCGGGTCAACCGCACCCGCAGCCAGGCCCGCCGGATTCTCGCCGAAATGTTCCAGCTCTTCATGGCCGAGCCCGATGTGTTGCCGGCAGATATCTACGCCGGCCTCGAAGGGGCGGACGATGCGGCCCGGGCCCGCAGCGTCTGTGACTATATCGGGGGCATGACAGACCGGTTCGCCATCGAGGAGCACAGGCGCCTCTTCCAGCTCGAGGCCTGGAGCTGACCATGTCCGGGGTGCGAGACCACGCCCCCGGCGGCTAGACTGTCCGCTGGGGTTGAGGCTCGGGGTGATTCGGGTCGCCAAGGGAACGACTGGACATGTCTCACCATGATCGCGGCGGCGGACCGCCACATGACGAGCCTCTGGCCTTCGACAGGCGGGACTCCGCCCCGCCGCGGGGTCCAGCGCCACTCACCCTGATACTGTCGGTCCTTCTGCTCCTCGCCCTCGCGGCGGCTGTCTTCGCCTTTTATCAGGGCGGCCTCTCTGAGGGCGCGCGGGCTCCCAGGGCCATTGGAGAGCCGGTAGGCGAGATTCGCGCGCCTGCGCCGAATGCCGGGGGCGATGTGGACCCGGCCGCGGGCCTCAGGATTTACCAGCAGGCCGAGGGGGAGCCGCCTCCGCTGCAGCCCAACTTCACGCCGCCGCCGGAGCAGCCCCTGCCGAGACAGCCGGAACCGGCGGTTTCGATGACCTCGCCAGCAGCGCCGCCCCCCGTCGCGTCGCCTCCTCCGGCAGCAGTGACCGTACTGCCCAAGCCCGCCGCTCAGCCTCCCAGCCCCGCGCCGACGACTCAGCCGGCGCAGAAGCCGCCGCCGAGACCGGCTCCGCCACCCGTGCGGCCGGAGACGCCGCCGGCGCGGCCTGCAGCGGCGGGCGCAGGAGCGGGCGTTCAGATCGGCGCCTTCTCGTCCGAGGCGATCGCCGACCGGGAATGGGCCGCAGCCGTCGCAAGTGCGGGAGGCTCCGGACGGGGCAAGCGCATCGAGCGGGTCGAACGGGACGGCGCCACCCTCTTCAGGACCACTGTGACCGGCTTTCCGGATCGCGCCGCAGCCCAGGCCTTCTGTGACCGCCTCAAGGCCGCCGGCAAGTCCTGCTTCGTGAGATGACAACCTCCGCCGCCATCTACGGCCTCGCAGGACCCCGGCTGAGCGCTGAGGAAGCCGCCTTCTTCCGGGATGTTCAGCCTTGGGGCTTCATCCTCTTTGCGCGCAACATCGAAGCGCCCGACCAGGTCCGGGGTCTGGTGGGGGCGCTTCGCGACATTGTCGGGAGACCGGACGCTCCGATCCTGATCGATCAGGAGGGCGGCAGGGTCCAGCGTTTCGGTCCGCCGCACTGGCGTCGCTATCCGCCGGCCCGGATCCTCGCCCGGCTGCCCGGCGGCCCGCATGTGCGCCGCGAGGCGGTCCGCCTCGGCGCCCGCCTGATCGCAGACGACCTCCATGCCCTCGGCGTGAACGTCGACTGCGCGCCCGTTCTGGATGTTCCCCAACCCGGCGCCCATGACGTCATCGGAGATCGCGCCTACGGAGAGGCCCCTGACGAGGTCGCCTTCCTGGCGAGGGCCATGGCCGAGGGGCTCCTGGCCGGCGGCGTACTTCCCGTGATCAAGCATATCCCCGGGCATGGGCGCGCCACCTCGGACAGTCACTTCGACCTGCCGGTGGTGGAGACTTCGCTGGAGACTCTGCGCCGGACAGACTTCGTTCCCTTCCAGGTGCTGTCCGACATGCCGCTGGCCATGACCGCACACGTCAAGTACCTCGCCCTCGACCCGCGCCGGCCCGCCACCACCTCACGGGCTGTGATCAAGGGGGTCCTGAGGAATGCTTTCGGTTTCTCCGGCGTGATCATGAGCGATGATCTCTCCATGCAGGCCCTAGACGGCGGCATGACGATGCGCGCCCGCCAGAGCCTTTCTGCTGGGTGTGACGTGGTTCTTCACTGCAATGGCGACATGGCGGAGATGAAGAGCGTCGCCGCCGGCGTGCCGGCGCTCTCCGGGCTGGCCGCGCGCAGGGCCGCGGCGGCCTTGGCGCGGATTCCGGGTCGGCCGGAACCCCTTGATCGCCAGGACGCGGAACGTCGTTTCGACGCCCTGCTGGCGAGTGCCCGCCCATGAGCGACGCCCGGGATTTTCAGCCCCAACTGGAATTCGACGCGGCGGAGGGCGCGGCCCTCGCCGGAGACGCCCTGATTGTCGATGTCGACGGCTATGAAGGCCCCCTGCACGTCCTCCTCGCCCTGGCGAGGAGCCAGAAGGTTGATCTCCTTCGGATCTCAGTGAGCCGCCTCGCAGAGCAATACCTGGCCTTCGTCCAACAGGCCCGCCGGCGCAGCTTCGCTCTGGCTGCGGATTATCTGGTCATGGCCTCCTGGCTCGCCTTCCTCAAGTCGCGTCTGTTGTTGCCGCGTCCGGAACGGGCCAGCGAGGAGGAGCCGCCAGCGGAGGAGGTCGCCGCTCAGCTGGCCTTCCGCCTCGCCAAGCTTGACGCGATGCGTCGGGCCTCGGAGGCCTTGCGCGCCCGGCCCCAGCTCGGCCGGGACGTCTTTGTCAGGGGCGACCCGGATGCCCTCCAGATTGTTCCCTCCACCCGGCTCGAGGGGGATCTCTATGGGCTCATGCAGGCTTATGTGAGCCAGAGGCGGCGCTCTGACGCCCGCAGCTACCGTCCAGAGCTCCCCAGGGCCTATCCGCTCGAGGCCGCCCGTGAGCGTCTTCGCAGTCTTCTGCCTGAACTCGCCCGCTGGACTTCTCTGAACGGGCTCGCCCCGCACCCCGCGGCCGCGTCTTCCCCCAGCCGCGCCTCCTTTGTGGCCTCCACCCTCTCGGCCAGTCTCGAACTCGTTCGGGAAGGCGCTCTGGAAGCCAGGCAGCTGGAGCCCTTCGCGGACATTTACCTGCGTACCCGTCGCGGGACTGAAGCGTGACCGAAGGCATGGACACTGTTTCGGCTCCTGATCCTGCGGAGACGGAACGCCGGATCGAGGCGCTGCTCTTCGCCGCGGCAGGTCCGCTCAGTCTGGATGACCTGGCGAGGCGTCTTCCGGAAGGGTCCGACGTGGAGAGGGGTATCGCCGAACTCAGGGCCCGGTACGCCGGACGCGGCGTCGAACTGGCCTGCGTAGGTGATCGCTGGCGTTTCCAGACCGCTCCGGACCTCGCCTTTCTGATGACCCTTGAGCGCGAGGAGCCTCGCCGGCTCTCCCGCGCCGCACAGGAGACCCTGGCCATCATCGCCTATCACCAGCCCGTCACACGCGCCGAGATCGAGGCCGTGAGGGGGGTCCAGGCGAGCCGGGGTACGCTGGATGTCCTGCTTGAGCTGAAGCTGGTGCGGATGCGGGGGCGACGGCGGACTCCGGGGCGGCCGGTCACCTACGGCACGACCGACGCCTTCCTCGAGACCTTCGGCCTCGCCAGCCTGGCGGATCTTCCCGGTGCTGCGGATATGCGTGCGGCTGGCCTTCTCAGCCTCGATCTCCCGCCGGACTTTGCGGTTCCGACGCCGGGCGCCGGAGAGGCCGAGGAGGATCCGATCGAAGACGGCGACGCTGCCCCTGAATTCCACATGGACTTCCTCGGTGGGGCCTCCGGGGCCGGGAGTAGGGCGAGCGACGACGGCTGAGGCTTGGCGCTCACCGGTCCCGGCGTCTATAATACTGAAGGGCGATCCGGGCGCCGAGCCCGCACCCACTGAGGAGTCGGAAAATGGGCGGAATGTCTGCGATCCACTGGATCATTGTCGCAGTGGTGGTCCTGATCCTCTTCGGAGGGCGGGGTAAGCTTTCCGGCCTGCTCGGCGACGCCGGGAAGGGTATCCGTGCGTTCCGCGAAGGCCTGAAGCAAGGTGCAGAGCCCGAGGCGCCCGCTGAAACCGCGGCGACCAAGGTGGAAGCTCCCAAGGACGACGCCCGGCCCTGATCCGGTCGGCATCGGAAATTCCCAGGCCGAAGGCGTGGGCATACTACTGCTAGGACCTGGTCATGCTTCCCGAAGTCGGCGGGCTTGAATATCTCCTGATCGCCGCGGTGGCCCTTATCGTGGTCGGCCCCAAGGACCTGCCCGTCATGCTCCGGAAGCTGGGGGAATGGGTCGGTCGCCTGCGCTCGATGGCGGCGGAGTTCCGGGCGAGCTTTGACGACATGGCGCGGCAGTCGGAACTCGACGAGCTGAGGCGGGAAGTCGAGGCCATGCGCCAGTCCCAGGGCGCCTTGCTGACCAGCGAGACGGCGGAGGTGAACCAGGTCCTCAGGGAAATCGACG
Source organism: Phenylobacterium sp. (assembly GCF_020253645.1). Lineage (GTDB taxonomy): Bacteria > Pseudomonadota > Alphaproteobacteria > Caulobacterales > Caulobacteraceae > Phenylobacterium. The sequence goes on from NZ_JADCBG010000020.1 coordinate 13,081, forward strand.
ACAGCCTCAGGGGCGCCGATCTCCAGTTCCACCCGCCCTTCGGTGGCGCGCCGGCGGAGCAGAGTGACGCCGAGGAGCCCCAGGCTTCGCTCGCGGATCCCGAGCCTCAGCCAGGCCCGGCCGCGCGAAGATCCAGGCGGCCGAAAACGACCTCGGAGGAAGCGGAATGAGCGCGGTCGAGGATCCGGACGACGAGATCGAGGCGTCGCGCGCGCCCCTCCTCGACCATCTGGTCGAGCTGCGGCAACGGCTGATCCGGTCGCTGATCGCCGTATTCCTGGCCTTCATCGTCTGCTTCGCCTTTGCCGACGACATTTACCGGGTCCTGCTCAGACCCTACGAGGCCGCCGCTGGGATTCTGGCGGCTCAGAAGGCCGCCGCCGCCACCGCTTCCCAGTCCGGCTTCTGGGACGGGCTCATGGTCGCGCTTCATCTCAAGCCCGCGGGGGTTTCCGGCTCGGGCGGCGGGCCTTTCGACCTTCTGCTGGTCCTGATGGGGTTGAAGGACATGCCCCCGCTCCAGGGCCAGGAGTTGAAACTGATCTACACAGCCCCACTGGAATTCTTCTTCACCAAGCTCAAGCTGGCGGGTTTCGGGGCGATCATACTTGCCTTTCCGATCCTCGCCAGCCAGGTCTACGGCTTTGTGGCGCCGGGGCTCTACAAGCGCGAGCGCAGGGCCTTTCTGCCGTTCCTGATCGCCTCGCCGGTCCTCTTCTCGTTGGGAGCGGCGCTGGTCTACTTCTTCATCTTTCCGTTCGTCCTCTGGTTCTCGCTCTCACAGCAAATCCTCGGTTCAGGCACAATCACTGTGGAGTTGCTTCCGAAGGTCTCCGACTACCTCACTCTCGTCATGACCCTGCTCATGGCCTTTGGGCTCTGTTTTCAGTTGCCGGTTGTCCTCACCCTGCTTGGCCTTGCGGGAATGGTCAGTTCCCAGGCGCTTCGGGAGTTCCGCCGCTATGCGATCGTTGCGATCTTTGTCGTCGCCGCGGTCGTCACGCCGCCGGATCCCATCAGCCAGCTCATGCTCGCTCTGCCCATCATCCTGCTCTACGAAGTCGCGAGCTGGTGCGTCCGGATCATCGAGTTCCGCAGGCGGGATGAGGAGCCCGAAGAGGCGATCGTCGGAACCCGGTCGCGGGTGGTTGGCGCCCCCGGCGACGCGCACTAGACAATGCGAAGCACCCGAGAGACTCCCTTTCCATGCACGATATCCGAGCCCTTCGTGAATCACCCGACCTCTTCGAGAAGGCGTGGGCGGCGAAGGGGCGTTCCGGGGCGGCGCAGGAGGCGCTGAGGCTCGACCAGCTCGCCCGCACTGCGCGCACGGCGGCGGAGGCCGCTCAGGCGCGCCGAAACGATCTTTCCCGCCGCATCGGTCAGGCCAAGGCGGCGAAGGACGAGGCGCAAGCTGCGCTTCTTCTGGCTGAGGTCGAGAACCTGAGGTCCGAGGCTGCGGATGATTCGAAGCGGGAGAGCGATGCAGAGCAGGCGTTGAAGGAGCTTCTCGCCGGCCTTCCGAATCTGCCAGCTCCGGACGTTCCCGACGGCGACGACGAGAGTGACAATGTCGAAGTCCGGCGATGGGGAGAGCCGTTCGCCGTCCAGGCTGCGCGGAGCCACGCCGACCTGGGCGAGTCGCTTGGACTGATGGATTTCGAGGCGGCCGCACGCATGAGCGGAGCTCGGTTTGTCGTCCTCAAGGGGCGGCTTGCCAGGCTGGAGCGGGCGCTGGGACAGTTCATGCTGGACATCCAGACCCTGGAGAACGGCTATACCGAGGTTTCCCCCCCGCTTCTCGTACGGGACGCGGCGGTCTACGGCACCGGCCAGCTTCCCAAGTTCTCGGAAGACCTGTTCCGGACCACGGACGATCTTTGGCTCATTCCAACCGCTGAAGTTTCCCTGACAAACCTCGTTCGGGAGCAGATCCTTTCGGCGCAAAGCCTGCCTCTGCGTCTCACCGCCCTGACCCCCTGTTTCCGCTCCGAGGCGGGCGCCTCGGGCAGGGACACGCGCGGCATGATCCGTCAGCATCAGTTCTACAAGGTGGAGCTCGTCTCCATCACGGAACCCGACCAGTCCGACCTGGAGCATGAGCGCATGGTGGCCTGCGCCGAGGCGGTCCTGAAGCGCCTGGAACTCCCATTCAGGACCATGCTCCTGTGCCGCGGAGACATGGGATTCAGCGCCCGCCGTACCTACGACCTGGAGGTCTGGCTGCCCAGCGAGGGCAGATATCGTGAAATCAGTTCCTGCTCCAATTGCGGTGACTTCCAGGCGCGTCGGATGGAGGCCCGCGCCAAGTCGCCGGGGGAGAAGGGCGCAAGGTATGTCCACACTTTGAACGGCTCCGGGCTCGCCGTGGGCCGCACACTCGTGGCCCTGCTTGAAAACTATCAGGACGAGGGCGGCCGGGTCGCCATCCCCCAGGCGCTCCAGCCCTACATGGGCGGCCTCACCCACATCGACCGGGCCGCCTGACCCCGTGCGCATCCTCCTGACCAACGACGACGGCATCCATGCAGAAGGTCTCGTCTCCCTTGAGCGGATCGCAAGGGTCCTGAGCGAGGACATCTGGATCTGTGCGCCGGAGTATGAGCAGTCCGGCGCCAGCCGCTCCCTGACCCTTGCCGAACCACTTCGGGTCCGACGCCTCGACGAGCGGCGGTTTGCGACCACGGGGACGCCGACAGACTGCGTCATGCTGGCCATCACGGAACTCCTGGGGGGGCTAAGGCCTGACCTTGTCCTGTCCGGCGTCAACCGTGGGGCCAACCTGGCTGAAGACGTCACCATGTCCGGTACAGTGGCTGGCGCCATTGAGGGCATGGCCCTTGGCGTCCCGGCCATCGCCCTGTCCCAGATGAGTTGGCCGACGCCGGGGGAGGATATGGCCGACCAACCGGTCTTCCTGCCCGCAGAACAGTTCGGACCCGGCATCATCCGCCGCCTGGTGGAGATAGGCTGGCCGTCCGATGTGGTGATGAATGTCAACTTCCCTTCCCGCCCGACCTCACAGATCCGGGAGGTGGAGGTCACCCGCCAGACCTTCAGGGACGTTCATGTACGTCAGGCGGTCCAGCGAACCGATCCGAGGGGCGAGACCTACTACTGGATGGGCTTCCGCCGTGAGATCTCGGCCCCGGCGGACGGCACGGATCTCCGGGCGATCTATGACGGCCGTATTTCGGTGACGCCGCTGCATATCGATCTCACCCACAACGAAACCGTTCACAGGATGCGCGGCCTCCTGGGCGGCGCCCCCCCGAGGGCCTGACGATGGCGCGCCGCCCCCAGACGCCCGCCGATCCGAGACACGTCCGCCTGATGGAGACCCTGCGGGAGCAGGGGGTGTCCGACCCGGCCGTCCTGTCGGCTATCGCCACCACGCCGCGGGACCTCTTCACGCCGGAACTCTTCCAGGAGCGCGCCTTCGAGGACCAGGCCCTGCCCATCGCCTGCGGCCAGACCATAAGCCAACCCTATATCGTTGGCCTGATGACCCAGGCGTTGAAGATCGAGAGGCGGTCGAGGGTGTTGGAGATCGGGACGGGATCTGGGTATCAGACGACCATCCTCTCCAAGCTGGCTCGTCTGGTCTACTCCGTGGAGCGATACCGGACCCTCCTGTCCGCGGCGGAGGCCCGTTTCCGCGAATTGGGGCTGACCAACGTGGTCACGCGGTTTGGCGATGGCGGGCAGGGTTGGCCCGAGCAGGCGCCCTTTGACCGGATCATGGTCACGGCCGCCGCTCCGGATGATCCGCGTACCCTGCTAGCGCAACTCAAGCCGAAGGGGATAATGGTGGCGCCGGTGGGGCGCGGGCCTGTCCAGAACCTGAACCGTTATGTCGGAGATGGGGAGGGTGGCTTCACGATGGAGACCCTGACGGAAGTCAGGTTCGTGCCGCTGCTGGAGGGTGTGGCGAAGGAGTCCTGAGCCCGCCCAAATGGTGACGATTTTTTGGGGTCGTGAATGAGGACTGCGTCGCAGGTCCGAATCGCGGCGCCGACTGGGTGAACAGAGCCGGAGCGGCGATGAGCAGTTATCTCAACCGGACCGCCTTGATGCTTGCTGCGTCAATGGCGCTCGGCGGCCTCGCAGCACCCTCTGGGGCTCAGGAGGCTTTGCGCAGCGACGCAGCGCCCGTCCGGCTGGCCCTGCTGCAGGCCTCTGGCGATACCTACACGGTGCAGCGGGGCGACACCTTGTTCGGCATCAGCCGCAGGTTCGGCGTCCCTGCCGAGGCCATCGCCGAGGCCAATGACCTGGGCGCCGGGGCGAGGATCGACGCCGGGATGAGGCTGAGGATTCCGGGCCCAGGTCAGGACGCGGGGAGCGCCGCCGCCATGCAGGCTGCAGGTCGTATCATCAGCGTCACGGGCGGGGCGTCGACCTATGTCGTCAGAAGCGGCGATACGGTGGACGGGATCGCCGCCCGGCTTGGAATGACCCGCCGGGAATTGGCGGAACTCAATGATCTCAAGCCGCCCTACACCCTGAGTGTCGGTCGCAGCCTGAAGGGCCCCCCTGAGACGCGCCGGGTCTACGTGGTGGCGGCGGGCGACAGCCTCGAAGCCGTCGCCCGCCGGCTTTCCGTCACGACTCGGCAAATGGCCTCGGCGAATGGCCTGAGGCCCACAGCCTCTCTTCGCGCCGGGCAAAGGCTGACCCTGCCGCAGGGCTACCGCGACCGGGGTCCCATACGCCCGACAACGACGGCCGCCAGGCCGTCCGCCCCGCCCGCAGACACTGCCCGCGCCAGGGGCGAGCCTGAGACCCCGGTGGATGCCGCAACCGAGGCTGGCGCGACGACGGTGCGAGTGCTCGCGGGCGGCCGGGTGGTGAGCGTCAGGGGTCGGGCGGTGACCTACACTGTCCGGAGTGGAGACACTGTCGACGAGATCGCCGGTCGCCTTGGTCTGTCTCGTCGCGAACTGGCCAGCCTCAATGGCCTTGCGCCGCCTTATCCCCTTCGCCCCGGGCAGGTCCTGAAGGGACCCTCCCGGACAGAGCGGGCCTATATCGTCGTCAGCGGGGATACGCTCAACGTGGTTGCGCGGCGCTTTGGCGTGACGGCTCGCGCCCTCGCCGCCGCCAATGACTTGAGGACGACCGCCTCGCTCCGTGCCGGCCAGAGGCTGATCCTGCCCGATGGAGCCAGGGATCGCGGACCGATCCGGGAGACGGTCCGGACTCCACCGCCGGCGCCGCCAGCGCGGCCCCCTGCACCGCAGCCCGAAGCCGTAGCGCCGGAGACGGATGCGCCTCTGGAGGATCCATCCGCTACGGCCCCGCCGGAACTGCGACCCGCGCCCGGGCAGGCGCCCGCTCAGCGCCCCGCTACGCCCTCCGCGCCGCAGCCGCCGGCGCCTGCGCCGGCGCCAGCCGTCCGCCCCCCTGCCGCCACCGAACCCCCGGCCAGACCCGTCGTCTCGCCTGCGCCACCGCCTCGTTCCGAACC
>NZ_JADCBG010000200.1 GCF_020253645.1 Phenylobacterium sp.
AACATCCTGACCCCCTTCGTCGAGACGGTCGGCGCGCGGATCAACATGATGGAGCAGGTCCTGGACGTGCCCCGCCAGGAGGTGATCACCAAGGACAACGTCACCGTCCAGGTGGACGCCATCGTCTTCATCCAGGTGATGGATGCGGCCTCCGCCGCCTACCGTGTGACCAATCTCGATTTCGCCATCACCCAGCTGTCCATGACCAACCTGCGCACCGTGGTGGGCAACATGGAGCTGGACGAGGTGCTGAGCCAGCGCGACCACATCAACTCCCGCCTGCTGGCGGTGATCGACGAGGCCACCAGCCCCTGGGGCGTCAAGGTGGCGCGGATCGAGATCAAGGATCTCCTGCCGCCGCCGGACATCTCCAACGCCATGGCCCGGCAGATGAAGGCCGAGCGGGAACGCCGCGCGGTCATCACCGAGGCCGATGGCGAGAAGCAGGCGGCCATCGCCCGGGCCGAGGGCGCCAAGCAGGCCGCCATCCTGGAGGCTGAGGGCCGCCGGGAGGCCGCCTTCCGCGACGCCGAGGCCCGGGAGCGCTCCGCCGAGGCCGAGGCCGAGGCGACCCGCATGGTGTCCGAGGCCATCGCCAAGGGCGATGTCAACGCGATCAACTACTTCATCGCCCAGCGCTATGTGGATGCCTTCGCCAAGCTGGCGGAGAGCCCGCAGCAGAAGACAGTGATCGTCCCGGCCGAGATGTCCACCATCATCGGCTCGATCGCCGGCGTCTCCGAACTCCTGAACGGCGCCCGCAGCAGCGCCCAGGGAGGCTGAGATGGCGGCCCTGACCGAACTCCTGGCCGCCCAGCCTTTCTGGTTCTGGGGGGGGCTGGCCGTCGCCCTGCTCGCGGTCGAGGCGGCCACCGGAACGGGTTGGCTCCTGTGGCCGGCGGCCTCTGCCGGGGCCGTGGCTCTTGTCGCCCTGGTCCTCGATCCAGGCTGGACGGGGCAGGCGGTCCTGTTCGCCCTCCTGACGCTGGTCACCACCTTCGGCGCACGCCGCTTCTTCCCGAGGGGCGGCGCCGCCGCGCCGGGCGACATCAATGACACCACCTCCCGCCTGATCGGCCAGTCGGCCAGGAGCGTCGCCGCCTTCCATCACGGGGAGGGCCGGATCGCTCTCGATGGCAAGGAGTGGGCGGCGGAGCTGGAGGGCGGCGGCGCCCTGGCGGCCGAGGCCGAGGTCGAGGTCACCGGGATCAGGGGCGCGATCCTCCAGGTCCGTCGTCGGCGTTGAGAGACTCCAGGCTTCGGCGCAGAGCCTGGAGAAAGGCCAGGCCCTCCTTCAGATAGTTGTCATTCAAATCAGTCTTGAGGCGATCGGCTCCGGGGCGCAGGGCCGTCGCCGCCGCGCGGGCCATCCTGGCGCCTTCCGGGGTGAGGAAGACCTGCTTGCGCCGTCCGTCGCGGTCGTCACCCGCCAGCCGAATCCAGCCCAGAGCCTCCATACGCTGGAGCAAATGGGTCACCGCGCCCCGGCTCATCCTCAGGCGTGAGGCGATCTCCGCCGGGGGGGCGCCATCGCCGAAACGCAGAAAATCCCTCAAGACTTCAAAGTGTGTGTAAGACATGGGCGCCGGAAGCCGGGCCTCCACAGCCGCTCTCAGGGCGTGCTCGGCAGCGCCCAGTTCATAAAGGACCTCCAGGTGGGGCGGGTCCGTGGTCCGGGTCCGGATGACAGCTTCCACGATCGCGCCTCATATAGTTGCAAATACAACTATCAAACACGCCCTCGGCGGCGTCAAGGATCAAGGGGCCCCTCGGCGAGTCCCTTCCGGGCCAGGGCGTCAGCGCGTTCGTTGAGCTCGTGGCCGTTGTGGCCCTTCACCCAGCGCCACTGCACCTCGTGTCTCTGCCGGGCTTCGTCGAGACGGCGCCAGAGGTCCTCGTTCTTCACAGGCTTGCGGTCGGCGGTCTTCCAGCCCCGCGCCTTCCAGTTGCGCACCCACTCCGTAATGCCGGTGCGCAGGTACTGGCTGTCGGTGTGCAGCTCGACCCGGCAGGGACGCTTCAGGGCCTCCAGGGCGCGGATGGCGGCCATCAGCTCCATGCGGTTGTTGGTGGTCGCCGGATCGCCGCCAAAGAGTTCCCGCTCGTGGTCGCCCCAGAGCAGGACGGCGCCCCAGCCGCCGGGCCCTGGATTCCCCGAGCAGGCGCCGTCTGTGTAGATCACGACGTCCGGCGTCACTTGCCTGGGCCGAAGAGGAGGAGGTCGGCGGATTCCCGGTGGACCGCAAGCTTGCGCTCGTATTCCAGGGGCGACTTCGGCCGGACAAGCGCGCCTTCCGGAACAGGCCCCCAGTCCGCCAGCCGGGTCAGGAAGAACCGCATGGCCGCCCCTCGGGCCAGGATTGGCAGGGCGGCGCGCTCAGCCGGGGACAGCGGCCTCCGGGACTCGTAACCCGCGACCAGGGTCCGGGCGCTGGTCACGTTGAAGCTTCCGTCCGCCTCGAAGCACCAGGCGTTCAGGGCGATGGCGATGTCGTAGGCCAGCATGTCGTTGCAGGCGAAATAGAAGTCGATGGCCCCGGCGAAGGCCTCGGCCCGGAAGAAGACATTGTCAGGGAAGAAGTCCGCATGGATCACGCCGTCGGGCAGGCCGGAGGGCCATGCCGTGCCAAGGGCGTCGAGATCCGCGAGAATCGTTGCGGCGAGGCCCGGCTTGAGGGCTTCGGCCGCCGCCTCCAAGGACGCAAAGAGGGGCCGCCAGGCCGCCTGACCCAGGGTGTTCTCGCGGGTCAGGGCGAAGCCGTCGGCTGCAAGGTGAAGCCAGGCAAGCCCCGCACCCGCTTCGCGGCAATGGGCGGCGTTGGGTCGGCGCACCGAAAGCCCGGGCAGGAAGGTGACGATGGCCACCGGCTTGCCCCGAACGACCTTCAGGGTGCGCCCCTGACGGTCTGCGACGGGGGCCGCGCCCGGGAATCCGCGCCCCGCCAGCCAGGTCAGAAGGTCAAGAAAGTAGGGCAGGTCATCTGCCCGCACCCGCTTTTCGTAGATGGTCAGGATGAACCGCCCGGTCTCCGTCTCCAGGAGGAAGTTCGAGTTCTCGACGCCTTCCGCCACGCCCTTCAGCGACAGGGGCGCGCCGATGTCGAAGTCGGCGAGCAGGGTCTCCAGCTCCTCGTCGGTGATGTCGGTGTAGACGGCCATGCGCCCGGATTGGGCGAGGCGCGGCGCCGGGTCAAGCCAGTTCGTCGAGGCGCCGGAAACCGGCGTCGCCGTGGGTCGGCAACGGGGCGCACTCGGCCACCGCGGTCCTTCGCCGGTCACCGGCGGGCAGGCTCAGGCGAGGAGGGCGCGGGGAAGCTTGAAGCTGACGGTCTCGCGGGCCGCGCCGATCTCCTCGACTGTGACGGCGTAGGCGCTTCGGAGCTTGGCGATCACACCCTGGACAAGGTCTTCCGGAGCGGAGGCGCCTGCGGTCACGCCGACGGTCCCGGCGCCCTCCAGCCAGGCCAGATCCAGATCGTCGGCGTCGTCGATGAGGAAGGCCTTTGGGGCTCCGGCCTTCAACCCCACCTCCACGAGGCGCACCGAGTTGGACGAGTTGGCGGAACCGATCACCAGGAGGACGTCGCAGCCCCCGGCGATGGACTTCACCGCTTCCTGCCGGTTGGTGGTGGCGTAGCAGATGTCGTCCCTGTGGGGTGCGGTCATGTCCGGGAACCGCGCCTTCAGGGCCTCGACGATCTCCGCCGTGTCGTCGACCGAGAGCGTGGTCTGGGTGACATAGGCGACGCCGCCGGATCCGTCGGGGACAAAGCTCTGCGCCTGCTCCAGCGTCTCGATGAGAACCACGGCGCCGTCGGGAAGCTGTCCCATGGTGCCGATGACTTCCGGATGACCTGCGTGCCCGATCAGGAGAACCTGGCGACCCGCCGCGTGGTGCCTTGCGGCCTCCACATGCACCTTGGAGACCAGCGGGCAGGTGGCGTCGAGATAGGTCATGCCGCGCGCCCTGGCCCCCTCCGTCACCGAGCGCGGGCTGCCGTGTGCGGAGAACACCACCGGCCGGTCGTCCGGGCACTCCTCCAGGGTTTCGACGAACACCGCGCCGAGGTCCCGGAGGCGCGAGACCACGTGCCGGTTGTGGACGATTTCGTGGCGTACATAGACGGGCGCGCCGAAGCGCTCGAGGGTCGCCTCCACCACCTGGATGGCGCGATCGACGCCGGCGCAAAAGCCCCTGGGGGCGGCAAGGCGGACCCGCAGGACGGGCGGTTTGGCGGCGGCGTCTGTCATGTCCCCTATCTAGGGTCTGACTGGCCGCGTTGCAGCCGTAATCTTTAGCCAGTATCAGGGGGCCTCGTCGCGCCTTCCGCGCGACGCCTGCCGGACGACACGATGCGCAAGAGCTCCCTGATCGCCGCCTTCCTCCTCGCCTGCGCCTTCGCCGTCCCGGCGACCGACGCCCTGGCCCAGTCCCGTCGCAGCCCGGACGAACAACAGTCCGACGACGCGGCGCGCAAGCGCCAGCGCGACGCCGAGTTCGGGGACAACCAGGCGCCCCTGCCACAGCTTCGCAACGCTGGCCCTTGTCCCTTCGTGAAGGTTCTCTACGACGCCGGCCGCTATGTGGAGTTCGCCGGCGGGCGCGAGGCCTCCGCCGAGGTCGTCTGGTCGGGTGAAATCCAGAAGATCTCAGCCGGCTGCGCCTACAAGGACAATGAGCCGATCACCGTGGCCATGGACGTGCTGTTCGCCGTCGGAAAGGGTCCGCGGGCGACGGGAGACGCCAAGACCTACCGCTATTGGGTCGCCGTGACCCAGCGCAACCGGACGGTCCTCGAGAAGGCCTATTTCGACTTGCCGGTTCGCTTCCAGCCGGGAGAGGACCGGCTCTACGCGGTAGAGCGGATTGATGGCATCGTCATCCCCAGGGCCGCGCTCACCACCTCGGGCTCCAACTTCGAGATTCTGGTCGGCTTTGACGTGACCCCGGCCATGGCCGACTTCAACCGTCAGGGAAAGCGGTTCCGGCTTGACGCAGGGGCGCAGACTGCAGCTACGGGCGGCCGGACCCCCAGATGAGCGGGTTCCTCCGCGCGATTGACCAACGCCTCGCCGAGGCGTTCGGGACGCTTGACCTGCCCGTCGAACTGGCCCGCGCCACGCCCTCCGACCGGCCCGACCTCGCCGATTTCCAGTGCAACGGCGCCCTGGCGGCGGCCAAGCGCGTCGGCCGTAACCCGCGAGAGATCGCCGCCGCGGTGGCGGGCGTCTTGGGAAGCGCGCCCGAGTTCTCCGGTATCGAGGTCGCCGGGCCGGGCTTCATCAACCTCCGCCTGTCCGACGCCGCCCTTTCGGTCCGGGCAGGCGAGATCGCCGCCGACCCCCGGTTGGGCGCAGAGCGTGTCGTCGCGCCGCGCCGCATCCTGATCGACTATGGCGGCCCGAACGTGGCCAAGCCCATGCATGTGGGTCACCTGCGTTCGTCCATCATCGGCGAGTCGCTGAAGCGCATTCACCGCTTCCGGGGCGACGAAACGATCGGCGACGCCCATTTCGGCGACTGGGGCTACCAGATGG
>NZ_JADCBG010000201.1 GCF_020253645.1 Phenylobacterium sp.
ACGGCGGCCCCCCGAGACGATCATGGTGACGGGCTCTTCGATCAGGGCCCGGAAGGCGGCCAGCCAGCGGGCGCCGATGGCGCCGTCGATGACCCTGTGGTCGCAGGTCAGGGTCACGGTCATGAGGGTGCGAGAGACGACCTGGCCGTCCCGGATCACCGCCTTCGCCTCGCCGGCGCCCACCGACAGGATGGCGCCCTGGGGCGGGTTGATGATCGAGCCGAACTGCCGGATCCCGAACATGCCCAGGTTTGAGATGGAGAAGCTACCGCCTTGGAATTCCTCAGGTTTCAACTTCCGGCTGCGGGCCCGCTCGGCCAGGTCCTTGGCCTCCTGGGCGATGTCCGCGAGGCCCTTCTGCTCGGCCCTGCGGAGGATGGGGGTGATCAGCCCGCCCTCGACCGCCACGGCCATGGAGATGTCGGCGTGCCGGTGCAGGGCGATCCCCTCGGGCGTGAAGGAGGCGTTGGCCTCCGGGACCTGCTTCAGGGCCAGAGCGGCGGCCTTGATGACCAGGTCGTTGACGCTGACCTTGATCCCGCGGGGCTCCAGCAGGCTGTTGATCCGCGTCCGCGCGGCCAGCAGGGCGTCGATCTCCACATCAATCGTCAGGGGGAAGTGCGGAATATCCCTCGCACTTTCGGTCAACCGGCGCGCCACCGTGCGACGCATGCCGTCCAGCGGGACCAGGGTGTAGCTGTCGTCCGGATAGCCCAGCTGGGCGAGGCTTGCGGCGGGGGCGGACGCCGGGACCGGGGCGGGGGCCTCGACCCGGACGGGGCGCACAGGCGGCGCGGCGGCCGCGGCCTCGACATCGGCGCGGATGATCCGGCCATGCGGGCCCGAGCCGGTAAGGGTCGCCAGGTCCAGCCCCCGCTCAGCCGCCAGCCGGCGCGCCAGAGGCGAGGCGAAGATACGTCCGGAACCCGTTGGCAAGTCGGGCTTTTCCACCGCCGGATCGAGGCTCCGAGGCGCAGGAGCCGCGACGGGCTGAGGCGGCGCCGGCGTCGCCGCGGGGGGACCACCCTCGCCTGAGAGCCGGGCGATGGGCGTATTGACCTTCACCCCCTCGGTCCCCTCGGCGACGAGCAGGGCCTCGACGACGCCCTCGTCCACCGCCTCGACCTCCATGGTCGCCTTGTCGGTCTCGATCTCGGCGACGACATCGCCCGACCGGACGGAATCTCCCACCTTTACAAGCCACTTGGCGAGGATGCCCTCCTCCATGGTCGGGGACAGGGCGGGCATGAGGATGTCGGTCATGGCGCGGCCTCCCGGGACAGGTGGGCAAGGCTGGCGGCGTTGGCCTCCCAGTTGCGGCCGTCGAACTCGGTCAGGTCCATGTCCAGGGCTTCGTCCAGGCAGCGGGCGTTGACCGACCAGCCATCCGGGTTGGAGCGCGGGCGGTAGAAGCTCTTCACCCCGCAGGTCCGGCAGAACAGGTGCCGGGCCACGCCGGAATTGAAGGCGTATTCCACCAGATCCCCTTCGCCCTGGACCAGGCGAAACCGGCTCTCCGGCACGATGAGGTGGATGAAACCGACCTTCGAACACATTGAACAATTGCAGGAATGGGCCTCAGGCCTCTCCGGAAGGGCGACCTCGAAGCGGACCCGCCCGCAATGGCATCCACCGGTCTTGAAGGCCAGGGCGCTCACCGGTAGCAGACCTTCAGGGCCGCCTCGACGATCCGATCCACCGACGGCAGGGCGAGGGCCTCGAGGTTGGCGGCGTATGGCAGGGGCGTATCGGCCTGGGCGATGCGCAGGGGCGGGGCGTCCAGCCAGTCGAACGCCTCGGCCGCGACCGTGGCGACGATCTCGGCGCCGACGCCCATGGGCGACCACCCTTCCTCGACGCTGACGATCCGGTTTGTCCGCTTCACGCTCTCGACGATGGTCGCGCGGTCCAGGGGACGCAGGGTGCGGAGGTCCACGACCTCAGCCTCAATCCCTTGTTTCGAAAGGACTTCCGCCGCTTCCAGGGCCAGGCCCACCATGCGCGAATGGGCCGTCAGGGTCACGTCCCGGCCCGGCCGCCGGATAAGCGCCTGACCAATCGGTACGGTCCAGTCCGGGTCCTCCGGCACGTCGAACTCCTGGCCGTAGAGCATTTCGTGCTCCAGGAAGACCACCGGATTCGGGTCGCGGATGGCGGCCTTGAGAAGGCCCTTGGCGTCGGCGGCGTCGTAGGGCGCCACCACCTTCAGGCCGGGGATCTGGGCGTACCAGGCCGAGTAGTCCTGGCTGTGCTGGGCCGCGACCCGCGCCGCCGCGCCGTTCGGCCCCCTGAAGACGATGGGACAGGTGATCTGCCCGCCCGACATGTAAAGGGTCTTCGCCGCCGAATTGATAATATGATCAATGGCCTGCATGGCAAAGTTGAACGTCATGAATTCGACGATAGGCTTCAGGCCCGCCATGGCCGCGCCGACGCCGAGGCCGGCGAAGCCGTGCTCGGTGATGGGGGTGTCGATCACCCGGCGGGCGCCGAACTCCTCCAGCAGGCCCCTGCTGACCTTGTAGGCGCCCTGGTACTGGCCGACCTCCTCGCCCATCAGGAAGACGGTCTCGTCCCGGCGCATCTCCTCGGCCATGGCGTCGCGCAGGGCGTCGCGGACGGTGGTCCGGCGTCCCGTGACCGTCGCGGCGGGGGGGGTGGGGGCGTCGTGTGAGGGTTCCGGCGCCGTCGCCTCCGCAGGGGGGGTGACGTGAGGGACCGAAGGGGGGGGAATGGGGGGCGCCGGAGGGGGGGCTGCGGCCCCTGTCCCGGCCGCGGCGCCAAGGCGGGCGATCGGTGTGTTGACCTTGACCTCCTCGGTCCCCTCCGGAACCAGGATGGCCTCGATGACGCCTTCGTCGACCGCCTCGACCTCCATGGTCGCCTTGTCGGTCTCGATCTCGGCAATGACGTCGCCCGAGCGGACGGCGTCACCGGTCTTGACGTGCCACTTGGCGAGGGTCCCCTCCTCCATGGTGGGCGAGAGGGCGGGCATCAGGATGTCGGTCACCGCCCCGCCTCCACATAGATGTCCGTGAAGAGCTCGGACGGGTCGGGCTCGGGCGAGATGCGGGCGAACTCGGCGGCGTCGGCGACGATGGCGCGGACCTCGGCGTCGATGGCCTTGAGCGCCGCCTCGTCGGCCCAGCCCTTTTCGGACAGCAGCTCCTGGACGTGGTCGATCGGGTCGCGGTTACGCCGCACCTCCTCCACCTCCTCCCGGGTCCGGTATTTGGCCGGGTCGCTCATGGAGTGGCCGCGATAGCGGTAGGTCTTCATCTCCAGGATGTAGGGCCCCTGCCCCGACCGGGCGTGCTCGGCGGCCCGGGCCGCGGCGTCGCGCACGGCGACCACGTCCATGCCGTCGACCTCCTCACCCGGAATCCGGAAGGAAGCGCCGCGCCGGAACAGGTGGGTCTCGGAGGACGACCGCTCGATGGAGGTGCCCATGGCGTACTGGTTGTTCTCGATCACGTAGACGACCGGCAGGCTCCAGAGCTCGGCCATGTTGAAGCTCTCATAGACCTGGCCCTGGTTGGCCGCCCCGTCGCCGAAGAAGGTGAAGGAGACCGCGCCGTTCGACCGGTAGCTGTTGGCCAGGGCCAGCCCCGTGCCGAGGCTGACCTGGGCGCCGACAATGCCGTGGCCGCCATAGAAACCCGCCTCGGTGGAGAACATGTGCATGGAGCCGCCCTTGCCGCGGGAGGAGCCCCCCGCCCGGCCGGTCAGCTCGGCCATGACCTCCCGCGGATCCATGCCGCAGACCAGCATGTGGCCGTGGTCGCGATAGCCGGTGATGACCTGGTCGCCCGGCTTTCGCACGGCCTGGATGCCGACGGCGATCGCCTCCTGGCCGATGTAGAGGTGGCAGAAGCCGCCGATCAGGCCCATGCCGTAGAGCTGGCCGGCGCGCTCCTCGAAGCGGCGGATCAGAAGCATTTCACGATACCAGGCGAGGAGCTGGTCGCGGGAAACGCCAGCATCCGTGGCGGCCGGGGCCGCCGCCTTCCGCGTCTTCCTTCCGGCCGCTGGACGCGCCATTCGCTACTCCCCTGAACCACCCGGCGCCGCCGGACGAAGGTGCCTTCAGGACCCTTCGCGGATCACATAGTCCCTCGGATCGGCGAATCCCAGCAGGGCCCGGGCGCGTTCGTCGAGAAGATCGGCGGAAACCGACTCATCCCTGAGCAGGCGCGCCCGCGTTTCAAGCTCGACCCGCTCGCGCGTCAGGGCCTCCAGTTCGGCCTGGCGCTGGCTGAGGGCCTTGTCCCGCTCGCCGGTGGACAGGATCCCGCGCTCGCCGGTCAGGGCGTGGAAGCCGAAATAGACGATCAGCAGGCACAGGAGGGCCGTCGTCCAGTAGGTGCGCAGGGTCTGTAACACCGGGTCGCACGACTCGCAGGTTGATCCGAAAGCTCACCCTGCCCTGCCCGGATTAACTTTGCGTTTCCGGGGTCAGGAAAACCGCCGTGGCGCCCCCTCACCCCGCTTCGCGGGGAGCTCCCCCGCAGGGGAGCAATTAAGATACCGTAATTCCTCCACCTTCAGGGGGAGGTGGACCGCGTAGCGGGCCGGAGGGGGTTTTCTGAACCGCCGTGGCGCCCCCTCACCCCGCTTCGCGGGGAGCTCCCCCGCAGGGGAGCAATTAAGATACCGTAATTCCTCCACCTTCAGGGG
>NZ_JADCBG010000202.1 GCF_020253645.1 Phenylobacterium sp.
ATCATCCAGCTCGCTGACCTGGACGCTCGGCCCACCCGCAGCGCTCACCACGGTCATCGAAACCTGGAAGTTGCCGGTGCTGGTGGCCCCGGGCGTGCCGTCGCTCGCCGCCATCGCCGATCCCGGAACCACCAGGGCCAGGGCCGCCGCTGCGGTCAGAAATCTTCGCATCTTCTCGTCCTTCCTGTCGTCGCGCCGCAACCCGGGCGCGTTTTCCCGGCGCCCGGCCTCTGCGGAGCATTAACGACCAGAAACCATGAAGCTGTCTGTCCCATGGATTGGGGACGCGGAGTGATGGCCCGGAGAAGGCGGAGCTGGCCGCAGAAAATCAGGGGAAAGCGCCAGTGTTCGTGGCCCGGGGATTGCACTCGCCGCAGCGAAGCTCCGGGTTGCACTGCACGCCGTGTCCCCTATTCATGGGACACACGAACAAATTCGCACGCCTATTGTGATTTCCTTATCGGTCTGACCCTTCGTGGGGGAGTTGCGGAATGGCGATTCGCACTGCCGTCATAGAAGATGATCCAGCGGTGTTGGCGCAGCTTACCCGCCTTATCGACGCCAGCGGCGATGTTGAAGTCAGCCACACCGCGCGAAATTATGCTGAAGGCGTCAAGCTGGTTCGAGCGGGCGGCTACGACGTGCTGATGTGTGACCTTGGCCTTCCGGACGGTTCGGGCATTGACCTGATCCGCTCGTCAGTGTCGCTCCACCCCGCCGCCGATGTCATCGTCGTCACCATGTTCGCCGATCACAAGAAGGTGCTGGACAGCATCAAGGCCGGGGCGAAAGGCTACTTGCTGAAGGACGAGAACCTGGAGGATTGCGTGCAGGGCATCCGGGAGATCCGGCGCGGCGGCTCCCCCATCAACCCCTTCATAGCGCGCAAGCTGCTGGAGCGCTTTCGCCCCGACACGTCGGACGCGCAGCAGGAGGTGCTGTCGGAGCGGGAAACGGAGGTGCTCGGCCTGCTGGCGCGGGGCTACAGCTATGGCGAGATCGCCACCCTGCTGGGCATCTCCGCGCAGACGGTGGGAACCTACGTCAAGCGGCTTTACCGTAAGCTGGAGGTGGGCTCGCGCTCCGAAGCGGTGTTTGAGGCCTCGAGCAGGGGTCTCCTGAATGGCCTTTAGGGCGGCTTTGTTTCGGCCGCGAGGCGGTTTTCTGCTTCTGGCGTTTCTGGTTCTTGTCCTGGGCGGTCCCGCACGCTCGGAAACGACCGGCGCCTCTCCCTTTTTGGACCGACACGTCCAGACCGGAACCTTGCTCGATTACCGGCAGGCGGAAGTGAACTTGTCGCAGACAAGCGAAATCCCCAAGACCGGCTGGGAGCAGAAGCCCATCACCGGTCAGCGGCTTCTGCGTGACGTGGTCCCGTACAATCCCGACAAGAACGTTACGGCATGGTATCGGGTGCGCTTTTCCCGGAGCGATGCAGGGCCGGGGCCGCTCGCCTTCGAGACCGACCACACCGCGGAGCGGATCGTCGTCTATCTGAACGGAGTGGATATCTACCGCAGCTTTGGCGTCGGCGACCGGTTCGAGTATGGCTGGAACAAGCCACGCATGGGCCTCTTGCCGGAAGCTCTGCTTCGCGAAGATGGCAACGAATTGGTACTGAGGGTCGACGCGGCCTATCCGGCGGCGCTTCGGGTGGGCGATCTGCGCGTGGGCGGCTTCGATGCGATCCGGGCGGCCCATGAATGGCGGCGGCTGACCCGGGTCGAAGGCCCGAAGGTGGTCAACGGCGTCCTCGCCATCCTGACCCTGGCCATTCTCCTGTTCTGGTCTGTTCGACCCCAGGAAAGCATTTTTGGCTGGATGGGATTAGTCGGCGTTGTCTGGTTTGCGCGCAATATCCATTACTATGCGGATGCTCCTCTTTTCAATAACGGAGATTTATTCTGGAGTTTGACCCATTTATCACTGTTTGTCCTGATGGTGGTTATCTACGGGTTTGTAGCCGCTTTCATCGAATTGCCTAACCGTCGACGTGTCGTCGGATTCTTGGGGCTTTGTGCGCTGGCTATCTTGTTGCTCCACATCTCTTTCACAGACCTCATTTTCGGGATGACCCTTTCGTACTTGGCGTGCATCCCGGTTTCACTCTGGGTGATTTGGCTCTTCATGCGGCATGCGATCGTCAATCCGCGGCTGGATTCACTTGTCATGTTCGTGGCGATCACAACGGCCTTCCTGTTTTCCGTGCACGACCTCGGTCTAATGGCGCGCACTTGGGATGGCGCTGAATTCTACCTGCAACCCTATGGCGGCCTTATCGTCTATTCGGCCTTCTGCTTTGCCGTCGGAAGACGCGTTCTGCTCGCCCTCACGAAGGTCGAGGGCATGAACGAAGAACTGGCGGTACAGGTTTCAGAAGCGACGCGTGAACTGCGGGAAAGCGAAGCGGCGCGCCGACAGCTTGAGGTGAGCGCGGCGGTCGAACAGGAACGGTCGCGGCTCATGCGAGAGATCCATGATGGGATCGGATCAAACCTGGTCACCGCGCTGGCCGTCGCCCGAAGGCAGGATGAACAGGGGCCTTCGGTCGGCATCCTGAAACGCTCGATTTCCGACCTGAAGATCGCGATCGACTCTCTGGAGCCAAGCGAAGGCGATGTCTCACTTGTCTTGGGTAGCTTCAGGCAGAGGACGCAGGCCGATCTCGAACAGGCCGGTATCGCGCTCAAATGGAATGTCGACGCCATCCCCCCTCTCGACTGGCTGGATGCGCCCAATACGTTGCAGGTGCTGCGCATCTTCCAGGAGGTCGTCACCAATGTGATCAAGCATGCTGCAGCAACGGAGATCGAAGTTCGTTGCCGCGCCGAATTTCGGAATGGGTTGCCCGGCGTACTGGTCGAGTTTTCCGACAATGGCGTCGGTCTGAAAGGGTCAGCCCCGGCTGCAGGCAAGGGCATCGTCAACATGACCGCTCGCGCTGAGGCGTTGAACGCCCAGCTGACGACTGGAAGCGGCAAGAACGGTGCGGGCACGAGTGTGGCGTTGTGGCTGCCTTACCGCCGGACCGCGGCGGCTACCGACAGCATGTCTACCGAGAGGGCGTCGGCCGCAGAGGCGACGTCTGAACGGCCCCGAAAGCCGGAAAGCCTGCCGTAAAAGTGCACGGAGGGCGTCACCTCGGTGGACCGCCCCCTCCAGCCGGCCTCCAGGCGCAGGTCCGGCCCCCGCACCCGGTCCCAGAGGTCCCCATGGCGGGTGTAGAGCCCGGTCACGTCGGCCGCCGCCCGGGCGATCGGGTCATCCGGCGTCACGGCGCGGTCTGCAGGGCGGGCCCCGCTGACACCGACCTGACGTCGGCAGGGCCGCCATGTTAGACGGGGATTTATGGCCGTGACACCCGCCCGCGCGAAGGAACTCGCCCTGAGCCTTGAGGGCGCCTCCGAGCGCCCTCATTTTGACCGGACGGCGCTCCGGACGCCGCGCAAGACCTTCGCGACGCTGGCCGGTGACGGTGCGGACATCAATCTGATGTTCGACCCCGACCTGCGAGACTTCTTCTGCGAGCAGGACCCGGCCGCCTTCTCTCCCGTGCCGGGCGGATGGGGCCGGATGGGCGCCACACGGTGCGACCTCTCGGCCGTGGACGAGGCTGGGCTTGTGTCCGCGCTCAAGGCCGCCCACGCCCTGGCGGCCCCCCGCCCCAGGACGCCTCGCGCGCGCTGATCGGACGGCGCCGCCATCCCGGAGGCGTCAGCGGGACCTTACGGCCTCCCCCTTGCCCCGTCCGCCCTCGGCCACCCCTGCGGATCGCATCCGCTCGCCCAGGGAACGCCCGCCCAGCCGGCAGTCGGCGGCGACCCGGTCCCAGGTCCGGCCCCGGGAGAGGCAGTCCACCCGACGCCCGTTCGTGAGTCTCTTCAGGGTGTCGCGGGCCTCCCGGCCGCCGGGCTCCTTGAGTTCCGGGGCGTGGAAATCGGCCAGCCGCACCTCCACCCAGTCGATCCCGCGCCGCGGCCCCACCGCAACGCAGAGGGAGTCCCCGTCGGCCACATGCACCACGGGGCCCGAGAAGCGCTCGCCGCGGGCCAGGGGTTTGGGGAGGTCGCCCTTCTGCGGCACGGCGTCGCAGGGATCGGCCAGGGCGGCGCCGCCGGACAGCAGCAGGACAAGGGCGGGAAGGAGGGCGCGGAAAGCCATGTCAGCCCCGCAGCCCGGGCAGGTCGAAGACGGCGAGGGCCCGGCGGGCCAGGTCGGCGTCGCCGGTGATGGCGAGGGCCCCGGAGGCCTCCAGCTCCGACAGCCGGACCTCGCCGCTCAGGGCTCGGACAAGGTCCGCCCAGCGAACGGACAGGCAGGTCGTCGCCCCCGCCCCATCCGTGGCGACGCTGACGCCATTGCGCACGTGCAGGCCGGCGGCCTCGGCGTCGGGGAAGTCGAAGCCCATGTGAAGGTCGATCCCCTCCGCCCAGACCGGATCGACCATGACGCGCATCAGCTGAAGGACCTCCCGCGGTGGCCGCCCCGCCAGCTGGGCGGATCGCAGGCGGTGCTCGGCCACCCGCGACAGGTCCAGGGCGCCCTCCAGCTCCAGGGCCCGGGTCAGGCACCAGTTGCGGATGTTGGCGGCCGGAGTCCCCTGGGCGATGGCGCGCAGGACCCCCGCCAGCAGGCCTCGGTCGCCGGCCTCCGCCT
The DNA here is from genome assembly GCF_020253645.1 of Phenylobacterium sp. Lineage (GTDB taxonomy): Bacteria > Pseudomonadota > Alphaproteobacteria > Caulobacterales > Caulobacteraceae > Phenylobacterium. Next base: position 4,657 of record NZ_JADCBG010000202.1, read on the forward strand.
CCGTCCGCCCCACCAGCCAGGAGGCCAGCTCAAGGGCCCAGCGCAGGTCGCCCGACCCCTTGGCCGCCGTCGCCTGGGCGCGTACCTCCGCCGCCCCGCCGAACCCCTCCACCAGCCGCCGCGCCCGCTCGGCCGGGGGCAGGACGAAGAGTTTGCCCGGCTCGCCGTCGAACCAGCCGCGCAGGCCGGCGGCGATCTGCCGGACATGATGCTCGGCCACGCCGTAGAACTCGCTCGTCAGGTAGTCGTCCTCGCAGGCTGAGGGCAGGCGCACCTGGTGGGCCAGGGCGTCTGCGGTCAGGCCGCGGTTCAGGCCCCGGACGGTCTGGTCCCAGAGGAACTGGATGGAATCCCGGTAACGCGTCACCCGGGCGGCGACGCCGGCCGCTCCGGAGACCGGCGGGCCGTGGGTTCCCAACAGATGCTCGGGCTCCAGGGACAGGATGTGGTCGATCCCCTCCAGCAGGACCTGGGGATCGCGGTACGCCTCGCCGCGGATGGCGAAGACGTTGAAAAGGGTCGGCCAGACCAGGTTCTGGACGCAGGTCGAAAGCTCGGGGAACCAGAAGGTGACGCTGTCGTCGGCGTCGGAGGGGGCGTGGTGGATCTCCACCGCCAGCCCCGCCAGGGTCAGCCGCTCGCCGCCCCGGAAGAACGCCGTAGGCGGAACGTACCCCGGGGTGAAGGGCGCGTGCTCGGGATTACGGAAGTGCAGGCCCAGACCCTCATTGACCAGGGCGTCCGGCCCTTCCGGCGGCAGGCGCAGGCCGAACTGGTGGATCAGGCCCCGGGAATAGGCCGGGCCGATCTCGCCCGAGGTGCGCGCGAGGTTCAGGGGGATGCGCTCATGCCCCAGGATCGGCAGGTCGGCGCGACCGGCGTCGTCCAGGGCCGCCTTCGTGCCGCCGATGTAGTGGAAGTGGCTGTAGAGCACCGCCGCCAAGGGGGCGGAGGTATGGGCCCGCACCTCCGCCAGGGCCGTGCGCATCTCCTCCACGCTCTCGCCGGTGTCGATGGCGATCAGGCCCTCCGGCCCCTCGATGAAGGTCTGGTTGGACAGGCCGTTTCCCACCAGGGTCCAGACCCCCGGCCGCACGGCGTGCAGCCGGCGCTCCAGCCGGGCGGAGTGGTCGATGTGACGCCGGTGCGCCCTCTGCCCGAGGGGACCCGTGCCGACATGGCCCGGATCGGCGTCGAAACTGCTCATGGAAGCCCCTTCCTGAACTGCCCGGGCGCAAGCCTAGCGCAGTTCGGGGGATGGGGGGAGAAAGGGGGAGACTTCGCGGCAAGCCCCCGCCCGCTCGACCCGGAACGGGATTCCCGCCACGCCTTGAGGATGGCCATCCGCGCCGCCTGGAACGCCGAATCTTGAGAGTGGCCTCGTTCAGCTCGCCCTCGGACGACGCCCGCCTACTTCCGCTTCTGCTTGCGGGCGAGGTAGCGGAGGTCGCGGGCTTCCTTCTGGCGGGCGCGGAGCTCCAGGTCGCGGGCTTCCTGGGTGATGGCCTCGTCCTCCAGGCGCAGGCGCTCGGCCTCCGCGGCGGCGGCGCGCTTGGCGGCGCGCTCGGCGTTGCGGGCGGCGCGGACGGCCTCCAGCTCGGCGGCGGCGGCGGCCTTGCGGGCCTCCAGGTCGGGATCCATGACGTGGGGTCTGGGCTTGAGGCGCTCCAGCATCGCCTTCTTGGCGGCGGCTGAGGCCTCCTGGCGCTCCGTGTACGTCATGAACTTGGGTTGGGGCATGCGGTCTTGGCTTCCGGGGTCCGTGCGGGTTCAAGGTCGCCGACTGCGCCCCGGAACCAGGGGGACATCAGGCTGGCGGATTTCCGATTCTGGAGCGGGCGAGGCGATTCGAACGCCCGACCCCAACCTTGGCAAGGTTGTGCTCTACCCCTGAGCTACGCCCGCGCTCCGTGAGGCCCTGTAGGGGCCCCGATGTTCGGGAGCCGGCTTATGGCAGAGGCCTGCGGGCTTGGCAAGCGGGACTCAGCCCATGAAGCGCGGGGTCTTCAGGCGGCGCTTGTTGACGTGTGCGGCGGGGGCGGGGCCGGTCTCGTCGGGCAACTCGCCCCGGAAGTAGAAGCGCTGCCAGGCCTCCTTGGTGGCCTCGGGGTCAAAGCGCATGATCCGGCGGTTGAACTCGGCCCGGTGCTTTTCCCAGGCCTCGTACTGCCCGCGCAACTCCGGGTTTCGGGCCATGGAGCGGATCACCGGCTGGAAGTCGGCCAGCTCGCGGTCCTTCATCAGGGTGATGAAGCAGAAGGGCTCGCCCTTCTCGAACCGCACCCGGCCCGGGCGGGTGAAGATCCAGTTCATGGTGAAGGGGAAGGGCAGCCAGTCGGTCTCGACCAGGCCCGACAGGGGCTGGATGCCGTCCTTCACGTGGTTGGGCGGACCCTGGACCATGACCGACCAGCCGGGCGGGGTGCGGAAGAGATAGCCCGGATGCATGGTCACCACCCCCGAGGAGAAGTGGCTCATGACAAAGCGGTGGAACTCCGGGTGCGGCCGGTCGGGGGTGAGGGTGATGTCCTCCTGCATGACCCCGCCGTTCCACTCGGCGGTGAAGCTCATGGGGCAGAGGATCTCCCAGCCCGTGGTGTTGGCCATGGACAGGGGCAGGCAGCGATAGGGGTGCCGGGCGACGAACTTGTCCATCCAGGCGCGCTGGGGCCGACCCGGAACGATCTCCGGCGGGCGGTCGGTGGTGGGATAGCACTCAAGCTCCATGGCGGGCTCCCGGTCCTGGTCTGTCCTGTCCTGTCCTTCCCCTTAGCGAGGCCGCGCGCGGAGCGTCCACCGCTTTTCCCGCGGGCGGGGCGGGAGTAAGGAGCGCCATGCTCGACCGGCCCGGCCTTCTCGCCCTCCTGAACCACCTGGGGATCGCCCACGCCACCCTGGACCATCCCGCGGTCTTCCGGGTGGGCGAAGGGGCGGAGGTGAAGGCGCAGATCCCCGGCGCCCACACCAAGAACCTGTTCCTGAAGGACGCCCGGGGCGACCTGTGGCTGGTCTGCGCGAAGGACGACACGGCCATCGATCTCAAGCGCCTGCACACGGTGATCGGCTCGGCCCGCCTGTCCTTCGGGCCGGCGGAGCTGATGGAAGAGACCCTCGGGGTCACGCCGGGCTCTGTGACCCTGTTCGCCCTGGCCAATGATCCCCGGCGCAGGGTGCGCCTGGTGCTGGACCTGGCCCTGGCGGAGGCCGCACAGGTCAGCTTCCATCCCCTGGAGAACACGGCCACCACCACGATCGACCAGGCGGGCCTCCGGGCCTTCCTGGCGCACCTGCAGCGCGAGCCCCTCGTGGTGGATTTTCCGGAGCTCGCCCTCACAACCCTTTCTGCGCGTTGAAGCGGCGGCCCGGAAGGTCCATCTTGCAGCCTCAACTTCCCTACGGAGACCCTCATGGCCCTGATCGGTGAAAACCCGACCCCTGCCGGCGGCGCGGCCCCGGCCGGTCTGATCAAGGACGGGACGGACGCGGGCTTCATGGCCGACGTCATCGAGGCCTCGCGACAGACCCCGGTGATCGTCGATTTCTGGGCGCCCTGGTGCGGACCCTGCAAGCAGCTGGGCCCGGCCATCGAGCGCGCCGTTACAGCCGCCCGGGGCAAGGTGAAGCTGGTGAAGATCGACATCGACCAGAATCCCCAGTTCGCGGGCCAGCTGAGGGTCCAGTCCATCCCCGCCGTCTTCGCCTTCGTGGGCGGCCGGCCGGTGGATGGCTTCACGGGCGCCCTGCCGGAGAGCCAGATCAAGGCCTTCGTCGAACGCCTCGCCGCCCAGGCGCCGGCGGATGAGACGGACGAACTGCTGGCGGTTGGCCGCGAGGCCCTGGAGGCCGGCGACCTGAACACCGCCGCCCAGGCCTTCGCCCGGGTGCTGCAGGTCGACCCCAAGGATGTCCGCGCCCTGGGAGGCATGGCGAAGGTCTACCTCGAGGGGGGCGACCCGGAGCGGGCCGCCGAGATCGCCGCCATGGCGCCGGAGGGGGCCCGGGATCCCGGCCTGGAGAGCGTCCGCGCCGCCCTCGCCCTGGCCAGCGCCGCGCCGGCCGAGACCGCCGCCTTCGAGGCCCGCCTGGCCGCCGATCCCGACGACCACGAGGCGCGCTTCGAGCTGGCCCGCGCCCTGGCCGGCGCCGGACGGCTGGAGACGGCCATGGACCACCTCCTGCAGATCATCGCCGCCGATCGCGAGTGGAACGAGGGCGCCGCCCGGGCCCAGCTTCTCACCGTCTTCGAGGCGGCGGGACCGGCCTCCGACCTGGCCCGGCAGGGGCGTCGCCGCCTGTCGGCGATCCTGTTTGCCTGAACCCATGGCGCCTCCCGCACTCAGGATCGAGCTGCCGCAGACCCTGCCGGTGTTTCCCCTGGACGGGGCCCTGCTGCTGCCCGGCGCAGAACTCCCCCTGCGGATCTTCGAGCCGCGCTACCTCAACATGCTGGACGACGTCATGGGCGGGGAAAGAATGATCGGGATGGTCCAGACCACCGGCGGCGACAAGGCCCGGCCCAGCCTGGCGCGCATCGGCTGCGCCGGCCGGGTCACCCGGTTCCGGGACGGCGCAGAGGGCGACTACCTTATCGCGCTGACGGGGGTCTGTCGGTTCCGGATCATCGACGAGCTCGATCGGACGACCCCCTATCGACAGGTTCGCGCGGACTTTACTCCGTTTACGGATGACCTGAAGCCGGGCCGTCGGGTCGGCGGCGACCGGACCCGTCTGGCGCGGGCCCTCCGCGCCTACCTCAACCGGCGCGAGCTCGACATAGACGACACGGCCCTGAATGCGGCCCCGCTCGATGAGCTGGTCGCCGGCCTTTCCATGAGCCTTCCCTTCTCTCCTGCGGAGAAGCAGGCCCTTCTCGAGGCGCCGGACAGGGCGGACCGGCAGGATGTGCTCACCGCCCTCCTCGAGATGGACGCCCTGGGAGACGATGACGGGACCCCGGAGACCCTCCAGTAGGACGCCATGACCGATACGCCTGACGACGCCCCCTTGCCGGACCTCGACCCCGGGCTCGACCCCCGCCTCCTGGAAATCCTCGTTTGCCCGGTGACCCATGGGCCGCTGGACTACGACCGCGCCGCCGGCGAACTGATCAGCCGGAAGGCCGGGCTGGCCTATCCTGTGCGCGACGGGGTGCCCGTGATGCTGCCCGAGGAAGCCCGCGAGCTCTGAGGCCGCTTCAGGGCGTCTCGCCCCGGAGCAGACGGGGCAGGTCGCCCACGGCGCCCCCCGCCTCCTGCATGAAGAAGCGGCGGACGGGTCCGATGCGGTTGACGGTCGCAAGCCCCAGGCCCCGGGCGGCGCGCAGGACGGGATTGTCATTGGAGAACAGGCGGACGAAGGCGTCCGCCGCCACCGCCAGCCCGATATTGTCGACGCTGCGCCAGCGCGCATAGCGATCGAGGACGGCCTCCGAGCCGATGTCCTCCCCCAGGCGGACGGCCTCCACCAGAACCTGGACCAGGGCCGCGGCGTCTTTCAGGCCGAGGTTCAGCCCCTGTCCGGCGACGGGGTGCACCCCGTGGGCGGCGTCGCCGACGAGGGCGGCGCGGGGGGCGATGCTGGTCTCGGGAAGATGCAGGGACAGGGGATAAGTGAAGACCTCCCCGTCCAGGCGCGGCCTGCCGAGAAGGTCGCCGAACCGTCTCTGAAGGTGGGCGTGGAAGACCTCGGGCCGGGCGGTCTTCAGAGCCTGGGCCCGGGCCGGCGGCTCGGTCCAGACCAGGCTGGCGCGCTGCCCGGTCAGGGGCAGGATGGCGAAGGGGCCGGAGGGCAGGAAGTACTCGTGCGCCACCCCGCCATGCGGCTGGTCGAGGCGGACCGTGGCGACGACGCCGGTCTGGCGGTAGGCCCAGCCCGTGCTGCGGATGCCGGCGGCGGCGGCCACGGCGGAGGCCCGGCCATCGGCGCCGACCACCAGGGGGGCGGCGAGGATCCGGCCATCCGCCAGCCGGACACGGGCTTCGCCCGGCGTGAAGTCGACGTCGGCGACCCGTGCAGGGGCCAGGACCTCGACCCCTTCGCGCCGGACGGCCGCGGCCAGGGCCGCGCGGATGTGGCGGTTCTCGATCATGTAGCCGAGGGGCTCGCCCTCCGACCTGTCGGCGATCTCCGCAGCGTCGAACCGCAGGAAGGCCGAGGCCGGGGCTCCAGCAGAGGGACCGGGCGTCCGGCCGTCCGTGACCAGAATCTCGTTCATCCGCTCGGCGTAAGGCTCCAGGTCGCCGGCCAGGCCCAGGGCGCGCCACTGGCGGAAACTGGAATAGGCGATGGCGGAGGCGCGGCCGTCAAAGGCGGGCGCCAGCTGGGCGTCGAAGGGCTGGGAGTCCACCAGCAGAGGCCTGAGCCCGCTGCGGGCGAGGCCCAGGGCCAGGGTCGCGCCGGCCATGCCGGCCCCGGCGATGATCACATCCGCGTCCATGAGGCGATATGCCGCTGACAGGGGGTCCGGCGCAATGGCCGGATTTGGATGGACGTCCGGGCCCATTCGGGAGTTGTGCGCGAGCGCAGTGCGGATCAAGGTAGGCGCAAGGGAGAGGGGAAGCTCCCAGCAAGGACAAGGGGGGAACATGATGGGCCTGAAGAGCCCCATGCAGCCTGCAGGAGCCGGCGGGGCGTCGATCTGCTGTGGGGCGAGGATCTGATGCCGCGGCGAATGGGTCAGGTGGACGAGTCCAAGGGCGCGGCGATCCTCGAGGCGGCGCGACAGGCCATCGCGGAACGCGGCATGGCGGCCTCCATCGAGGAGATCGCCCGCCGGGCGAGGGTCTCCAAGCAGACGGTCTACAACCGCTACGGATCCAAGGCCGAGCTTGTCCGGGTGCTGATCGAGCGACGGGTCGATGAAATCACGGCGCACCTGGACAATCCGGGGTCGGGGGAGGGACCGGAGGAGGCCCTGGCCGGATACGCCCGGGTGGTGCTGGAGTCCATCGCGACGCCGTCTTCCATCGCCCTCCTGAGGATACACATCCAGGGGGCCGGGGAGATGCCCGACCTGGCGCGCACCTTCTTCGAGACCGGAGCCCGCACCTCAAGGCTGCGGCTGGCCGCCTTCCTGGAGGGCGAGACGCGGGCCGGGCGCCTGAGGGTCGACGACCCCGCCCTGGCGGCGGAGTTCTTCGCCGGAATGGTGATCGGATCGCACCAGACCGGAAGGCTCCTCGGCGTGGAGTCCGACCTCGCCCCGGCGACGATCGACCGCATCGCCCGGGAGGCGGCGAGCCGTTTCGTCCGGGCCTACGGAGCCTGAGGAGGCTCAGCCTTCCTCGGAGTCGTCCGGAAGGCCCATCATGTGGAAACCGGCGTCCACATGGACCACCTCGCCGGTGGTCGAGCGGCCAAGGTCGGACAGGAGCCAAAGGGCGGCGCCCGCAACGCCCTCCATGGAGGTGTCCTCCTTGAGCGCCGACAGGGCCCGGCCCTGAGCCAGCATGGCGCGGCCGCCGGAGATTCCCGCCAGGGACAGGGTCCGCATGGCGCCCGCAGAGATGGCGTTGGCCCGGATGCCCTGGGGACCGAGGTCCCGGGCGATATAGCGGGTGGCGGCCTCGAGCGCCGCCTTGGCCACGCCCATCGTGTTGTAGTTCGGGATGGCCCGCTCGGAACCGAGGTAGGTCAGGGTGACCAGGGACCCGCCGTCCGGCATCATCCGGCTGGCCCGGCGGGCGCAGTCCACGAAGCTGTAGGCCGAGATGTCCATGGCGGTGCGAAAGCCTTCCCGCGTGGCGTTCTCGACGAAGGAGCCCTTGATCTGGTCGCGGGGGGCGAAGGCCAGGGCGTGGACGAAGAAGTCGATCTTGCCGAAGGCCGCCTCCACGGCGGCGAAGCCCGCGTCCATGCTGGCGTCGTCGGTGACGTCGACCGGCTCGATCACGGTCGCGCCGACGCCCTCGGCCAGGGGTCGGACCCGGCGCTCCATGCCCGGAAGGTGGAAGAAGGCCATCTCTGCGCCCTGGGCCGCCAGCTGGCTGGCGATGCCCCAGGCGATGGACTGGTGGTTCGCCACCCCGGTGATGATCCCGCGCCTGCCCTTCATCAGCTCGCCCCGGGGCATGTCGTAGTCGTCGGCCACTTCGCGTCTCCTGATGGGTGGGGAAAGGGTTTGGGTCAGACCCGGGACATCACGAGGCACCCGTTGGTGCCGCCAAAGCCGAAGCTGTTGGACATGACCGTCTCGACCTGCCGGTCCTCGCGCCGGCGCAGGATCGGCAGGCCCTCGAAGGCGGGGTCCAGGGTCTCGATATGGGCGCTCTCGGCCAGGAAACCCCCGTTCAGCATCAGGAGCGAATAGATCGCCTCCTGGGCCCCGGCGGCGCCGAGGCTGTGCCCGGTCAGGGACTTGGTCGAGGAAATGGCGGGGGCGGCGTCGCCGAATACCTCGCGGACCGCCTCCATCTCCTTGATGTCGCCCACCGGCGTCGAGGTGCCGTGCGGATTGAGATAGTCGACCTTGCGGTGTCCGGCCCGGGACAGGGCCTGGCGCATGCAGCGTACGGCGCCCTCGCCCGAGGGGGCGACCATATCGAAGCCGTCGGAGTTCGCCGCATAACCCACGATCTCGCCGTAGATCTTCGCCCCTCGGGCCTTCGCCCGCTCGAGTTCCTCGAGCACCAGGATTCCTGCGCCGCCGGCGATGACGAACCCATCGCGATTCACATCGTAGGCGCGGCTGGCCACGGCCGGCCGGTCGTTGAAGTTCGAGCTCATCGCGCCCATGGCGTCGAAGAGGACGGAGAGGGTCCAGTGCAGCTCCTCGGCGCCTCCGGCGAAGATCACGTCCTGATTGCCCAGGGCGATCTGCTCATAGGCGGCGCCGATGCAGTGTGTGGAGGTCGCGCAGGCCGAGGAGATGGAATAGTTCAGGCCGCGGATCTTGAACCAGGTCGAGAGGACGGCCGACACGCCCGAGCTCATGGCCTTGGGCACGGCGAAGGGACCGACGCGCTTTGGGCCCTTCTCGCGGGCGGTGGCGGCCGAGTCGATGATCGCCTTGGTCGAGGGTCCGCCAGAGCCGACGATCAGGCCGGTCATCTCGTGGGAGACCTCGGATTCCCCCAGCCCGGAGTCGGCGATGGCCTGTTCCATGGCGATATGACCGAAGGCCGTCCCCTGGGCCAGGAAGCGGGCGGCCCGGCGGTCGACGGCGGCCTCCCAGTCCAGCCCGGGATCGGCGTGCACCTGACACCGGAAGCCAAGCTCGGCGTACTCCGGCGCCGCGACAATTCCCGACCGGGCGTCATGGAGCGAGGCCCGGACATCGTCCAGGCTGTTGCCGATGGATGAGACGATGCCCATGCCGGTGACGACGACGCGCCGCATGCCCTGTTCCCCCAGAATGCGATTGTATCAGGCCAGGTCCTTGGGATCGTAGAGTCCGACCCGCAGATCCTTGGCTTCGTAGATGAGCTTCCCGTCTGCTTC